>NZ_JBNOZL010000037.1:0-210 GCF_050311635.1 Isoptericola nanjingensis | reverse complement strand
GGTCGGCATCATCACCGCGATCCTGTTCAAGACCTCAGGCGCCTGGGTCCACTACTCCGGAGACAACCGATGAGCGCCCCGACGAGCACCCAGACTCTGTCCCAGCCCGCACCCGTGCGCGAGCACGCCACCATCGACACCTCGCTGCGCAAGGCGGCCAAGCGGCGCAAGGGGGTCCGGTCGGTCGGGTTCCACGCCTTCATGGTCATC
>NZ_JBNOZL010000036.1:0-210 GCF_050311635.1 Isoptericola nanjingensis | reverse complement strand
GATCACGACGTGGAACGGCAGCAGCAGGGTGCCGATCATGATCGCGAAGAAGATGCCCCGGCCGGGGAAGTCGATCCGCGCGAACGCGTAGGCCGCGACGGTCGAGGACAGGATCACCCCGACCACCGAGGCGACGGCCAGGATCATCGAGTTGCCGAAGAAGGTCCAGAACCCGACCCCGCCGATCCCGGACAACGCGGTGGCGAAGTT
>NZ_JBNOZL010000035.1:0-215 GCF_050311635.1 Isoptericola nanjingensis | reverse complement strand
ACGGCGTTCCCGATGGTGGCGTCGTTGTATCTGGCGTTCACGGACTATGACTTGTTCCGGCCGCCGTCGTGGGTGGGTGTCGAGAACTTCGTGAAGCTGTTCGAGGACCCCAGGTTCTGGACCTCGGCGAAGGTGACCGCGATCTATGTGCTGGTCGGCACGCCGATCAAGCTCGCGGCGGCGTTGCTGGTCGCGATGGTGCTGAACATGAAGCA
>NZ_JBNOZL010000034.1:0-218 GCF_050311635.1 Isoptericola nanjingensis | reverse complement strand
TGCTTCATGTTCAGCACCATCGCGACCAGCAACGCCGCCGCGAGCTTGATCGGCGTGCCGACCAGCACATAGATCGCCGTCACCTTCGCCGACGTCCAAAAACGCGGGTCCTCGAACAACTTCACGAAGTTGTCGATCCCGACCCACGACGGCGGCCGGAACAAGTCATAGTCCGTGAACGCCAGATACAACGACGCCACCATCGGGAACGCCGTCAA
>NZ_JBNOZL010000033.1:0-228 GCF_050311635.1 Isoptericola nanjingensis | reverse complement strand
CCCGTCCCGTCACGCACGCGGGGTACGACGACGTCCCCGACGAGGCGGGGAACGCGGCCGCGCGGGGGTGGGGGGACGAGAACGCCGACGAGTACCTCGCCGAGCACGGCCCGGTCCTCGGCGACGCGGGCTTCCGCTGGGGCCCGGAGGGGCTCACCGAGGCGGAGGCCGGCCTGCGCGGCGACGTCGACGGCGCGCGGGTCGTCGAGATCGGCGCCGGGGCGGCGC
>NZ_JBNOZL010000032.1:0-233 GCF_050311635.1 Isoptericola nanjingensis | reverse complement strand
ACCTGCTGCCCGCCGCCCGCGAGCGCGGCGGCGGCGTCGTCGCGGCGGGGGTCTACAACTCCGGCGTGCTCGCCGACCCGGTCGCGGCGCCGCTCTTCGACTCCCACCCCGCGTCGCCGGACCAGGTCGACCGTGCCCTGCGGATGGCGGCCGCGTGCCACCGCGAGGGGGTCGACTTGCCCACCGCCGCCGTCCGCTGGCCGCTGCGCGTGCCGGGCGTGGAGGCCGTCGTC
>NZ_JBNOZL010000031.1:0-239 GCF_050311635.1 Isoptericola nanjingensis | reverse complement strand
AAAAAAAATATAGAAATAATCCAATATCCAAAAGGTGGCGAACTTTCCTATAGTAAAGGAATGATATTAGGTATATATCCCGAAAATGATAATATATTTATTCATAATAGTAAAACAAAAGATGGCTCATCAGGAAGTCCAATAGTGCTTTCAGGAGAGCAAACAGTTTTTGCTATTCATAAAGGAGTATATATAGAAATAGAAGAAAATGCTGGGATTTTCATTGAGGGGGTTGTAAA
>NZ_JBNOZL010000030.1:0-240 GCF_050311635.1 Isoptericola nanjingensis | reverse complement strand
GATATCCAGGGTGAGGCGGTGGTTTTCGAGACTTCCTACGCGGACCGTCCGGTGGGACGCGACGATGCCATGGCGGCCGAGACGGAGAGCTTCCTCCCGAACTTCAAGGACATCCATATCGAACGGGTTACCTGCCGCGATGCACGGGTGGGCGTAAAGGCCTCCGGCACCCTGCAGATGATCCACGACATCACCCTGAAAGACTGTCTCTTCTTCTATACGGAAGAAGCATCCCGGATC
>NZ_JBNOZL010000029.1:0-241 GCF_050311635.1 Isoptericola nanjingensis | reverse complement strand
GGCACGGCCCCGAGGAACGCGTCGACCGCGTCCTCGGTCAGCTCGCGCAGCAGCCCGCCACGCTCGACGAACGGCAGCGGGTCGTCCGGGTCGGCGTGCACCGCCCCGATCTGCGCGTACGGCAGGTCTCCGACCGTGTCGAGGAGCGGCACGGCGACCTGCCTCAGGGCGTCGACCCGGGGGTCGGGCGCCGCGAGGTGCCCGTGCCGGACGTCGCGCACCACGAGCACCGCGCGCCCGC
>NZ_JBNOZL010000028.1:0-242 GCF_050311635.1 Isoptericola nanjingensis | reverse complement strand
ACGGCCAGGATCATCGAGTTGCCGAAGAAGGTCCAGAACCCGACCCCGCCGATCCCGGACAACGCGGTGGCGAAGTTGGACAGGGACAGGTTGTCCGACCACAGGCTGATGTTCCCGATGATCTCGTTCGACGGCTTGAACGAGGACATGAGCATCCACGCCGCCGGGTAGAGCACCACGATCGTGCAGATGACCATGAAGGCGTGGAACCCGACCGACCGGACCCCCTTGCGCCGCTTGGC
>NZ_JBNOZL010000027.1:0-243 GCF_050311635.1 Isoptericola nanjingensis | reverse complement strand
GAAAAAGAAAGAGAAGAAGAAAAAATAAAAAAATTAAATTTAGAAAAATTAGCACAAAAAGAACAAATGAAAACAAAAAAAATAATGCAAAGATTAGCTTTTCTTAAAGAAAAAAAATTTGATAAATATATTATAGATAATATAAAAAGTGAATTAGAAAAAGAAAAAAAATTAAATGAAGAAAAAAAATTAAAAAATTTTTTAGAAATGAAAAAAATAGTAAAAGAATCAGAAATAAAAATA
>NZ_JBNOZL010000026.1:0-247 GCF_050311635.1 Isoptericola nanjingensis | reverse complement strand
TGCCCTGACCGGTGACGACGTCGAGGTGGTCGAACGGGTGGATGAGCGGGCGCCCGGAGCGCGCTGCCTCCGCGCGGGCGGCGCCGAGCGCCTCGTCCACGCTCTCGCCGACCTGCCGCACCTCGGCCCCGGAGCCGCGGGTGGCCCGCAGCTTCGGCACCGAGGCGTCCACGGGCATGTAGGCGATGGCGTGGATGCCGAGCATCTGGGCCGCGAGGGCCACGCCCTGCGCGTGGTTGCCCGCGCT
>NZ_JBNOZL010000025.1:0-253 GCF_050311635.1 Isoptericola nanjingensis | reverse complement strand
CATAATTTAATTGATGGAATTGATAAAATAAAAACATGTCTTGATATTTATCCAAATTTTTTTGAGGATGTATATCAAAATAAAAAAATAACAAAAATGAAACATGTAAAAAATCTGATTGAAAATATATTAAAAGAAAAAAAAGAAAAGAAAAATAAAATAAAAGAAGGAGATTCTAAGGATAAATTAGAAGATAATAAAGGTAATTTTAAAATTAAAAAACAAGATAATGAAAATGAGAATGATGGTGATT
>NZ_JBNOZL010000024.1:0-253 GCF_050311635.1 Isoptericola nanjingensis | reverse complement strand
CGATCATGATCGGCACCCTGCTGCTGCCGTTCCACGTCGTGATCATCCCGCAATACATCATGTTCAACGAGCTCGGCATGGTGAACACCTTCATCCCCCTGCTGGCACCGAAGTTCCTCGCCGGGGAAGCGTTCTTCGTGTTCCTCATGGTCCAGTTCATGCGCAACCTGCCCCGCGAGCTCGACGAGGCCGCCCGCATCGACGGCGCCGGCCACGGCCGCATCTTCGGCTCCATCATGCTGCCCCTGATGCG
>NZ_JBNOZL010000023.1:0-263 GCF_050311635.1 Isoptericola nanjingensis | reverse complement strand
AATATATCAAATATAAATTTAGTAAGTAATGGAATAACAAAAGAGCAAAATATAAATAATAAATATAATTATAATAAATTACTTCCAGTTATATTATTAAATCATATAAATGAAGATTCGAAAGGTGAAGATTCATTTAGTAATTCATCAATGAGTAAAAATCATCAAGATTCTTATTTAAGACTTCCGCAAATTTCAGATAAAAAAAAATTGTTTGAAAATTTGGCTTGTTTAAATTTAATGAACTCTAATGAATTCAAAAA
>NZ_JBNOZL010000022.1:0-270 GCF_050311635.1 Isoptericola nanjingensis | reverse complement strand
AAGGTAAAGCTGCCGAGGCCGAAGACCATTTCACACGTTACAAGGATTTGAACGACGAGTTAAACTTTATCGCCAACAACGAAGCTATCGCCCAAGCCGACGCCTTCTACAATAATCAGAAACAGGCAGAAGAGAATGTGCAACTGAAAGCCGATAATCATTTTAAGCAGATTATAATTATAATAGGTATAGCCTTTGTGGTTATAATAGTTGTGCTCTTTGCTACCTATATCCAACGTCATCGCCGTCGTCAGGAACTTATGGAGATGC
>NZ_JBNOZL010000021.1:0-271 GCF_050311635.1 Isoptericola nanjingensis | reverse complement strand
TGCCTGGCTCATCTCGGTGTAGTTTTCCTTGCTTTCGGCCCTGATTCCGGCGATGGATGTCTTTACAGACTGCAGCTTCTCGTTGAGTTGCTTGAAGTATTCCGTGTTCTGCGGAGTCTTCTGCATCTCAGCGTTCAGCATCCTCTGTGCCTGTTGCAGTTGTACGAGCGATGACGAGTCCATGTTTTTGATGACGTCGATGACGTTCGTGGCCTGTTTCTCCAGTTGCCGCATCGACTTCTCATTCTGATTGATCTGCTTCTGCAGAGCA
>NZ_JBNOZL010000020.1:0-272 GCF_050311635.1 Isoptericola nanjingensis | reverse complement strand
TATTTGTCTATTTCTTCTTTATCTTTTAATTTGCTTAAATATCTTTCATCTAAAATTAATTCGTCTTTATTTATATCATCCATTGTTAAATTGGCTATTCTTTTAGACAAATAAACATTGGGTCTATAATTTTGGTCTAAGTAAGGTAATATACAAGTTATACCATCTAAGGTCATTTGGCATTTCAATTGATTCATTCTTTTTCCGAATTCCCCTATAAGAAAGCTTTTACCTTTAGGAGTTCCAACAAATTGAGTTTTTCCTGAAATGCA
>NZ_JBNOZL010000019.1:0-276 GCF_050311635.1 Isoptericola nanjingensis | reverse complement strand
ACAGTCATGGCAATCTGCGAGGAGAAGTTCTTGGACGAGCCAAGCGGCAAAGCCGAGCGGCGCATCTGGTACTTTCCGAGTCCCAGGTTCTGCTTGCTCTCCTTGAATACGACTTCCAGAGACCAACGTCTGGAGTAAATCCTGTAGGCCTCGAAGAAATCGAGCTTGCGATTGGTGGTAATCCCTGTGCTCTTTTTTGCGACCTTATCTCAACAAATTTTTAACATGCGAAACTTGAATAATATGATAGATATTCGATTGAAGGTATTTCAGAGT
>NZ_JBNOZL010000018.1:0-276 GCF_050311635.1 Isoptericola nanjingensis | reverse complement strand
CATAAACATGCATAGGATTCTCGTCGTACTCGTAACCTCCCCATATCTGGGTCATTTTTCCTGCCATCAGCGATAGTTTGTCGCTGAAGTTATATCCCACCATCATAATGTCGGTGGCTTTGGCAAAGTTATCCTCGCCTTTGGCATTGTTGGCTTTGTTCAGGCGATGGCGCAGGCGATAAAAAAGCTTGTCGGTAAGATTTCCTTTTATCTCAAGTCGCAGTTCCTTATTGGCGAATCCCGTTTCCCAACCATCGCCTTGCTCCAATGTACGGG
>NZ_JBNOZL010000017.1:0-276 GCF_050311635.1 Isoptericola nanjingensis | reverse complement strand
GAATCGTACTTGCCGGTGGCTCTGGCACCAGACTTTACCCTATTACTAAGGGTGTTAGCAAGCAATTGCTCCCTATCTATGATAAACCGATGGTTTATTATCCCATCAGTGCTTTGATGCTAGCAGGGATTAGAGATATCCTCATTATCTCTACACCATACGATCTCCCTGGCTTCAAGCGTCTGTTGGGTGACGGCTCTGATTATGGCGTTCACTTTGAGTATGCTGAACAGCCCTCACCAGACGGACTTGCACAGGCGTTCATTATAGGCGAGA
>NZ_JBNOZL010000016.1:0-277 GCF_050311635.1 Isoptericola nanjingensis | reverse complement strand
ATCCTTATCCCGCGTGGTCGAGCTATGAGGCAACTTATGACGGGAACAAGCCCAACGCAGAGGGCTTGAAGCTGATCGACTACGTCAACGCCGTGAAGCTGATCGGTAAGATGTACGGTCTACCCGTGTGCGATCTGTATTCTAACAGCGGGATCACTGAGCTGACGTTGAGTACCTATACGATCGACGGCTTTCATCCGAACGCCGACGGCTACAAGCGGATAGGCGAGGTTCTCGCTGAAACCTTGACAACCGGCGGGAACAATGACGCGGCTGA
>NZ_JBNOZL010000015.1:0-277 GCF_050311635.1 Isoptericola nanjingensis | reverse complement strand
CCTGATTATATTAAAAAATATAGATTAAATCACGAAAATGAATTAAATGACATAAAAGAAATGAGAAGAAGACATCAAGAAGAAGAAGATGCCAAACAGAGACTTCTCACCGAGGCGGAAGTATCCATGCTGCGTGAAGGACTCAAAAAAAAAATGGGAATATTATAATAATAAATATACTGGATTAACTCATAAAAAAGTTTATGATAATTTGGTCTTGCTCAGAAAGTAAGTAATTTAAATTTAATTTGTTTTTTTATTATATAGCAAAGAAGGA
>NZ_JBNOZL010000014.1:0-1157 GCF_050311635.1 Isoptericola nanjingensis | reverse complement strand
CATCACGGGCAGCAGGGCGAGGACGGCCATGGCCATCTGGGCGCCGTAGTCGGACACGGAGGTTTGGTCGACGTAGAGGCGGAGCGCGATGGGCAGGGGGTACAGGTCGGGCTTCTTGAGGTAGAGCAGGGGTCCGAGGAAGTCGTTCCAGGACCAGATGAACGCGAAGATCGAGCTGGTGATGATGGCGGGGCGCATCAGGGGCAGCATGATGGAGCCGAAGATGCGGCCGTGGCCGGCGCCGTCGATGCGGGCGGCCTCGTCGAGCTCTCTGGGCAGGTTGCGCATGAACTGGACCATGAGGAACACGAAGAACGCTTCGCCGGCGAGGAACTTCGGTGCCAGCAGGGGGATGAACGTGTTCACCAGGCCGAGCTCGTTGAACATGATGTATTGCGGGATGATCACGACGTGGAACGGCAGCAGCAGGGTGCCGATCATGATCGCGAAGAAGATGCCCCGGCCGGGGAAGTCGATCCTCGCGAACGCGTACGCGGCCACGGTCGAGGACAGGATCACCCCGACCACGGACGCGACGGCCAGGATCATCGAGTTGCCGAAGAAGGTCCAGAACCCGACCCCGCCGATCCCGGACAACGCGGTCGCGAAGTTGGACAGCGACAGGTTGTCCGACCACAGGCTGATGTTCCCGATGATCTCGTTGGACGGCTTGAACGAGGACATCAGCATCCACGCCGCGGGATACAGCACCACGATCGTGCAGACGACCATGAAGGCGTGGAACCCGACCGACCGCACGCCCTTGCGCCGTCTCGCGGCCTGACGTGAGGAGGAATCGATCGGACCCGCGGGACGCGACCCGCCGCTCGCGGGGACGGGGACGCCGGCCGCGGCCGCCTGGGCCGACAAGGGAGGGGTGACGATGTGTGTGTCGCTCATCGGTTGTCTCCGGAGTAGTGGACCCAGGCGTTCGAGGTCTTGAACAGGATCGCGGTGATGACGCCGACCACGATGACCAGGACCCAGGCCATCGCCGAGGCGTACCCCATGTCGAACTGGGCGAAGCCCTTGATGTACAGGTACAGCGTGTAGAACAGGGTCGAGTCCGCCGGCCCGCCCGTGCCGCCGGAGATGATGAACGCCGACCCGAACACCTGGAACGCGCCGATGGTCTCCAGCAGCAGGTTGAAGAACAG
>NZ_JBNOZL010000013.1:0-5430 GCF_050311635.1 Isoptericola nanjingensis | reverse complement strand
GTAAGTTTGAGGGGTTGCCCCGGCGGGGTCGGAACTGAGAGTGGTTCTGGTTCTGCGGTGTGCGTCGGTTGTTTGAGAACTCAACAGTGTGTTTGATAGTCAATGCCAAATTTTTGAACCCTTTGTGGTTCCTTTGGATCGGACTGAGCAGTTCAGCTTGGTCTGGCCAGTATCGTTGAATGCTGCGGGCTCTTTCGGGGGCTCGTGGTGTTTCTCTTCTTTTACGGAGAGTTTGATCCTGGCTCAGGACGAACGCTGGCGGCGTGCTTAACACATGCAAGTCGAACGGTGAAGTCCCAGCTTGCTGGGATGGATCAGTGGCGAACGGGTGAGTAACACGTGAGCAACCTGCCCTCCACTTCGGGATAAGCCTTGGAAACGGGGTCTAATACCGGATATGAGCCTGCATCGCATGGTGTGGGTTGGAAAGTTTTTCGGTGGGGGATGGGCTCGCGGCCTATCAGCTTGTTGGTGGGGTGATGGCCTACCAAGGCGTCGACGGGTAGCCGGCCTGAGAGGGCGACCGGCCACACTGGGACTGAGACACGGCCCAGACTCCTACGGGAGGCAGCAGTGGGGAATATTGCACAATGGGCGCAAGCCTGATGCAGCGACGCCGCGTGAGGGATGACGGCCTTCGGGTTGTAAACCTCTTTCAGCAGGGAAGAAGCGCAAGTGACGGTACCTGCAGAAGAAGCGCCGGCTAACTACGTGCCAGCAGCCGCGGTAATACGTAGGGCGCAAGCGTTGTCCGGAATTATTGGGCGTAAAGAGCTCGTAGGCGGTCTGTCGCGTCTGGTGTGAAATCCCGAGGCTCAACCTCGGGCTTGCATCGGGTACGGGCAGACTAGAGTGCGGTAGGGGAGACTGGAATTCCTGGTGTAGCGGTGGAATGCGCAGATATCAGGAGGAACACCGATGGCGAAGGCAGGTCTCTGGGCCGCAACTGACGCTGAGGAGCGAAAGCATGGGGAGCGAACAGGATTAGATACCCTGGTAGTCCATGCCGTAAACGTTGGGCACTAGGTGTGGGGCTCATTCCACGAGTTCCGTGCCGCAGCTAACGCATTAAGTGCCCCGCCTGGGGAGTACGGCCGCAAGGCTAAAACTCAAAGGAATTGACGGGGGCCCGCACAAGCGGCGGAGCATGCGGATTAATTCGATGCAACGCGAAGAACCTTACCAAGGCTTGACATGCACCGGAAACACTCAGAGATGGGTGCCCCGTAAGGTCGGTGCACAGGTGGTGCATGGTTGTCGTCAGCTCGTGTCGTGAGATGTTGGGTTAAGTCCCGCAACGAGCGCAACCCTCGTCCTATGTTGCCAGCGGGTTATGCCGGGGACTCATGGGAGACTGCCGGGGTCAACTCGGAGGAAGGTGGGGATGACGTCAAATCATCATGCCCCTTATGTCTTGGGCTTCACGCATGCTACAATGGCCGGTACAGAGGGCTGCGATACCGTAAGGTGGAGCGAATCCCAAAAAGCCGGTCTCAGTTCGGATTGGGGTCTGCAACTCGACCCCATGAAGTCGGAGTCGCTAGTAATCGCAGATCAGCAACGCTGCGGTGAATACGTTCCCGGGCCTTGTACACACCGCCCGTCAAGTCACGAAAGTTGGTAACACCCGAAGCTCATGGCCCAACCGGTTTTCCGGGGGGAGTGGTCGAAGGTGGGACTGGCGATTGGGACTAAGTCGTAACAAGGTAGCCGTACCGGAAGGTGCGGCTGGATCACCTCCTTTCTAAGGAGCATCTGATACCCCCTGTGGCGCTTCGTGCGTCGCTTCATTGCCTCGTCTGCCAGGTCTTCTGGTGGGTTCGGTGGTGGGGTGGGGGTCAGGCAGACCATCTGAGGCACCGATTGAGTGTCTGGTGGTTGCTCACGGGTGGAACATTGACTAGAAGGATCGGTTCGGCGCTTCGCTGGCCGGCTAGTACGCACCATGGCTCTTCGGGGCCAGGCTCTTCGGGGTCGGACTCTTCGGGGTCGGGTGGGGGAACGCTGGTGGTGGGGGGTTGGTCTGGTTCGCGAGCACACTGTTGGGTCCTGAGGCAATCGGCCGGTCCTTGTTCGTCTCTCTCCTTGTGGGTGGGGCGGGTGGGGTGGTGGGTGGTCTTGATGGATACGGGTCGTGGGCTGGTGTGAACCGCTCCCTTGGTGGGGGTAGGCGTGCCGGGTGTCTGCGGGTCGTCCGTTGCTTGAGAACTGCACAGTGGACGCGAGCATCCCAGATGTTCAGTACTTGTTCCTCGTCTTCTTCTTTGAAGGGGTGGGGGACGGGTTTTCTGATCTCTGTGAAATATTGTAGTGTGTCGAAGTTTTTAAGGGCACAGGGTGGATGCCTTGGCACTAGGAGCCGAAGAAGGACGTGGTAGCCTGCGATAAGCCTCGGGGAGTTGGCAAACGAGCTGTGATCCGAGGGTGTCCGAATGGGGGAACCCGGCTGGGGTCATGCCCAGTCACCTGCATCTGAATACATAGGGTGTAGGGGGGAACGTCGGGAAGTGAAACATCTCAGTACCGACAGGAAGAGATATTCCGTGAGTAGTGGCGAGCGAAAGCGGATGAGGCCAAACCGTGTGTGTGTCAAGCTGTCAGGCGTTGCACATGCGGGGTTGTGGGACCTTCTGACCAGATCTGACAGTCTGGTAGCCAGTAAGAAAGCCGTGTCATAGTCGAACCGCATTGAAAGGCGGACCGTAGTGGGTGTGAGTCCCGTAGACGAAATGGTGCGGCCTGGTTGAGGGGATCCCAAGTAGCACGGGGCCCGAGAAATCTCGTGTGAATCTGGCAAGACCACTTGCTAAGCCTAAATACTACCTAGTGACCGATAGCGGACTAGTACCGTGAGGGAAAGGTGAAAAGTACCCCGGGAGGGGAGTGAAATAGTACCTGAAACCGTGTGCCTACAATCCGTCGGAGCCTCCTTAGCAGGGGTGACGGCGTGCCTTTTGAAGAATGAGCCTGCGAGTTAGTGCTCGGTGGCGAGGTTAACCCGTGTGGGGAAGCCGTAGCGAAAGCGAGTCCGAATAGGGCGGTACAGTCGCCGGGTCTAGACCCGAAGCGAAGTGATCTAGCCATGGGCAGGTTGAAGCGCCGGTAAGACGGCGTGGAGGACCGAACCCACTTAGGTTGAAAACTGAGGGGATGACCTGTGGTTAGGGGTGAAAGGCCAATCAAACTTCGTGATAGCTGGTTCTCCCCGAAATGCATTTAGGTGCAGCGTCACGTGTTTCTTGCCGGAGGTAGAGCTACTGGATGGCTAATGGGCCCTACCAGGTTACTGACGTCAGCCAAACTCCGAATGCCGGTAAGACATAGCGTGGCAGTGAGACTGCGGGGGATAAGCTTCGTAGTCGAGAGGGAAACAGCCCAGATCATCGGCTAAGGCCCCTAAGCGTGTGCTCAGTGGGAAAGGATGTGGAGTTGCACAGACAACCAGGAGGTTGGCTTAGAAGCAGCCACCCTTGAAAGAGTGCGTAATAGCTCACTGGTCAAGTGATTCCGCGCCGACAATGTAGCGGGGCTCAAGTACACCGCCGAAGCCGTGGCACTCACACGTTAGCCCAGCACCAACTTGATTGGTGTTCAGGTGTGTGGGTGGGTAGGGGAGCGTCGTGTGGGCAGTGAAGCTGCAGGGTGACCTAGTGGTGGAGCCCACACGAGTGAGAATGCAGGCATGAGTAGCGAATGACGGGTGAGAAACCCGTCCGCCGAATGACCAAGGGTTCCAGGGCCAGGTTAATCCGCCCTGGGTAAGTCGGGACCTAAGGCGAGGCCGACAGGCGTAGTCGATGGACAAGGAGTTGATATTCTCCTACCGGCGAAGAACCGCCCATACCGAGCCCGGTGATGCTAACCATCCCAGACCACCACCGAGATCCTTCGGGATCTCACCGGTGGCGCGGCGTGGGACCCGAACCGGTAGTAGGTAAGCGTGTTAACAGGGGTGACGCAGGAAGGTAGCCCGGCGTGGCGATGGTAGTCCACGTCCAAGGTTGTAGCCCGCTTCGTAGGCAAATCCGCGAAGCACATAGGGTGAGAACTGATAGTGACCGCGTATGCGGGAATCGGGTGATCCTCTGCTGCCAAGAAAAGCCTCGACGCGAGGTTCTAGCCGCCCGTACCCCAAACCGACTCAGGTGGTCAGGTAGAGAATACCAAGGCGATCGAGCGAATCGTGGTTAAGGAACTCGGCAAAATGCCCCCGTAACTTCGGGAGAAGGGGGGCCCGATCCGTGAACACCCTTGCGGTGGGAAGCGGGGAGGGCCGCAGAGACCAGGGAGAAGCGACTGTTTACTAAAAACACAGGTCCGTGCGAAGTCGCAAGACGATGTATACGGACTGACGCCTGCCCGGTGCTGGAAGGTTAAGAGGACGGGTCAACTTCGGTGAAGCCCAGAATTTAAGCCCCAGTAAACGGCGGTGGTAACTATAACCATCCTAAGGTAGCGAAATTCCTTGTCGGGTAAGTTCCGACCTGCACGAATGGCGTAACGACTTCTCCGCTGTCTCAACCGCGAGCTCGGCGAAATTGCACTACGAGTAAAGATGCTCGTTACGCGCAGCAGGACGGAAAGACCCCGGGACCTTTACTATAGCTTGGTATTGGTGTTCGGTGTGGCTTGTGTAGGATAGGTGGGAGACTGTGAAACCCGGCCGCCAGGTCGGGTGGAGTCATCGTTGAAATACCACTCTGGCCATATCGACCATCTAACCTCGGTCCGTAATCCGGATCAGGGACAGTGCCTGGTGGGTAGTTTAACTGGGGCGGTTGCCTCCCAAAATGTAACGGAGGCGCTCAAAGGTTCCCTCAGCCTGGTTGGCAATCAGGTGTCGAGTGCAAGTGCACAAGGGAGCTTGACTGTGAGACCGACAGGTCGAGCAGGGACGAAAGTCGGAACTAGTGATCCGGCGGTGGCTTGTGGAAGCGCCGTCGCTCAACGGATAAAAGGTACCCCGGGGATAACAGGCTGATCTTGCCCAAGAGTCCATATCGACGGCATGGTTTGGCACCTCGATGTCGGCTCGTCGCATCCTGGGGCTGGAGTAGGTCCCAAGGGTTGGGCTGTTCGCCCATTAAAGCGGTACGCGAGCTGGGTTTAGAACGTCGTGAGACAGTTCGGTCCCTATCCGCTGCGCGCGCAGGAAACTTGAGAAGGGCTGTCCCTAGTACGAGAGGACCGGGACGGACGAACCTCTGGTGTGCCAGTTGTTCCGCCAGGAGCACGGCTGGTTAGCTACGTTCGGAAGGGATAACCGCTGAAAGCATCTAAGCGGGAAGCCTGCTTCAAGATGAGGTTTCCATCCCCCTTGCGGGGTGAAGGCACCCAGCTAGACCACTGGGTAGATAGGCCGGATGTGGAAGACAGGACTAAAGACTGTCGGAGCTGACCGGTACTAATAAGCCAACAACTTCACACACC
>NZ_JBNOZL010000012.1:0-17419 GCF_050311635.1 Isoptericola nanjingensis | reverse complement strand
ACCATCGGGAACGCCGTCAACACCACAAAACCCACCAACCACGGCGACAAGAACGCGAACCCCGCACCAGCATCACGGCGACGGGACACCTTTCTCGGGCTGGGTGGTCTGGTGTTGATGGGCCTATCGGACCGGGGAGGGGCGATTGCAGTCACGAGGATCCTTGAAATAGCAGATTGACATTCAGCACGGCGTCGAGGGAACGGCCTGATGGCCGCTCCCTCGACAGCTCATGACTGCTTCACGGTGCTGTTGGCGAAGGAGAACCACTGCGTGACGAACTCGTCGACGGTGATGTTGCCGTATTGCAGTTCCTCGCCGAGGCGCTTGAACTCCGCCTCGATCTCGCCCATGCCCTCCACAGGCACCGGGACAGGCTCGGTGACGACGTCCGCCATGTCCTCTTCGAACTGCACGACCTGCTCATCCACCGAACCGGGCTCGACCTCCATCGCGTCGCGCTGCGCGGCGACGGCGGGCACGCCCTTGGAGGTGCCGAAGATCTTGCCGACCTCGGGGTCGTTGACGAGGAAGTCGATCAGGGCCGCGGAGGCCTCGGGCTGCGCGGTCTCGCCTGACGCAGAGAGCAGCATGGCCGGCTTCCAGAACTGCTGCGGCCCCTTCTCGCCGGACGGCATCGGCAGCAGGCGGATGTCCTGGCCGCTCGCTGCGGCGTAGTTGGCCAAGACGTTGTCCCAAGTCGCCTCAGAGGCGGTCTCGTTGACCGTGAAACCGCCAAGGGGCTCGAGCTGCTTCGTCCTCTTGATCGGGAAGAAGGCGCCCGAGTCGCGCAGATCCTGACCCGAGGTCAGCCACTCGGTCAGCTGAGCCTCGTCGAAGTTCAGCTGCCCGTCCTCCGAGAACGGTTCCACGCCCTGCTGGACGAGCCACTGCAGGAAGAACCAGAGGGTGCCGGTGTAATCGAAGGAGCCGTAGACCACGGGGTCCTTGCCCTTGCCCGCTTCGGAAACCTTCTCGATCCAGGCGTTGTAGTCGTCCCACGTGTAGCCCTCGGCCGGCGGCTCGATGCCGAGGTCCTTCAGCCGGTCAGCGTTGTAGAGCACCGCAAGCGTGTTCGAGCCCGTGGGGATCGCATACTGGCCCTCATCGATCTGGCCGGAGGTGAGCAAAGAGTCCTCGAAGCCGTCGAGGTTCAGGTTGACGCCCACCTGACCGTTGAGGTCGAGCAGCTGTCCGGTGGCGCCGTACTGGCGCACGTACGACAGGTCCATCTGCATGACGTCGGGCAGCGCGCCGCCGGCGGCCTCGGTCGCTCGGGAGGTCCAGTAGCCGTCCCAGTCCTGGAACTGCGTCTGCACCGTGATGTTGGGGTGCTCCTCCTCGAAGAGGTCCACCGCCTCCTCGTACTTGCTCGCCCTGTCGTCGTCGCCCCACCACGCGAGGGAGATGGTGATGTCCTCGTCGGTGCTCACCTTCTCCGCGGAGCCGGGCTCCGTAGTCTCAGGTCCGCCACCGCAGGCCGTGAGGGTGAGGGCGACGGTCAGCATCGCCGCTCCCACTGCCGTGTTCTTCCGGGTGCTCATCGTGTGAGCCTCCTCGCTCGTCGAATTCCAGAAAGCAATTGGTGTAGTTCGGCGCCCATTCCGGCGTCTCACTTGTGGCTGAAGTCGTGGGTCCAGCTGGCGGCGGCATCTTCGTCGATCGCGAAAAAGGGCTTCGGGACCGCCGCCACCGTGGCCTCAGATCGCGGTGCCCGGTGCACGCCGGCCCGCACCTTCTTGCCGTCGACGTAGTAGTCGACGGAGGTGCTCTTCGGGATCACGATCAGGTCGAGCAACTGTCCACGCTTGTCGATGAAGCGCGGCTCCTTCGGCGTCACGGGTGTCGTGAGGATCGGCACCTTAGACCAGTCGGTGTCGCTCGCCAGATAGAAGCCCGGCTGGGTGGGGTAGTTGTAGACGGTGTTCTGGCGGGCGATCTCCGCGCGATACTGCTTGTCGTGCATCAGCGTGGTCAGCTTGTGCGTGGTGAGTTCGGTCGTCGTGAAGATGCGCAGCGCTGTCGAGTCCTTGGTTCGGATGAGCAGCTCTTCGCGCCAGTCTCCGACGATGTCGGCGACCAACGGCGGATTACCAGCCGTGTCCTCCTCGTGCAGCAGGGTGCCCCGCTGCCAATCGACGATGCTCTTCGCCCCGTCACGGTCCCCCGACACCGTCTGCGTCGTGGGCTCCGCACCGAAGTGGATCGTCGCATCGACGAGGTCCGGCTTCTCGGTCGACAGGATCTCGCCATGCGCGCTGAGCAGACCGCTCGCGGTCGTGCCGGTCGGCATCGACGCCCATGCCTCGATCCCGGGCACGTCCGGACGCACGTCGCCAATGAGCCCGTTTCCGGTGTCCTTTCCGGAGTAGGCGCCGAACAGGACCTCGCCCGTGGCGGCGTCGCGCATCGCGGCGCCGTAGGGGGCGTTGCGGGCATTCTCGTGGACCGAGAAGATCTCGAGACCGGGGCGGCTGGGGTCGATGTCGGTCACGTACATGCCGTCGCCGTGGCCGAGCTTCGCGACCTTTCCCGGCGCGGCGCTCCCCTCGGGCAGAGTGCCGTACGAGCTGTAGAGGACGCTGCCGTCATCGTCGAGGGTTGCGGAGCCATACACGATCTCCTGCTTCCCGTCGCCGTCGACGTCGGCCGCGCTCATCGAGTGGAAGCCCTGGCCAGCCATCCTCCCCCAGACCGGGTCGCTTCCCTCGCGGCCGTGCGGCAGGTCGTTGAAGGGGTTCGACATGGGGACGTGCCCGCTGTCGACGTACCAGCGCTCGCGCAGCGAATTGCCGTCCCAGTCGTACGTCGCCATCGTCATCCGGGTGTAGTACCCACGGGCAAAGACGGCGGAGGGGTGCTTGCCGTCCAGGTAGGCGACTCCCGCGATGAAGCGGTCGACGCGGTTCCCGGGCTCGATGACGTTCATCGCGTAGTCGCCCCAGGAGAGCCCGTCGTCGCCTCGTCCCGGCTTGTAGGGGATGGTCTGGAGTTCCTTGCCCGTGGTGCTGTCGAACACCGAGAGGTACTCGGGGCCGTCGAGGATGAAGCCCTCGTACTTGCGCAGCTCGTTCCGTGGGCTGCGTGACGGGGCATAGACGTCGATGAAGTAGTCGGCCAGCTCCTCGGCGTCCTGTGTCGAGAGTGGGTAGTCGTGGGTGACCGGAATGCCGAGGGCGTCTTCGACCGTCGCGGGCCAGTTACCGGCCTTCACCTCGGGGTGATCGCTCCAACCCTCGAACATCGACGCCAGGTGATCCTGGTATCCCTCGGCGCTGAGCCGGTAGTCGTCGGTGTTGGCGTAGCCCGCGGCAATGTCGGACTTGGGCATCGTGATGTAGTCCTGGTGTGTCACGTCGCCGGCGGCGTCGTACCCGGTGGACTTCGTACCCGGTGCAGTCTTCAGCATCGTCTCGGAGCGGCCGTCGCCGTCGAAGTCGTAGACCATGAACTGCGTGTAGTGCTGGCCGGCCCGGATGTTGACGCCCATGTCGAGGCGGTTGAGCAGGGTGCCATCGAGCTCGTATGTGTCGAGATAGACGTTGCCCGTGTAGCCCTTGAGTGACACGTCCTTCTCGTTCGTGGGGTTCCAGAGCACCACGAGCTCGTACGCGCCGTCGCCGTCGACGTCGGCCGCCGAGGCGTCGTAGGCCACATAGCTGTAGGCCTCGCCCGCCGGAGTGACACCGTCGGACGGCTTCTGCAGGGGCACGTCGCGATGGCCGTCCTGCCAGGCAGTGACGGGGTCACTCGCCTCGAGCTCGACGCCACTCACCACCGGGGCGACGGTGTAGCTCGACGTGGCGGAGCCGTCAGGGTCGGAGAAGTTGGTGCTTTCGGTCACCGTGCCGATGGCCTTGCCGTCGCGATAGACGACAAAGTCGGGGCCCTTCAGGCCGGTCTTGGTAGTGCCGGAGGCCTCCGAGCCGAGCAGGCGCCAGCTGAGGAACACGCCTTCGTCGGTGCTGACCGCGACGAGGCCGCGGTCGAGCTGCTCGAGCTGAAACGGAGCCGCGCTGTCGTTGTCTGCCGGTCTGTGCGCCGCGGCGTCCGCGCTTGCGGCCGGGAGGCCCCCGCACGCCAGGAGCGCGCCCGTTGCCAGCAGCGTAGGGATCAGTCGTCGTGCACGATTCATCATCGAATCCTCACTGGTAAACGGTCGATGGAGAGCGCTTACCGCGCTCCGATCAAGAGTGACCGTCCGTGCCGACGGCCAACGTCCGGGCAAACTACCGTGACCGGTCACGGCCGCGCAACCGTGACCGGTCACGAACTCGAACCGCGACGAGGCGCGGCGGCCTGCTTCCGCACGCCGGAGCGTGCGCACGTGACGGAATGGCCCTGCTATCGTCTGCGCCGAGCGGGCCGTCGAGCTCCTGCGTGACGGCAACTACCCACGACGTCGTGATGGTGCGTGCCCGTGCGACATCTGGACATGTTGTCCTCCGACGCACTGGGCGTGAGCACCGCTAGAGTTCGAAGGCGTGGCGTGGACGCAGGCAGACGTCCGGTCGCTGCGAAAACTACTGGAAAAGGGGTGGCGTCGTGCCGTCGAGCCGGGTGACCATTCGCGATGTCGCTCGCGCCGCCGGGGTGTCGCGCCAAACTGTCACACGCGCGATCAACGAAATGCCCGACATCAGCGAGGAAACCCGTCGTCGGGTCATGCAGAAGGTTGAGTCGCTCGGGTACCGGCCGAATCGCTTCGCCATCGATCTCTCGCGCCAGCGTACGCACGCCGTGGGATTGGTCGTCGGAACTTTTCGAAATCCCTATTACGGGCAACTGGCAGACTCGTTCATCGATGAGTTGCAGCGCCGCGACTGGCAGGTTCTCGTGGGGACCTCAGAGCAGGGTGAGTCGAGGACCATTCGCTCGATGATGGCCCAGGTTGACGGGATCGTCGGATATCTCGATCAGCTGCCCGAAGGCTTCGTCCAGGAGGCTCGTGGCCTGCCGCTCGTGCAGTTGGAGCAGCGAGCTGACGCAGCAGGCATGCACTCGGTCGAGCTCGATCTGCGAAGCGGGATCCTCGACCTGGTCTCCGCCCTTCGTGCCAAGGGCGCCCGCCGCTTCGGCATGATCGACACTCCCGGCCCGCTCCCCGAGGAAAGCGGGGGATCCCCACGCCGGCAGTATTTCGAGGAGGCGGTCGGCGTGCCGTGCACGGTCGTCAGCGAACCAGAGTCGATCGCAGGTGGCGCGAACGGCCTGCGTGCGCTGCTTGACCGGGACCCGGAGATCGACACGGTTCTCGCGTTCAACGACATGATGGCGATGGGTGCCGTTCACGGCGCACACACGCTGCGGCTCGACGTCCCGGATCGGCTCCGGATCGTCGGCATCGACGGGCTCTCGCTCGGGGAGGCGATCAGCCCGACGCTGACGACGCTCTCGTCGGAGCCGCATGTCATGGCCACCGAAGCGGCGTCGATCCTCGCGGACGTGTTCGCCGGCGGAATGAACCCTTCAGCGCCGATATGCCGCGTGGTCACCCCTGTGGTCGTATGGCGAGAGTCTGCGTAGCCATGCGCCTGCGGTCAGACGGTCGTCCTTGAACCGTCGTCCGATCGTGCTTCAGATCATCCCGCCTGCGCGCCATGATGGTCACGTGACGACGCAACAGTTCGACCGCACGCGAACAGCGATCTCCGGAGTGCAGCACACCCTCCGCGCGGCAGGTTACGAGGCCGTCGTCGCGTCGGTTGGTGCGTCTCTTCGGATGCTGCGCGACTCCCACGGCGACCTGGTGGTGCCGTTCGAACCAGACGAGATGCGACCCGCCATGCGTGGCGCCCTGCTCGCGCCGTGGCCGAATCGCACCGCGGACGGTCGCTACGAGTTCGGCGGCGTCGTCCACCAGCTACCCGTCAACGAACCTGAGCGGGGGAGTGCCGCCCACGGCCTGGTTGCCTGGCAGCACTTCGACGCCGTACGCCAGGACGCGAGTCATGTGACCTTGGCGGGCACGATCGAGGCTCAGCCCGGCTACCCGTGGCGAGTGCAGCTCGAGGTGTCGTTCGACGTCGACGCAAACGGGCTCCGGCAACGGGTGGTCGCGACGAACGACGGGGGAGTGCCCGCACCGCTCGGACTAGGCGGTCACCCGTACCTCGCTGCCGGTCCTGTGCTCCCCGGTGGAGTCGAGGGATGGTTCCTCGAGCTGCCCGCGGATCTCTTCGTGGAGCCTTCGCCGGGCCGGCTCCTCCCCGTCAGTGTCGAGAGTGTCGCGGCAAACGACGCGAAACTCGACTTCCGCGAGAGGCGGATCATCGGCGGCACGGTCCTGAACCACGCGTTCGGCGCTCTTCACCGAGGCACTGAGGGGCTGACCCGGGTGCGGGTCACCGATGAACTGGGGTTCGGCGTCGAGCTGGAGTGCGGTAGCTCGGCCAGGTGGATACAGGTCTACACCTGTGACGCTGCAGACCGGGGAGATCGGCGCCACGCCATCGCAATCGAGCCCATGACGTGCCCGCCCGATGCGCTGAACTCCAAGATCGACCTGATCGTGCTCGAACCGGGCAGCACGTTCGTCATGGAATGGCGGATCGCACGGGTCACGGCATAGCCAGATGCGCGGGTCGTGTCGGATGCCGCGAGCCTGATCAGACCGGCGCGAGACCTTTCGTAGCCGGCTTGCCGGCGGAACTGGGTCGGGCTCACGCCGTTGACGGCGCGGAACTGACGCGTGAAGCAGAGCGCATCGTCGTAGCCGACGCAGCGAGGCACCACTGGACGCACGCTCGGTGAGCCGTGGCAGCAGGTCCACGTGTCGAGGCGGGCGGAGCGTCCCGGGTCAGTACAACTAGGTGCCCACGCCGTCGACGAGGCCGAACGCCTCGCCGCCGGGCGTGCGCTCGCGCACTCGGTCTGCGCGGAGCAGTTGGCTGTCTGTGCCTGACCGCCCACCCGGGCAGCCGTCCGTTTTTGTCCGTTCGGCCAAGTCGGGCGCGTGCTAGACGCACGATGGGTCGCGTCCACTGTCGGACCCGTTTCCACTGGCACGAAGGAGTGACCATCGTGGTCGACGTCAGTCGCCGTACCGTCCTGACCTCAGGACTTGCCGCAGGCGCAATCGCCGCGCTCAGCGCGCGCACCGCCAACGCGGCACCTTCCCCCGCATTCGCACCTCTCGAGCTCACCGGGCACGACCCGGTCGACGTGCGCTGGCTGGAGGGGGGCGCCCCCGCCGCTTTGGCGGGCGGCGCGACCTGGGGCGTGCCGTGGCCGCGCGGCGCGCTGGCCGGCGACCAGGCCTTCGCCCTGGCGACCGCGGCGGGCGAGGCCGTGCCCGTGCAGTCCTGGCCCACCGCGTGGTGGCCCGACGGGTCGGTGAAGTGGACGGCGCACGCGGTGAGCGAGTCCGCCCCGCGGGCCGAGTCGTACCGGCTCGCGCCGGGCACCCCCGCGAAGGGCACGCACGCGATCACGGTGCAGGAGAACCCGGGCCGCGTCGTGGTGGACACGGGCGTCGTGCAGGTCGAGTTCGGCCGCCGGGGGGACACGGTGGTCCGCGCGATCCGCCGCGGCGGCGCGGTGGTCGCCAGGGACGGGCGGCTCGTCGTGCAGCGGCAGGACTCCCCGGACTCCGACCGCGGCGCGAAGGTCGGTTTCGAGGAGTTTGCGGGCACCGTGGAGAAGGTCACCGTGGAGCAGTCCGGCCCGGTGCGCGCCGTGGTCAAGGTGGAGGGCAGGCACCGCAGGGGACGCCGCGACTGGCTGCCGTTCGTGCTGCGCTTCGCCCTGTTCGCGGGCTCGGACGGGATCCGGTTGGTGCACACGTTCTTCTTCGACGGCGACGAGGAGAAGGACTTCGTCACCGGGCTCGGGGTGCGCTTCACGGTCCCGATGCGCGGCGAGCTCTACGACCGGCACGTGCGCTTCGCCGGGCCCGACGGCGGTGTGCTCGCCGAGGCGGTGCGCGGCGTCACCGGCATGCGCCGCGACCCGGGCGAGGTGGTGCGCACCGCCCAGGTTGAGGGCCGGGCGCTGCCGGACCCGGCCACCTGGGACCAGCGGGTCACCACCCGCCTCAAGTGGATCCCTGCGTGGGGCGACCACAGCCTGTCGCAGCTGACGGCGCACGGGTTCGAGATCCGCAAGCGCACGGGCTCCGGGCACTCGTGGGTCCGGTCGGACGCCGGCACGCGCGCGCCCGGCCTCGGCTACGTCGGGACGCCGTCGGGAGGGCTGGCGTTCGGGATGCGCGACTTCTGGCAGCTGCACCCCACGGAGCTGGAGATCACCGGCGCCGCGACCGACGAGGCGGACGCCACCGTGTGGATGTGGTCGCCGCGGGCCGAGGCGATGGACCTGCGGTTCTACCACGACGGCATGGGCCAGGGCACGTACCCCGAGCAGCTCGACGCCCTGGAGATCACCTACGAGGACTACGAGCCGGGGTTCGGCACCCCGTACGGCGTCGGGCGCACCACCGAGCTGATGTTCTGGGCGCTGGCCGCCACGCCCTCCGCCGCACGGTTCGCCGAGCTCGCGGCGGCGACCGCCACCCCGCCCCTGCCCGCGAGCAGCCCGCAGCACAACCACTCGGCGGGCGTGTTCGGCTCGTGGTCGCCGGCCGACCGGTCCACGGCGGCGCGGTCGACCATCGAGGATCGGCTCGACGCGATCCACCGCTACCACCTGGAGCAGGTGGACCAGCGGTCCTGGTACGGCTTCTGGGACTACGGCGACGTCATGCACTCCTACGACGGCGACCGGCACCAGTGGAGGTACGACGTCGGCGGCTACGCGTGGGACAATTCGGAGCTGTCCACGGACCTGTGGCTCTGGTACCACTACCTGCGCACCGGCGACGCGCGGGCCTTCCGGTTCGCCGAGGCCATGAGCCGGCACACCGGCGAGGTGGACCAGTACCACCTGGGCGAGTGGAAGGGGCTGGGCACGCGGCACGGTGTGCAGCACTGGGGCGACAGCGCCAAGCAGGTGCGGATCAGCAACGCGAACTACCGCCGCTTCGCCTACTTCCTCACGGGCGACGAGCGCTCCGGCGACCTGCTGCGCGAGCTGGTCGACTCCGACCGCACCTACCTGGTGCTGAACGCGGGCCGCAAGGTGGACGGCTCCACGGGCGAGTACGACCCGGACCCGACGGCGCTCCCGCTGAGCAAGACCACCGACTGGGGCGCGATCGCCGGGGCGTGGCTCACCGAGTGGGAGCGCGGCGGGGACCCACGGGCCCGCGAGCGCCTGCTGGCGAGCGCCCGGTCGATCGCCGCGCTGCCCAACGCGTGGGTGCAGGCCGGCTCCACCTACGACCTGGAGACGGCGACGTTCTCCTCCGGGCCCGAGAAGGATGTGGAGGTCGGCAGCCTCAGTTCCGTGTTCGGCCTGATCGAGGTCATGACGGAGCTGCTGGACCTGGTCGACGAGCCGGAGGTCGAGGCCCGCTGGGTCGAGTTCTGCCGCCTGTACAACGGCACCAAGGCCGAGCAGACGGAGGCGACCGGGTCGGACTGGGGCAGCCTCAACCTCAAGCAGTCGTACTCGCGCGCCACCGCGTACGCCGCCGCGCGGCTGGGCGACGACGCGCTCGCCGCACGCGCCTGGAAGGAGCTCGCGACCGGGCACGCCGGCTACCCGGACGACATGGACTGGGGCACCCACCAGGTGGAGCCGCCCGCCGTGCTGCGGGCGGTCGACGAGGCAGGCTTCTCGTCCAACGCGTCCGCGCAGTACGGGCTCGCGGCGATCCAGTGCCTCGCCCTCGTCGGGGAGAAGCTCTCGTGAGCGCGGCCCCGGGCAGGCGCCGCACCGTGCGTGGCGCGACCGTGACCGGCGCCCTGGTGGCCGCCTCCCTGTCCGCGACCGCCTTCGGTCCTGCGGGGGCGGAAGTCCTCTCCGACGACTCGCGCGCGGACGCCGCGATCGAGGCGCGACCGATGGAGGCGCTCGGCCGCGGCGTGGTGGCGGTGCGCTCCGGGGAGACCGAGGTGCTGGTGAGCTGGCGGCTGCTCGGCCTCGACCCCGCTGGCCTTGGCTTCCACGTCGAGCGTTCGGCCGACGGCGGGGCCTGGCAGCGCCTGACCGACGAGCCGCTCACGGGCGGGACGAACCTCGTCGACGCCAGCGCCGATCTCGGTGTCGACAACGCCTACCGTGTGGTCCCTGTCGCGGATGGCGACGAGCAGGAGCCCGGCGAGGCGTTCACGCTGACGGCCGAGCACGCCGTCGAGCCGGCGCACCGCATCCCGATCGCCGCCGGCGGGCCGGTGAAGTTCGTCTGGGTGGGTGACCTCGACAGCGACGGGGAGTACGACTTCGTCCTCGACCGCCAGACGTCACCGCAGTCGATCGAGGCCTACCGCAGCGACGGTACGAGGCTGTGGTCGGTCGACCTGGGCCCGAACAGCACCGACCAGGACAACATCGAGGGCGGCTCGGCCACGATCGACGTCGGGCACTGGGACGGTGTGACCGTTGCAGACCTCGACGACGACGGTCGTGCCGAGGTCGCACTCCGTGTAGCGAACGGCGTGACATTCGGCGACGGCGAGACCCTAGAGCTCGACGACGACGTCCACCAGGCCATCGCGATCCTCGACGGCCAGACCGGTGCCGCGCGGGCCACCGCACCTGTGCCCGACGACTACGTCGCCGACGGCCCGATGTACGCACGCTTCGGCGTCGGCTACCTCGACGGCACGACCCCGCACCTCGTGGGCTACCTGAAGAACCGTGTCGGCGACGGCGGGTTCAACCTCATGTATGCCGCCTGGACCTTCGACGGCACCGACCTGACACAGGAGTGGACGTTCCTGCGCGGCGACCAGGACCTGCCCGACGGGCACAACACCCGCATCGTCGACGTCGACGGCGACGGGCGCGACGAGATCGCCGAGATCGGCTTCGTACTCAACGGCGACGGCACCCTGCGCTACACACTCGGGCCTGACGTCATTCACGGCGACCGCTTCCACATCGCCGATATCGACCCCGCCCGGCCCGGCCTGGAGGGCTACGGCGTCCAGCAGCGCAACCCCAGCGGGCTCCTGGAGTACTACTACGACGCCTCGACCGGGGAGATGCTCTGGGGGCATCTCGGCACTGCCGGCACCGACGTCGGTCGTGGCATGGTCGGCGACATCGACCCGAACCATCCCGGCATGGAGGCGTGGTCCTTTTCCGGCCTCTACAACGCCTCGACCAACGAGCTCGCCGAGCCCGACACGTCCCTGTCGCCCTGGCCGCAGCTGGGTCTGTGGTGGGACGGCGACCCGATGATCGAGCTGCTCAACGACGGCAAGATCGAGCAGTGGGACCCTGCGAGTCCCGCGCCCTCGAACGCCCTGCCACGCCTGGAGACCATCGGCCGATACGGGGCCGTGAACGCGGCAGGCGGGCGCAACCCCGCCCTCGTGGGCGACATCGTCGGTGACTGGCGCGAAGAGGCCGTCTACACGAACGCGGGCTTTGACGAGCTGATCGTCTTCACGACCGACGTTCCCTCCGACCTGCGGCTGCCCACCCTCGCGCACGACCCGGCCTACCGGAACGCCATGACGCTCAAGGGATACATGCAGTCGCACCACACCAGCTACTTCATCGGCGACGGCATGAGCACACCCCCAAGGCCGAACATCACCTACGCCGGAACCGACGAATAACGACGCACGAGACCCTCTTGGAAAGGACAACGACGTCATGAATTCCGAGCACCTCCCGACCACCCACCGGCGCACGCGACGTGCACTCACGGCGGCGGTATCCGCTGGCGTTGCCGCAGTAGCCCTCGCGGGGACCCCGACGGCGGTCGCGCTCACCCCGGGAAGCAGCGCCCCGCGCCCCGACCCCGCCTTGCTCGAACAGTGCGCGGACACCGACACGGGCAGCACCGTGTGCACGTACCCGGACCTCCCCCCTGGCCACTATGACGTCACCGTCATGCTCGGCGATCGACACGAGTCGGCCAGCACCCGCGTACAGGCGGAGACCCGCCGCCTCATGGTCGACACCGTCGAGACCGACGCCGGCGAGCTGGATCGCAGGACCTTCACGGTGAACGTCCGCAACCCCGAGGCACAGCAGAACGGACGGGACGGCGAAGGAAGTCCCGGTCTCACGCTCACGTTCACTGGCGACGCCCCGCACGTCTCAGGCATCGGCATCCACGAGGCATCGGAAGGGACCAGGAAGATCGCGCTTCTCGGCGACTCCACCGTCACCGACCAGAGCTGGGTCCCGTACGCCGGCTGGGGACAAGAGCTGCCGACGTACTTCGGCCGTGGGGTGAGCGTGATCAACCACTCCGGCTCGGGGGAGAGCACGACATCGGTCCTGGCGAAGTCCGTGATGTTCGACGCCCTCGAACCGCAGCTGCACGGCGGTGATCTTGTTCTCGTGCAGCTCGCGCACAACGACAAGACGACGACGGCCGAGCAGTACCGCGCCAACCTGACAGAGATCGTCACCCGTGTCCGCGCTACGGGCGCGACGCCCGTGCTGGTGACGCCCATCGTGCGGCATCGGTTCGAGGGTGACCAGCTGAACTCGATCGGCCTCATCGTCACCGGCGAGGCCGACCTGCCCGCCGAGATGCGTGGCGTTGCGACAGGCCTCGATGTTCCCCTCATCGACCTCACGGCCATGAGCGAAGAACTGGTCGAAGGTCTCGGCCCGGTCGAATCAGAGCCCATCTATATGATCCGCGAGAACGGCGACCGCACCCATACCTCGGAGTACGGCGCCACTGTCTACGCAGGGCTGGTGGCAGGTGCCCTTCACGACCTCGGGCTGGTGCCCGAACGCTACTGGAGCGCGACTCGCTGAGCCGTCCGTGCGAGGGGGCGGCACGCACACCCGGAGCGTGTCGCCCCATGGCGATGTCCCTAGGAATTGTCGGAGCCCGACGTGGTGTTCCTCAGCGGTACTCCCTTCCAGTTCGAACGCGGAGCGGGTCATCCTTCCCGCTGGCTCGGAAGCACCAGTGCGGAGGTACGACGATCATGCGGTGTCCGGAGAGCCGATCGCCTAGCAGACCGGCGACTACCGTCGTTTCGTCCATGCTCGCAGCGCGATCGCCCATCGTCACCCGCGGTCAAGCCCCGTAGGTTCGTCGCATGCGCGCGAATACACCCACCGACGAGGCCGCGACCGTCTGCAGATTGCTCCGGACAGCCTCGCTGGCCTAGCCGCGCCCGGCTTCCGATGTACCTGGACCAGCGGGCGTACCAGGGGCGTCGGGGCGGCGTACCCGTCTTCTTTCCGTTGATCGTGTGGCGCGCACCGAGCGCCCCCGCCAATGGGACGAAGGCCCCCTCGAGAAGGTGTACGCGCACCAAGGGTGGACCGAATGCGGGGTACGAATTCTTCTAGCGCAACGACCTCATCCAGCCGGCGCTGGTCGGGCTGCCGGACTGTGGTCTCGGTGGGATCGAGCTGAGCTGGTCACAGCACCATGGCCCGGCGGCGTTCCTCCCACGAGGCGTTGATCGAGGGGTGTGATGGCGTGCCGGCACGGTGGCACCTCCGCAAACGACGGCATCCATTCGCGAAGGACGAAAGTGACACGCACCTCCATCACTCCGGGCATGCCCTGGTTCGACACCGAGGGCAAGCGGATCCAGGCCCATGGCAGTTCGATCCTCGAGGTGGACGGCACCTTCTACTGGTATGGGGAGAACAAGGAGCGCTCGACACCCGACAGCGGGATCTGGCACTGGGGCATCCGGTGCTACTCGTCGACCGACCTGTACAACTGGGACGACCGCGGCCTGATCGTCCCGCCGGTGGTGGAGGACGAGTCGTCGCCGCTGCACCCGTCGCAGGGCGTGGACCGGCCGCACATCCTCCGGCATCCGGAGACCGGCCGGTTCGTCATGTGGCTGAAGGTGATGTCGCCGAAGGGTCAGCGGTCGACCGTCCTGGTCGCCGACGACATCCTCGGCCCGTACGAGGCGATCCACGAGGACCTCAAGCCTGTCGGCATGAACGCCGGAGACTTCGACCTCGTCGTCGACCCGACGGACGGCAAGGGCTACTACTACTTCGAACGCGTGCACAGCGAGCTGATCTGCGCCGACCTGAACCCCGACTACACCGACGTGACGGGCTATTACTCGACGCACTTCCCGCTGCTTCAGCCCCCGTATGTGCGCGAGGCTCCGGCATACTTTCAGCGGGAGGGGCGGCACTACCTGGTGACGTCCGGGACGACGGGGTACTACCCGAACCCCTCCCAGGTGGCCTCGGCGCCCAGTTACCACGGCCCGTGGACCGTGCTCAACGACCCGCACCCGGACGACCCGACCCGCAGCTCCTACCAGTCGCAGGTCAGCTCGGTCTTCAAGCACCCGCACAAGAAGGACCTGTACATCGCGCTGGCCGACCGGTGGCTTCCGCGCTACACCGCGTCCAGCGACGCCGCCGTGCGGATGTACGCCGAGCGCTTCCGGCCGATGGGCGGCCATGTCGACGGCGTGTGGCCGGAGCTGACCGAGGTGGACACGTCGATCGCGGACTACGTCTGGCTGCCGTTCCGGTTCACGGAGAGCGGCGCCTTCCTTGACTGGCACGACGAGTGGCGGATCGAGGACTACGCATGAGTGAGCGTGCGACAACCCTGCGGTCGAACGTCGGCCCTGTCCGACCCTGCGCCTGACGGGGGACTGCCGCTGTGTTCACGACCGCTCCTCGCAGGCGTCCGCTACTCGATGGTGGTGGGGGCTGCTGCTGTGGAGTTCCGCCAGATGACAGACAGGGTCGGGGCCTCTTCGATCTCCATGTCCCGGCCAAGAGAGCGGAGCAGCTCAGCCATCTCGAGGCGCCCGAGCCCGAGGAAAGCCTGGTCTACGTGCACCGTGGTCAGGGCAGGGTCGAGCCAGGCACCCAGGGGGTTGTCGTCCCAACCCGTGACGCTGATGTCGTCGGGCACTCGCCACCCGCGATCACGGCACGCGTGGACGACGCCGGCCGCGACCTCGTCGTTCGCGGCGATGATCGCGGTGACGGGCGTGTCGCCCGGGAGTGCCATCACGGCCTCGACGCCGGATTGCGCGGACCAGTCGCCGTCGATGACGCCGTGGTCGTTCAGGTGGAGCCGCGCGACGGATCGGAGGTACGCGTCCCGCCGTTCGCGCGCGGACATGTGACGGTAGGAGCCTCCGACGTGCAAGAAGTGCCGATGCCCCTGCCGGGCGAGATGCTCGACGATCTCCTCGAGCGGGGCGGCGCCTGCGAGCTCGCCGATGCTGCGCATGTCCTCGTCGTAGACCGGCGTCACCCTGAGCGGCGTCTCCGAGTTTCGGGTCTCGACCGGCAAGGGAGTGAGGCAGAGCACGCCTTCGAAGAGTCCGGAGTCGGTGATCTCGTGCAGTCGTTGCGTGCGCCGCTCCTCGGCTCCACCCAGGGTGATCACCTCGATGTCGAACCCCGCCCGCTGCGCGACCTGACCGGCCCCGGCAAGAATGCGGACCGAGCTGACAGCACCTCCCGCGGGCAGCACCACGGCGACGCGTCCGGTGCGGCGCGTGCGCATCGCGCGCGCAACGAGGTTGGGGCGGTATTCGAGCTCCTCGATCGCCGTGGCGATCCTGGCGCGGTTCTCCTCGCGGATCGTCGGGTCGTCGCGGAGGTACCGGGACACGGTCATGTGCGAGACACCTGCAAGGTTCGCCACGTCGATCATCGTGGGCTTGCGTGAGCGACTGTCGGTGCGCGCCATGGTTCTCCTCCGCTGATGTCGGCCGGTCGAGGTCCGGACCACCCGTTGACACTGAGATTAACGTTAACTAGGGTCGCTCCACGTTGACATTAACGTTAATTCACCGACGTCCTGTGACGGCTCGGGTGACATCGAGCAAGGAGGCTGCGATGAGAGCGGTGCGCAAGTTGGCGGGTGGTGCGGTGGCGGCGCTGCTCCTGGTGAGCACGGCGGCGTGCGGGAGTGGCGACGGGGCAAGCTCCGAGCCTGGAACCGCAGAGAGCTTGGATCCGGCGAAGGACGTGACCATCACCTTCGCGTGGTGGGGTGACGACGACCGTGCCTCGAAGTACGAGGAGGCGATCGACCTCTTCGAGGAGAAGCACCCGAACGTCACGGTGCAGACGCAGTTCCAGGCATGGGACGACTACTGGACGGCCCGGAACACCGAGGCCGCAGGCGGCGCGCTGCCCGACGTCATGCAGATGGACCTGTCCTACCTGCGTCAGTACGGCAACACCGGGCAGCTTCTCGACCTGACCGGGCAGATCGGCGTCAACCTCGATACCGACGGGCTGGAACCGTCGCTGCTCGAGGCCGGGCTGGTCGAGGGCGGGCAGATCGGCATCCCCACGAGCGTGAACACGCTCGCGAACTTCTACAACAAGGATCTGCTGGACGACCTGGGCGTCGAGCCACTTCCCGAGGGGTACACGTGGGACGAGTTCGACGCATGGATCGAGGAGGTTTCGAAGGCTGGGGCTGGAAAGGAACCGGTCGTCTACGGAGGCTCCGACTACTGGGTCAACTTCTGGTTCTTCCTCCAGTATCTGCTGACGCAGGGTCAAGAGCCGTTCACCGATGACGGTCAGCTGAACTTCGACCAGGCGGACCTTACCGACTGGCTCAACCGCGGCCAGCCGTACCGGGACGCCGGCGATGTGCTCTTTCCGATCCAGCGCTCGAACCAGCTTGCTCCCGTGACGGGATTCACCAACGGTGAAGTTGCAGTCGAGACGACCTGGGACAACTTCCTGGCGCAGTACGAGGCGGAGCTCGGCGACTCGGCCGTCGAGATGCTCCCGCTCCCCTCCGGGGAGAACGGGCCACAGCAGTTCTGGAAGCCCGGGATGCTGCTGTCGGCATCGTCCCAGTCAGAGGAGCCCGCGGCGGCCGCGGCGCTGATCGACTTCCTGATCAACGAACCTGAGGTCGGGAAGATCTTCGGTACCTCGAAGGGCGTGCCCGCCGTGCAGGCGCAGATCGACGCGATGGACGTCGAGCCGGGCTCGGTGGACGAGCAGGTTCTGCAGTACGAGAAGGACGTCGCAGAGCTGGTGACCGCGACGGCGCCACTTCCGGTCGAGGGATTCGGCGAGATCGAGGTGGAGTTCAGGCGCCTCGGTGAGGAACTCCAGTACGGCAACATCACGGTCGACGAGTTCGTGACCCAGTGGTTCTCGTACGCCGAAGGCGTGATTCCGCAGCCGTGATCCCCCAACTGTCATAGCGCGGTGGCGGGCGGCTCGCGCCCGCCACCAGCGCAGACGAGGGATGGCCCTCCCGCCAAGCTTCCATCTACACCGTCCGAAAGGGCATCCTGATGACTGTCGCCCAGTCCACGGCCAATCCGTCTCCACAGGGCCTGCCTCGTAGCCCCCGCAATTCGTCCATACGGCGTGATGCTGGTGCGGGGTTCGCGTTCTTGTCGCCGTGGTTGGTGGGTTTTGTGGTGTTGACGGCGTTCCCGATGGT
>NZ_JBNOZL010000011.1:0-54733 GCF_050311635.1 Isoptericola nanjingensis | reverse complement strand
GGGGGTGGGAGAGTAGGACGCCGCCGGACACCCATTCACGAAAGGCCCACCCCACACCGGGGTGGGCCTTTCGCATATCCCGGTGCGGTGCACTGCGCCTTGTGCGCCGTGTGCGCCTTGTGTGCCGTGTGCGCGCCTTGTGCGCGCGTGCGTGGAGCCGGGACGACCACGAGGTCCGCCCTCCTGTGAGCACGTCGTGCTCGGACGGCTTCGCTCGGCGCCACTCGGGCTTCGACGAGTCCCATTGCCGCGGAGCCCGTCATGACGGCAGCACGGGTTCGGCGCCGCCGCGGAGCGCGTGCGCCTGGCATGGGCGCAGGGCCCGTGGTGGCATGGATCGTGAGGGCTCGGCCCCGTGCCTGCCATCACATCCGGAGGAGGCTTCGCGACCACTCTTCCGAGGATGTGGCGTGGGAGAATACCGGTCGTGTCGGCGTCGGAAAGGAAGACCGTGAACGATTCACCGCGGGACGAGAGCAAGGGCGGTGCGGGGGGTCGTGCACCGTCGTCCCGTGAAGGGGGCGCGCGCGGGGGCTCGCGGAACGGGAGCCGAGGCTCGCAGGGCGGACGCGATGAGCGTCCGCAGCGCGAGGGCATGCAGCGCCGGCAGGGCGAGGGACGTCCGGCGCGAGGTGACGCGGCGCGAGACGGCCGAGGCGGGTACGGCGGCCGGGGTCGCGCGGACCGCACGGACCGCACAGCGGAGCGTCGCGGCCGTCCGGCCGACCGCGAGCGAGGCGACCAGGAGCGTTCCGGACGGCGACCCGAGGGCGGGCGCGCGTACGGCGACGGCCGTCGCACCGAGCGTTCGTCCCGTGACACGGGGGACCGTCGGGGCCCCGCGTCCCGCGATCGCCGGGAGGAGCGGCCCTCGCGCGGTCGTGAGCAGTCTCGTGACGGGTACGACCGCCGGGACGAGCGTGGCGGCGCCCGCCGAGGGGCGGAGCACCGTCCGAGCCAGGGTGACGGCCGTGACCGGGGCGACTTCTCCCGACGGGCCGGGCAGCACGACGCGCGAGGGCGTAGCGACGACCGCGGAGACCGGCGTCCGTCGTCCCGCGACGGCCGCGGCCGGGACGACCGGGCGGGTTCGGGTGACCGTCGTGGCTACGCGGGGGACCGAGGACGCTCGGACGACCGGGGTGACCGCCGCGGCTACGGGAGCGACCGTACGGCGCCGCGCGACGGCAGGAGCGGCGGGCCGCGGCAGGACTCCCGTGGTGCCGGCTCCCATGGTGCTGGCTCTCGCGGTCCGGCGACCGGACGGCGCAGCGGAGAGGGGCAGGGCCGCGCGGGCGGCGGACGACCCGCCCGTCCGGCGGCCGGTGCCGAGCGGCGCCCGCGCGCCGTCGAGCCGGAGATCGCCGAGGACGCGTCGATGGGTCAGCTCAGCCGCGACGTCCGGGGGCGTCTGCGCGGCCTGACGAAGGAGAACGCCGAGCGCATCGGCCTGCACCTCGTGATGGCGGGCCGACTCCTCGACGTCGACCCGGAGCGTGCCTACGAGCACACCCAGGCGGCGGTGCGTCGCGGAGGTCGGGTGGACGTGGTGCGGGAAGCCGCGGGGATCGCGGCGTACCGCACCGGGAGGTTCGCGGAGGCGCTGCGCGAGCTGCGCACGGTACGACGCCTCAACGGCTCCTCCGAGCACCTGCCGCTGATGGCGGACGCGGAGCGCGGCCTCGGGCGCCCGGAGCGCGCCCTGGCTCTCGCCGCGAGCGAGGAGGCGCGGACGCTCGATGCCGAGGGGCGCACCGAGCTCGCCATCGTCGCGAGCGGAGCGCGGAGCGACCTCGGGGAGCACGACGCCGCTATCGCCGTGCTCGACCGGATCCCCGCCGCCGAGCGGCGGGGAGACCTGGGCCTCCGGGTGCTGCAGGCACGGGCGGCCGCCCTGGAGGCTGCGGGCCGTGAGGACGAGGCGGCGCGGCTCCTGGCAGGGGTCGACCCGGCCGAGCTCGAGCGGGCGTCCGGCCTGACGCAGGAGTCCGACGACGTCGTCGTCTACGACACGTACGACGAGGACGCCGTGGACGAGGACCTCGACACGGAGGACGACCCCGAGGACGGCGACGTCCTTGCAGGTGCGCCCACCGCGAGCGAGGACGCGCACGAGGCCGACAGCTCCGGCGAGCTCGACGGTGACGCCGACGAGCTCGACGCTGACGCCGGCGAGACCGAGGCCGCTCGGACAGAGCAGGCGGCGGGCGCCGAGCCGGACACGGAGGCCGGCGCCCCGGACGCGAGCCAGGCATGACGGCGACCCTGGCGGGGAGCGCCGTCCCGCTCGCGTCGGCGCACGACCTGGCGCTGGTCGACCTCGACGGCGTCGCATACAAGGGCCACCTGCCCATCCCGCACGCCGCGGACAGCCTGACGGCGGCACGGACCGCGGGTCTACGGCTGGTCTTCGTGACGAACAACGCGTCGCGCGAGCCGGAGGAGGTGGCCGGCCAGCTCACGGGCCTGGACATCCCGACGGGCGCGGACGAGGTCATGACGGCGGCCCAGGCGTGCGCGGCGCTGCTGCGCACGCGGCTGGAGCCGGGCGCTCGGGTCCTCGTCGTCGGCGGGGCGGGTCTGAGGACGGCGGTCGCCGCCGCGGGGCTGACGGTCGTCGACTCCGCGGACGACGCCCCCGACGCGGTGGCCCAGGGCTACGCGGCGGGCCTGGCCTGGAGCGACCTGGCCGAGGCGGCCTACGCCGTGGCCGGCGGCGCCTGGCACGTGGCGAGCAACCTCGACCTGTCGCTCCCGACGGCGCGGGGCTTCGCTCCCGGCAACGGCGCGCTCGTCGGCGCGGTCGTGGCGGCGACCGGTGTCGAGCCGGACAGCGCGGGCAAGCCGTCGCCCACGATGTACCACCTGGCGGTCGACCGGGCGGGCGCGGAACGGCCGTTGGTGATCGGCGACCGCCTCGACACGGACCTCGCCGGCGCGCGCGCCGGCGGCTACCCCGGCCTGCACGTGCTCACGGGAGTGTCCACGGCACGCGACGCCGTGCTGGCCGAGCCCGGCCTGCGCCCGGACTTCGTGGGTGCCGACCTCCGTGCCCTGCTCGAGCCGCACCCCGTCCCGGAGCGGACCGCCGAGGGCTGGTGGACGTGCGAGGGTCGCGCGGCGCGGATCGTGGACGGAGCGCTGGAGCTCGATCGAGAGGGGCCCCACGGGATCGACGTCGTCCGCGCGGCCTGCGCGGCCGCGTGGGACGCCGCGGACCGGGGCGCCCCGGCGTCGGCGTCGACCGTCCCGGAGCTGCACGCCTGACCGCGGCGTGACGAGCGGGCGCGGGGTGACGCGCTCCCGCCGGGCGGGCACGACGACGGCCGACGGCTCGGACGCCGGCCACGGACCTGGTCGCGGGCTGTGCGTCGTGCACGGGACGTCCGTGCCAGCAGGTAGCGTGGACCCGGACCTCGGACGGCGGCACACCCGCGCGACCAGCCGCCCCTCGGACCGGCGGTCCGTGCGCACCCGTCAACGGTGCTGGCGAAGAGACCGCGAGCGGTAGGGAGGGACCATGACACAGGATCAGTCGACGCCCGGAGCGGCGGCGGCCGGGTCGGCGGACGACCCCGCTGCCGATGCCCCTGTCGGGGCCCGGCCGACCCCTCGGGCTCCTGCCGGGACCGGCTCGGCGTCCGGCACCGACGAGCTCGAGGGCCTGGACGACCTCCCCCTCGCCGAGCACGTGGAGCGCTTCACCGCGGTGCACGACGGTCTGCGGGCGCGCCTCGACGGCGCGCCGGGCACCACCGGGCTGGACGGGGTGCAGGACACGGGGCCACGGCGTTGACGGCGGTGGCACGCACGGACGCGCGGATGGACGCGGAGCTCGTCCGCCGCGGCCTGGCCCGCTCGAGGCGGCAGGCGGTGGAGCTGATCGACGCCGGACGCGTGCGGCTCGATGGCCGCGTGGTCACGAAGCCGTCCACGCCGGTGCCCGACGGCGCGCCCGTCGCGGTGCACACGGATCCCGAGGACCCGGGGTACGCGTCGCGCGCCGGGGGCAAGCTGGCCGGTGCGCTGGACGCGCTCGCCGCCGACCCGGCCGGCCAGGAGCTGCTGCGTGCGGTCGACGACGGGTGGTGCCTGGACGTCGGCGCCTCGACCGGCGGCTTCACGGACGTCCTGCTGCGCCGGGGTGCACGGCAGGTGGTGGCCCTCGACGTCGGGCACGACCAGCTCGTGCCGGCGCTGCGGACCGACCCGCGGGTCACGGTCGTCGAGGGGTTCAACCTGCGCGACCTCACGCCGTCCGACCTGGAGCGCGCACCCGACGTCGTGGTGGGGGACCTGTCCTTCATCTCCCTCACGCTCGTGCTGGGGCCGCTCGCCGCGGTGCTCTCCCCGGAGGGTCACGCCCTGCTGCTGGTGAAGCCGCAGTTCGAGGTCGGCCGAGAGCGGCTCGGCAGCGGCGGCGTGGTCCGCGACCCGACCCTGCACGCCGAGGCCGTGCTCGCCGTCCTGCGGGCCGCGGCGGGGCACGGCCTGCGGGCGCGCGCGGTGGTGCCGAGCCCGCTGCCGGGGCCCAGCGGCAACCGCGAGTACTTCTGCTGGTTCCGACCCGACGGCGGGGATCCGGCGGCCGCATCCGAGTCCGCCGCCGAGCCGGCCGACGAGGCCGTGGCGGCCGCCGTCGCCTGGCGGCCCGGCGACCCCGGCACGCCGCCGTCCGTCCCGCCCGTCCTGCCCGTCGGAGGAGCACAGTGACCCGCCGAGTCCTGATCGTCACCCACGGGGGCCGCCCGGAGGCCGTGGCGGCGCTCTCCGAGGCCCTGCGCGAGCTCACCGAGGCGGGCTTCGAGGTGGCCCTGCACGACGACGACCTCGCCGAGTCGTTCGGCGACCACATGGCCGCGGCGCGCGTCCGCGAGGGCGTCACCGACTCCGAGGCCGTCATGGTCCTGGGCGGCGACGGCACGATCCTGCGGGCCGCCGAGCTGACGCACGGTACCGGGGTCCCGCTCCTGGGGGTCAACCTGGGGCACGTCGGCTTCCTCGCCGAGAGCGAGCGCGACGACCTGCGGCACGCGGTGCGGCGGCTGGCCGCCCGCGACTACGAGGTCGAGGAGCGCGCCGTCGTCGACGTCGCCGTGCACCTGCCGGGGGAGGAGACCCCCCGGACGGGGTGGGCGCTCAACGAGGCGACCGTGGAGAAGGCGCGGCGCGAGCGGATGGTCGAGGTCGGCATCGCCGTCGACGGTCGCCCGCTCTCGTCGTTCGGCTGCGACGGCGTGGTGATGTCCACGGCGACCGGGTCGACGGCGCACGCGTTCTCCGCGGGCGGGCCGGTGATGTGGCCCGAGGTGGACGGTGTGCTGCTGGTGCCGTTGTCGGCGCACGCCCTGTTCGCGCGCCCTTTGGTGATCGGCCCCCGGTCGACGTACACGGTCAAGGTGCTCGAGCGCAGCCCGGTCCCGGCGGTGCTGACCTGCGACGGCCGGCGACGCATCGACCTGCCGGTCGGGTCGTTCGTGGAGGTGCGGCGGGGCGCGCTGCCGCTGCGGTTCGCGCGGCTCTCGCCCGCGCCGTTCACCGACCGGCTGGTGTCCAAGTTCTCGCTGCCGGTCGTCGGGTGGCGCGAGCTGGCGGCCCAGCGCCCGGACCATCGGGCGCCGGCGCCCGGGCCGGGCGACGACGAGAAGCTCGACGAGCACGACAAGGAGGCGTGAGGTGCTCGAGGAGATCGCGATCGAGAACCTGGGCGTGATCCGCGCCGCCCGGGTGCCCCTGGCCGACGGGCTGACCGTCATCACGGGCGAGACGGGCGCGGGAAAGACGATGGTGCTCACCGGGCTGGGCCTGCTCATGGGCGGCAAGGCCGACCCCGCCGCGGTCCGACCGGGCGCGGACGGCGCCGTCGTCGAGGGGCGGCTCCGCGTCGCCGCGCACCCGGGCGTCGCCGCGCGGGTCGACGAGGCGGGCGGCGAGGTCGACGACGACGGGACCGTCGTCGTGCTCCGCACCGTCGCGGCGGCCGGCCGCTCCCGCGCCCACCTGGGCGGGCGCGGCGTGCCGCAGGCGGTGCTCGCGGAGATCGCGGACGAGCTCGTGACCGTGCACGGCCAGGCCGACCAGCTGCGGCTGCGCACGGCGGCCAAGCAGCGCGAGGCGCTGGACTCCTTCGCGGGCCCCGACCACCAGGACGACCTCGACACCTACCGGGCGGCGTGGTCCGAGCGTGCCGGGCTGCAGGCGGAGATCGACGACCTCACCGCGCGGGCCGCCGAGCGCGCCCGGGAGGCGGAGCTCCTGCGGCTCGGCCTGGCCGAGGTGGAGCGCGTGGACCCGCAGTCGGGGGAGGACGCCGAGCTCACGGCCCTCGTCGGGCGGCTGGGCAACGCCGAGCAGCTGCGCGTCGCGGCCCAGGAGGCGCACGACGCCGTCGCGGGCGACGACGTGGAGACGGCGGGCAGCGCGGTGGAGGCGGTCGAGCGTGCACGTCGGGCGCTGGAGGCGGCGGCCTCCGACGACCCGACTCTCGGCGGCCACGCGACCCGGCTCGCCGAGGCGGGGTACCTCCTCGCCGACGTCGCGACCGAGCTGTCGTCGTACGTGGACGACCTGCAGGCGGACCCGGCGGGCCTCGAGACCGCGCACGCACGCCTCGCGGAGCTCACGACGCTCACCCGGAGCTACGGCGAGACCATCGACGACGTGCTGCGGTGGGCGAGCGACGCGGGGCTGCGGCTGCTCGACCTGGACGACGGCGGCGAGCGGCTCGCCGGCATGCGCGAGCGCACGGCCGAGCTGGACGCCGAGCTCGCGGGCGCGGCGGAGCGGCTGACGACCGGCCGGCGCAAGGCCGCGGAGGCGCTCTCGGACGCGGTGACGCAGGAGCTGTCGGGTCTGGCCATGAAGGGCGCGCGGCTCGTCGTCGACGTCGCGCCCGCCGACGAGCCGGGGCCCTGGGGTGCCGACCAGGTCGCGTTCCTCCTCGAGCCGCACCCCGGCGCGCCCGCCCGCCAGCTGGGCAAGGGCGCGTCGGGCGGCGAGCTGTCCCGGGTGATGCTCGCCGTCGAGGTGGCGCTCGCCACCGCGCGCGTCGAGGCCGGGTCCGGCGCGGGCTCGGGCCGGGCCACGGCGCCCCTGCCGACGTTCGTCTTCGACGAGGTCGACGCCGGCGTCGGCGGTCGCGCGGCGGTCGAGGTCGGCCGGCGCCTGGCGGTGCTCGCGCGCAGCACGCAGGTCGTCGTCGTGACGCACCTCGCCCAGGTGGCCGCGTTCGCGGACTCGCACCTGGTGGTGACGAAGTCCACCCCCGACGGCGCTCCCGACGACGCTCCCGACGACCGGGCCGGCGTCACGGTGACGGGCGTGCGCGAGGTCACGGACGACGCGCGGGTCCGCGAGCTGGCGCGGATGCTCTCAGGGCAGGAGGAGTCCGCGACCGCCCGTCAGCACGCGGTCGAGCTCCTGGAGTCCTCCACCGTGGGACGATAGGGGCGATGAGAATGATCCTGCGCAAGTCCGAGCGTGCGCCCGACGCCGGCGACGAGAGCACCGACGTGACAGGGCCCGCCCGGGTCGGTACGCGGACCAAGGACCTGACCAAGCGCCTGCACGCCGGCGACGTGGCCGTCATCGACCACGTCGACATCGACCGGGTCGCGGCGGACGCGCTGGTGGCGGTCGGCCCGGCGGCGGTGCTCAACGCCGCCCGCTCGACGTCGGGCCGCTACCCGAACGCGGGGCCGGGCATCCTCGTCGACGCCGGCATCACGCTGGTCGACGACCTCGGCCCCGCCGTGATGGCGCTGCCCGAGGGCGCCACGGTGCGGATCGACGGCGGCACCGTGGTCGTCGACGGCACCACCGTGGCGGAGGGCGTCCGCCAGTCCCCGGAGACCGTCGCGGCGGACATGGTCGCGGCGCGTGAGGGGCTGTCGGAAGAGATCGAGAACTTCGCCGAGAACACGATGACGTACCTGCGGCGTGAGCGGGACCTCCTGCTCGACGGCGTCGGCGTGCCGGACGTGCGGACGAAGTTCGAGGGCCGGCACGTGCTGATCGTCGTCCGCGGCTACCACTACCGCGAGGACCTGGCGATGCTGCGGTCCTACATCACGGAGAACCGGCCGGTGCTGGTCGGCGTCGACGGCGGCGCCGACGCAGTCATCGACGCGGGCTGGAAGCCGGACATGATCGTCGGCGACATGGACTCGGTGTCCGACCGGGCACTGTCGTCGGGCGCGGAGATCGTGGTGCACGCGTACCGCGACGGCAACTCGCCCGGGCTGGACCGCGTGCAGGCGCTCGGCGTCGAGCCCGTGGTGTTCCCCGCGACGGGGACCAGCGAGGACATCGCCATGCTCCTCGCAGACGACAAGGGCGCCGAGCTGATCGTCGCGGTCGGCACCCACGCGACGCTGGTCGAGTTCCTCGACAAGGGGCGGGCGGGCATGGCCAGCACCTTCCTCACCCGGCTGCGCGTGGGCGGCAAGCTCGTGGACGCCAAGGGCGTGTCCCGGCTGTACCGCACCCGGATCTCGAACCTGCAGCTCACGCTGCTGTCCCTGGCGGGCGTGGCTGCCGTCGTCGCGGCGCTGTGGTCCACCGCCGCGGGGCAGACGCTCTTCGGGCTGATCGGTGCCCGGATCGACGACCTCGTCTCCTGGGTGGGTAGCCTCTTCGGCGGGTGACGCCCCCCCCGCGCGCCCTCCCAGCATCCTGCTCGACCCGACCCGACCGCTGCGACCCGACCGCTCCGACCCGACAAGGAACCTCTGCCGACCGTGATCGACTTCAGGTATCACCTCGTCTCGCTGATCTCCGTCTTCCTCGCCCTCGCGGTGGGCATCATCCTCGGTGCCGGCCCGCTCCAGGGCACCCTCGGGGACCAGCTCACCGAGCAGGTCGACGCGCTGCGCACCGAGCGCAACACCCTGCGCGAGGAGCTCGGGCAGGCGCAGACCACGGCACAGGACCAGCGGCGCTTCATCGAGAGCGCCGGCGACCAGCTCGTCGCCGGGTCGCTCGCGGGGATGAACGTCGCCGTCGTCGAGGTGGACGAGGTGAGCGACGCGAACCGCAAGGCCGTGCTGGACCAGCTGGAGGCGGCGGACAGCACGGTCGTCGCGCAGAAGCGGCTGGCCGCGTCGTGGACGTCGGCCGACGAGCTGACCATGCGGGAGACCGTCGCGGACGGGCTGCGCGAGAAGCTGCCCGCCGACGCCGTCGAGGGAGTCGTCGACGAGGACTCCGGCCCGGCCGAGCTGCTCGCCGCGTCGCTCACGGTGGCGCTCACCGACTCCTCGGGCTCCTCGGGCTCCGCGGGCCCGTCCGTGTTCAGCGAGGCCGCCCTCGAGCAGCAGCACCTCTTGGAGCAGGTGGGCCTCGTGGAGCAGGTGGCCGAGCCGAGCGCGCCCGCGGACGCGATCCTGCTGCTGTCGAGCGGCGCCACCGGTGCCGACGAGGAGGAGCAGACGCAGGACGCCGACCCGGAGCAGACGGGGATGGGCGCCCTCGCCGCGCTCGCGGGGACGTCCGCGGAGATCGCGGGGACCTCGGTGGTGGCCGGGCCGACGACGCACGACGGCGACCTGATCGCCACGATCCGTGCCGACGACGGGCTCTCGGACCTGGTGAGCACGGTCAGCGGCGTGGAGCAGACGACGGGGCAGATCGTCGTGCCGCTCGCCATCGCCGCCCAGGACGCCGGCGCCGTCGACCAGTACGGCTTCGAGGAGGGCGCGTCCGTCCTCCCGCCGGTGGTCGAGCAGGGCGAGACGCAGGGGGACGGCTGATGGCCGGCGGGGCCGGCGTGGGCGCGCTGCTGCGCGGCGCGGTCGTCGCGGCGGCGGGCACGGCGCTCGCCCGGCGAGCCCTGGACACCGACCCGCCCGGCGGCGCCGCGCGCTGGACCCGCACCAACCACCGCGGCGAACCGGTGAGCATGCTCGAAGGCCCGGCCGTCGCGGCCGGGCTCGTCGCCGGGACGCTCGCTGCGGGCGGCGGCCGGGAGCGGGCCGGCGCCGCGCTCGCGACCGCCGGCGCGGCCGCGTTCGGGCTCGTGGACGACCTCGCCGAGGACACGAGCACGCGCGTCAAGGGGCTGCGGGGACACCTCGGCGCGCTCGCCGAGGGCCGCCTCACGACCGGCGGGCTCAAGGTGCTCGGCATCGGCGCGACCGCGCTCGTCGGTGCCGCGGTCGGTACCCGACGGACCGGTGGCGCGGCGGGGCACCTGCTGGACGTCGCGGTGAACGGCGCCCTCGTCGCGGGCACGGCCAACCTGCTCAACCTCCTCGACCTGCGTCCCGGCAGGGCGCTCAAGGCGTCGGCCGCCCTGAGCCTGCCCGTCGCGGGCGGCACCGCGGGCGCGGCGACCGGGGTCGTCCTCGGTGCGGCCGCCGTCGCGGCCCCCGGCGACCTCGCCGAGCGGGACATGCTGGGCGACGGCGGCGCGAACGCGCTCGGCGCGCTGGTCGGCGCGCAGTGGGCGTTCGGCGCCCCGCGCGCGGTGCGGCTCGCCGCGCTGGCGTCCGTCGTCGGGCTCACGCTCGCGTCCGAGCGCGTGAGCTTCTCCGCCGTCGTCGAGCGCACGCCGTGGCTGCGCGCCGCGGACGGCTGGGGTCGCCGCCCGGCGGCGACGCCGGGCCCGGCGCAGGAACCCGCCTCGGGGGAGTGAACCCATGACGTCGCGCCCGGGCGGGCTGCGGGCGGCGACCCAGACCCTCGCCGGCGCCGCCGCGATGATCACCGTCGTGACGGTGGCGAGCCGGCTGGTCGGGTTCGCCCGGTCGCTGGTGCTGTCGTGGGCCGTGGGCACGGAGGGTGTCGGCCCCGCGTACACCGCGGCGAACCAGCTGCCGAACGTGCTGTTCGAGGTCGCCGCGGGCGGCGCGCTCGCGGGCGCCGTCGTCCCGCTGCTCGCCGGGCCGATCGCGCGGCGCTCCGCGAAGGAGACCTCCGGGGTGGCCTCGGCGCTGCTCGGCTGGACCCTCGCCGTCCTGGTGCCGCTCGGCGCCCTGCTCGCGATCCTCGCCGGGCCGATCGCGTCGCTCCTCATGGGCGACAAGCACCCCGAGCTCGTGGACGTCACCGCCACCTTCGTGCGGACGTTCGCGCTCCAGGTGCCGCTGTACGGGCTCGCGGTGGTGCTCGGCGGCATCCTGCAGGCCCACAAGCGCTTCTTCTGGCAGGCGTTCGCGCCGCTGCTGTCCAGCCTCGCCGTGATCGCCGTCTACCTCGTGTTCGTCGGCATGGCCGACGGCGACCAGGGCGACGTCGCGGCGCTCTCGACGACGGCGATCGGCTGGCTGGGCTGGGGGACGACGGCGGGCGTCGCGTTCCTCGCGCTGCCGCTCGTCCTCCCGGTGCTCCGGACGGGGACGCGGCTGCGCCCCACGCTGCGCTTCCCCGGGGGCGAGGGCGTCCGTGCCCGCAACCTCGCGCTGGCCGGCGTCGGTGCGCTGGTGGCGCAGCAGCTGTCCGTGCTTGCCGTGATGGGGGCGGCGTTCCAGTTCGGGCCGGAGCAGACGTTCCCCACGTACACGTTCGCGCAGCAGGTCTACCTGTTGCCCTACGCCGTGCTGGCGTTCCCGCTCGCGACGAGCGCGTTCCCGCGGCTCGCCGAGCACGTGGCGCACGGACGCCACGACCGGTTCCGCGGCCTGCTCGCCACGACCACCCGCACGCTGCTCGTGGTGTCCGGGCTGGGCGTGGGTGCGCTCGTCGCCGCGTCAGGGGCCGTGGAGGCCGTGTTCGCCCGCATCGCGAGCGGGTCGGTCGCGGGGCTCGGCGGCGCCGTCGCGTGGATGGCGCCGGGGATCGTCGGGTTCGCGCTGATCCTGCACCTGTCGCGGGCGCTGTACGCGATCGACCACCAACGGGTGGCGGTGGTCGTCACGGCGGCCGGGTGGCTGGTCGTGGCCGTGGCGGCGTTCGCGCTGCCCGCCGTGACGGGAGTCCGGGACCAGGCGGGCGTGCTGGCCCAGCTCGGCCTGGCCACGGCACTGGGCATGACGATCGCCGGGGCGGGCCTGCTCGCGGCGGTGGGCCGGTACGCCGGCCGCGAGGCGCTGCGGGGGATCCCGCGGACCCTCGTCGTGCTCGTCGTCGCGACCGGGCTCGGTGCGTGGGCCGGGTCGCTGGTGTCGGGCGCGCTGCTCCCGGCGGACGCCTCGATCCTCCCGGCTCTGGGCGTCGGGGTGCTCGCCGCCGTGGTCGGGGGCGTCGTCGTCGTGGGCGGCTTCCTGCTGGCCGACCGGTCCGCCGTGACGGGGATCGTGCGCCGCCGCGGCCCCGCGCCCACCGACGAGCCTGGCGAGCCTGGCGAGCCCGCCGAGGCTGCGGAACCGGCCGACCGACCCGCGGAGTGACCAGGCGCACCGCGCGGCCCGCGTGCCGCCGTCCGACCCGCTGTTAGGATGGAGTTCCGTGGCCGACAGCGCGAACAGACTCCAGCCCCGCTCCTCCAGCCGTACGGGTGCGACGCACCAGACGCGGCACATCTTCGTGACGGGCGGTGTGGCCTCGTCTCTCGGCAAGGGACTCACCGCCTCCTCGCTCGGGCGCCTGCTGCGCTCGCGGGGCCTGCGCGTCACCATGCAGAAGCTCGACCCGTACCTCAACGTGGACCCGGGCACGATGAACCCGTTCCAGCACGGCGAGGTCTTCGTCACCGAGGACGGCGCCGAGACCGACCTCGACATCGGCCACTACGAGCGGTTCCTCGACGTGGAGCTCCCGGCCTCCTCGAACGTCACCACCGGCCAGGTCTACTCCCGCGTGATCGCCAAGGAGCGCCGCGGCGAGTACCTGGGCGACACGGTCCAGGTGATCCCGCACATCACGGACGAGATCAAGTCGCGCATGCGCGACCAGGCGGGCCCCGACGTCGACGTGATCATCACCGAGATCGGCGGCACCGTCGGCGACATCGAGTCCCAGCCGTTCCTCGAGGCCGCGCGCCAGGTGCGGCACGAGCTCGGCCGTGACGACTGCTTCTTCCTGCACGTCTCCCTCGTGCCGTACATCGGCCCGTCGGGCGAGCTGAAGACCAAGCCGACCCAGCACTCGGTGGCCGCGCTGCGCTCCATCGGTATCCAGCCCGACGCGATCGTGCTGCGGGCCGACCGCGTGGTCCCGGAGCCCATCAAGCGCAAGATCGCGCTCATGTGCGACGTGGACAACGAGGCCGTCGTCAACGCCGTCGACGCGCCGAGCATCTACGACATCCCGCGCGTGCTGCACGCCGAGGGCCTGGACGCCTACGTCGTGCGCCGCCTCGACCTGCCCTTCCACGACGTCGACTGGGACGGCTGGAGCCAGCTCCTGGAGCGCGTGCACGAGCCGGAGCACAACGTCGAGATCGCGCTCGTCGGTAAGTACATCGACCTGCCCGACGCGTACCTGTCGGTGACCGAGGCGCTGCGCGCCGGCGGCTTCGACAACGACGCGAAGGTCGGCATCCGGTGGGTGGCCGCCGACGACTGCCAGACGCCCGAGGGCGCGCAGGAGGCGCTGGAGGGCGTCGACGCCGTGCTCGTGCCCGGCGGCTTCGGCGTGCGCGGCATCGACGGCAAGGTCGGTGCGCTGCGCTGGGCGCGCGAGAACCTCGTGCCGACGCTGGGCATCTGCCTGGGCCTGCAGTCGATGGTCATCGAGTACGCGCGCAACGTGCTCGACCTCGAGGACGCCTCGTCGACCGAGTTCGACCCGAACAGCACGCACCCGGTCATCGCGACGATGGCCGAGCAGCTCGCGATCGTGGGCGGCGAGGGCGACCTGGGCGGCACCATGCGCCTCGGCGCGTACGACGCCCACCTCGGGGCCGGCTCCGTCGTCGCCAAGGCGTACGGCAGCGAGCGGGTGTCGGAGCGCCACCGCCACCGGTACGAGGTCAACAACGCGTACCGCGCGCAGCTCGAGGAGGCGGGACTGGTGTTCTCCGGCACGTCGCCCGACGCGCAGCTCGTGGAGTTCGTGGAGCTGCCCGCCGACGTGCACCCGTACTACGTGAGCACCCAGGCGCACCCGGAGTTCAAGTCGCGCCCCACCCGCTCGCACCCGCTCTTCTCGGGGCTGGTCGCGGCGGCGCTCGAGCGCCAGGGCGCGTGACGGCGCCCGACGGCGGGGCGGGCCCGTCCGTCGCGGACGAGCGGGCCCCGCGGCCGGTGCTGCGGCACGAGGTGCTGCAGCGTGGCCGCATCGTCGACCTGGTGCGCGACGACGTCGACCTCGGCGCCGCGGGGACCGTGACCCGGGAGTACGTGGTGCACCCGGGTGCGGTCGCGGTCGTCGCCCTCGACGACGCCGACCGGGTCCTGCTGCTGCGGCAGTACCGGCACCCGGTGCGGTCACGGATGTGGGAGGTCCCGGCCGGGCTCCTCGACGTCGACGGCGAGCCCCCTGCGGAGGCGGCTGCCCGCGAGCTCGCGGAGGAGACCGACACCACCGCGGCGCGGTGGCACGTGCTGGCCGACTTCGCGTCGTCGCCGGGCAGCAGCGACGAGGCGGTGCGCGTCTTCCTCGCCCGCGGCCTCGGCCCGGTGCCCGACGCCGACCGCCACACGCGCACGGGCGAGGAGGCCGAGATCGAGCTCCGGTGGGTGCCGCTGGACGAGGCGGTCGCCCGGGTGCTCGACGGCAGCCTGCACAACCCGTCGGCCGTCGTGGGCGTCCTCGCCGCCGCCGCGAGCCGCGCGGGCGGGTGGGCGTCGCTGCGGCCGGCGGACGCACCCTGGCCGTCGCGGCGGGGCGCCTGATCGGCCGGTAGGCTCCACAGGCGTGCGTGACGCCACCGACCCCGGTCCCGTTGCCGACGACGCGCCCGCGGTGCGGGTCCTCGGCCCGGTCCGGGTCGCGGGTCCGGACGGCGCCGAACGCGCTCCCCGCGGGGCTCGCGCCGCGGCGCTGGTCGCGCTCCTCGCGCTCGCGGGGCCCCGGGGTGTCTCCTCCGGCGGCCTCGTCGACCGGCTGTGGCAGGAGTCGCTGCCCGGCGACCCGCGGGCCGCGCTCCAGAACCTGGTCTCCCGGCTGCGGGCGGTCGCCGGTCGCGGTGTCGTGCGCGCGACGGAGACCGGCTACGCCCTGGGCGTCGCCTCCGACCTGGACCGGGTGCGCGACGGGCTGACCCGGGCGCGCCGCGAGGTCGTCTCGGGCGACCCGGCCGCCGCCCAGGCGACCGCGGAGGACGCCCTGCGCCTGTGGGCGGGCACACCCGGCGGAGACCTCGAGGGGGGCGAGTTCGCCGACGTCGCGCGCGAGCTCGCGACCGTCGCGCAGCGTTGGCGCGACGAGCTGCGGCTCGTGCGCCGCGACGCGGCCGAGGCCGCGGGCCGGCACGCGGTCGTCGCCGAGGTCGCCGGGGCGGACGTCGCCGCGGACCCCACGGACGAGGACGCCGCCCGCGCGCTCATGGGCGCCCTGGGCGGGCTCGGCCGGCCGGCGGAGGCGCTGCGCGTCTTCACCCGGCTGCGGTCGGTCCTGGTGCGCGAGCTGGCCAGCGAGCCCGGACCCGCCACCGTCTCGCTCTACGAGCGGCTCGCCGCCGACGTCGCCAGGGAGGGCACGCCGTCGGCGCCGTCATCGGCCCCGCCGTCGCCCGTTCCGACCGGCACGGGAGCAGTCGGGACCCCGGCCCGGGCGGCCGCCGGGACGGCCCGCGGCCTCCGGCGCTACCCGACGCCCCTGCTGGGCCGGGAGGCCGACGTCGCCGCCGTGCGCGACGCCCTCGGGACGGCCCGGCTCGTCACCGTCCTGGGGCCGGGCGGGCTGGGGAAGACGCGGCTCGCGCAGGAGGTGGCGCGCCGCGCGGTCGCCGGCACCGGGCTCGTGGTCGTCGTCGAGCTGGTCGGCGTGCGGGCCGACGACGACGTCGTCCTGGCGCTCGCCGACGCGCTGGGCGTGGCGCCCGGCTCGAGCACCCTGCGCCTGGCCGACCGGCTCCAGGCCGGCGACCTGGCGAGCCAGGTCGCCGCCCGCCTGCGCGACGCGGACGCGCTCGTCGTCCTGGACAACTGCGAGCACGTGATCGAGGGAGCTGCCCGCTGGGCCGGCGTGCTGCTGGACGTCTCGCCGCGGCTGCGGGTGCTGACCACCAGCCGGACGCCGCTGCTGCTGGACGAGGAGTCGACGTACGCGCCCGCGCCGCTCGGCGCCGACCCGGACGAGGAGGACGGCGGCCCCGCGGTGCGCCTGTTCGTCGAGCGGGCCCGCGCGGTGCGTCCCGACGCCCTGCTGGACCGCGCGGCCGTCGCGCGCCTGTGCGACCGCCTGGACGGGCTCCCGCTGGCCATCGAGCTGGCGGCCGCGCGCGTGCGGACCCTCAGCGTCGCCGAGGTCGAGGAGCGGCTCGACGAGCGGTTCGCCCTGCTGCGCGTGCGCGACCGCTCGGTGCCCGACCGGCACCGCACGCTCGAGGCCGTGCTCGACTGGAGCTGGAACCTGCTCACGCCCGGTCAGCAGGCGCTGTGGCGGCGTGCCGCCACGCTGCCCGACGGGTTCTCGGCGGAGGCAGCGCGCGCCCTGCTGCCCGACGTGCCCGGGTGGCAGGTGGACGACGACGTCACGACGCTGGAGCTGCAGTCCCTCGTGCGCGTCGAGGAGGCCGACGGAGGCACCCGGTACCGGATGGTCGAGACCGTGCGGGAGTTCGGGCTGCTGCGGCTCGCCGCGGCGGGGGAGGAGACGGCCACCGACGCGGCCGTGCTCGCGTGGTCGCTGACCGTGTCCCGGCGGTGCGCCTCGCGGCTGCTGAGCCCGCGGCAGCGCGAGGCCGTCGCGGAGCTCGGCCGGGAGCAGGAGAACCTGCTGTTCGCGGTGCGGCGCGCGATGGACCTGGGCCGGCCCGACGCCGTCGTGCACGGCTTCGTCGGGCTGCTCGGCACCTGGGCCGTGCGCGGCGCGGAGGAGCGCGTCATCGGGCTGGTGCCGGGGGTGCTGCGTTCCCTCGAGGGGTGGGTGGTGCCGGACGAGCACGCGGACGCCACCGCGATCGCGCTCGAGGCGATCGCGGCGTCCTCGGTCTTCGGCGTCCCCGGTCGGGCGGCGCGCCCGCTGGCGCGCCTGCGCCGGCTGCTGCGCACGAGCGGGTCCGTGGGGTCGCGCACCCGAGAGCTCGCGGACCTCGTCCTGGCCCGGACCCCTGAGGACGCGCAGGCCGTCCTCACCCGGCTCCAGGGGTCGGACGACGGGTACACGGCACTGCTGGGGCACATGTTCGAGGCGCAGCAGCGGGAGAACGACGGCGAGATCGCGCGTGCCGTCGAGCTCGCGCGGGCCGCGCACGACGTCGCGCGCGGGATCGACGACGCCGCGGCGTCGGCCATGACGGCGATGGTTCTCGCGTCGTTCCTCGCGGAGCGGGGCGAGCAGGCGGAGGCGGTCCGCTGGGTCGCCGCCGCGAAGGAGGGTGTCCTCGCGATCGGGGCGGAGGAGATGCAGTGGCAGGTCCGCTGGATCGAGCTGGGCGCCGCCCTCTCCCTCGGGGACCTCGACGCGGCCGAAGCCGTCGTCGCGTCGATGGTCCCCACCGCCGAGGGCGCGCACGACGGGCGGGAGGCCCAGGCGCGCGGCGTCGTCGAGCTCGGCCGTGGCGAGCTGGCGTGGGCGCGGGGCGACCACCCGGCGGCGCTCGCGCACCTCGCGCGGTCGCTGGCGACGTTCGGGGCGGGACAGCCGGAGGGGGACGCCGCGCCGTGGTTCCTCCTGCTCGCGTCGGCCACCCTGGTCCGGCGGGTGCAGGCGGGGGCCGACGAGACCGGGCTCGCTCGCCGGATCGTCGACGTGGGGCGGAGGGTGCGCGGCGGCGGCCGCGGCTTCGTCGACCGTCCCGTGCTGGCGACCTCGTCGGTCGGCGTCGCGTACTGGGCCTGCCTCGTCCCCGTGGGGTCGGGCGACCTGGACCTCGGGCGGGTGACGGAGGGCGTCGAGCTGCTGACGATCGCGGGCCGGCTGGGGGCGCGCCAGGACCTGCCCGCCCTCCGGCTCGACGCGCTGCGCGCGGAGGTGGCCACCGCCCTGGCCGAGCACGGCGCGGACGTCGTGCGCGCGGGGGAGCGGCGGGCCGAGGCCCTCGACCGGGACGACCTGGTGGCGCGCGCGGACGAGCTCCTGGTCCGTCTCGCGGCGGAGACGGACCAGGAGCTCGGGCCGGACGGGCCCGGTCAGGCCTTCTTCATGTAGCTCCGCACGGCGAGCGGGGCGAAGACCGCCACGACGACGGCGCAGCTCAGCAGCGCGATGCCGACCTGACCGGTCACGCTGCCGGTGCTGGCGAGGTCGCGGACCGCGGTCACGAGGTGCGACACCGGGTTGACGTTGACGAAGCCCTGCAGCCAGCCCGGCATCGTGTCCACCGGGACGAACGCGTTGGACAGGAACGTCAGCGGGAAGAGCACCAGGAACGAGATGCCCTGCACCGACGACGCGGACCTGCCGATGACGCCGAAGAACGCGAAGATCCAGCTCAGGGACCAGGCGCACACGATGACCAGCAGGCCGGCGAGCAGCACGCCGCCGACGCCGCCGCCCGGTCGCCAGCCCATGACCAGGCCCATGACGATCGTGAGCGTCGTGGCGATGAGGTAGCGGACGAGGTCCGCGACCAGGGCCCCGGCGAGCGGGGCGATGCGGGCGATGGGCAACGACTTGAACCGGTCGAACACGCCCTTGTCCATGTCCTCGCGCAGCTGGGTGCCGGTGACGGCGGAGGCCGTGATGACGGTCTGCACGAGGATGCCGGGGATGATGACCGGCAGGTAGGCCGCGATGCTGCCGGAGATCGCCCCGCCGAAGATGTACGTGAACATCAGCGTGAAGATGATCGGCTGCACCGTGACGTCGATGAGCTGCTCCGGCGTCCGGCGGATCTTGATGAGGCCGCGGCGCGCCATGGCCAGGGAGTCGGAGACGGCCTGCCCGGCGGTCACGCGGTTGCGCAGGGTGCGCTCGGCGCCGGGGACGATGCGTCCCCCGGGCGCCACGGGCGCGGAGGCGGTGGTGAGGGTGGTCATGCGGAGATCTCCTCGGGCTCGGGGGAGCCGGCGGCTCGGTCGGTCGTGGACTGGTCGGTGGCGTCGTGGCCGGTCAGCGTCAGGAACACCTCGTCGAGGGTCGGCTTGTCCATCGACAGCCCGTCGAGGTCGACGCCGGCGCCGCGCAGGCGGACCAGCAGGTCGGTGACGCGGGCGGGGTCGGCGACGGGCACGGTGAGGCGGCACGCCTCGGGGGAGACCGTCGCGGCCACGCCGAGCACGTCCAGCACGGCCGCCTGGGCGGCCGGGGCGTCGTCGGGCCGCACGAGGGCGAGCTGCAGCGACTGCTGGCCGACCGACGACTTGAGCTCGTCCCCGGTGCCCTCGGCGACCACGCGGCCGCGGTCGATCACGGCGATGCGGTCGGCGAGCTGGTCGGCCTCGTCGAGGTACTGCGTGGTGAGCAGCACGGTCGAGCCCGTCGCGACGAGGCGGCGGATGGTCTCCCACATCTGGGCGCGGGTGCGCGGGTCGAGGCCGGTGGTCGGCTCGTCCAGGAAGAGGAGCGGGGGCTGGGCGATGAGGCTCGCGGCCAGGTCGAGGCGGCGCCGCATGCCGCCGGAGAAGTTCTTCAGCGGGCGCGCGGCGGCGTCGGTGAGGCTGAACTCCTCGAGCAGGTCACGGGTGCGGCGCGTCGCGGCGGACCCCTTGAGCCCGTTGAGCCGGCAGAACAGCAGGAGGTTCTCGGTGGCGCTGAGCGTCTCGTCGACGGACGCGTACTGCCCCGTGACGCCGATCAGCTGGCGCACGACGAACGGCTCCCGCGACACGTCGTGGCCGAAGACGGACGCCCGGCCGGCGTCCGGCCGCAGGAGCGTCGCGAGCATGCGGATCGTGGTGGTCTTCCCGGCGCCGTTCGGGCCGAGGACCCCGTAGACCGTGCCGGTGGCGACCTCGAGGTCGACCCCGTCCACGGCGCGGTTGTCGCCGAAGGTCTTGACGAGGCCCTCGGCCTCGATCGCGGTGGTGGTCATGGCACCACCGTGCGCGGCGCCGCTCCCAGCGTGCTGTCACGGCGCTGTCACGCGCTCGCCTCGGCAGTCATGCGCCCGCCGACCAGCGGCTACGGCGCCTCCCACGGGAGGGCGGCGACCCGGCGCCGGATCTCCTCCACCCGCCCGGTCGCGTCCGGGAGGGCCGTCCCGTCGACGGACGCGACGGCGACGATGCCGATCGAGTTGACGAGGAACGCCCCGGAGGCGCGGCGCAGGTCGCCGAGGTGCACCGGACCGGTGCGGGTCGGCGTCGTCTCCTCGACCAGCGCGAGGCCGGTGCCGCGCAGGTGCGGGGCATCGGGCCACAGCACGCCGCCGTCGGGCCCGAGCACGCCGACGTTCGCGATCGTCGACTCCGCGACGGCGCCGTCCGGGCCGACGAGCAGCGCGTCGTCGTACCCCTCGCGCCCGACCTGCCGCGCCCACTGCGCCTGCGCGAAGCCGCCCAGGTGCTTGAGGTGCGCGAACGGGCGCAGGTACGGCACGGAGCGCAGGCGCTGCGGACGGGTCGGGGCGAGGCGAGGGGCGCCCACCTGCACGGCGACGTGCTCCGGATCGCGCAGCACGACGCGGACCGAGGCGTCGTCCTGACCGGCGAGGGCGTGCCGGAGGAGCCTGCGGACGCGGTCTCCGTCGAGCGGGAGACCGAAGATCTCGCGGTGCGCGACGTCGAGCCGGGTCAGGTGGTGGCCCAGGCCCTGCACACCGCCGCCACGCACCTGCATGGCGGTGAAGTGACCGTCCGTGGACGCGACCTGCTCGGCCGTCGCGGGGCGGCCGTCGACCTCGATGCGCACGCCTGCACCGTAGCGCGGGGACGCCTGCGTCAGGCGCGGGTGCGCAGCTTCAGGACGGCGTTCGCGGTGGCCCAGGCGAGGCAGCCGGCGCCCACCAGGTGCACGCCGACGAGGATCTCGGGCAGGCCGGTGAAGTACTGCACGTAGCCGACGAGGCCCTGCGACAGGGTGACCGCGAGCAGCACCCACGCGCCCTTGCGCGCGGCCGCGACCCGCGGGCCGGCCGGCGCCCGGTGCAGCAGCACCAGGAGCACGACGAGGGTGATGAGGAACAGCCACACGGACTCGGAGTGCGCCCGCGTCATGGTCAGCGGGTCGAGCGCCAGCCGGTAGCCGACCTCCGTGTCGCCCGAGTGCGGGCCGGAGCCCGTGACGAGCACGCCCAGCGTCACCACCGGGATCAGCAGCAGGCCGAGCAGGGCGCCGGTGGTCGCGACGCCGCGGCCCGCGACGCGCTGCGGGGGCCCGTCGCCCTCGCCGTGCCGGTGCAGCAGGTACGCGCTGAACCACACGAGGGCGACCGAGACGCCGAAGTGGAGGGAGACCCAGCCGGGGTGCAGGTGCAGCAGCACCACGATGCCCCCGATGACCGCCTGGGTGAGCACGCCCGCCAGGGGCACGATGCCCAGGGCCCGGTACGACTCGGTCCGGCGCCGGTCGGTCCACACCAGGACCAGCACCATGACGCCGATGACGCTCAGCACGCCCGTCATGGTGCGGTTGCCGAACTCGACGAACGAGTGGATCGAGGACGCCTCGTGGAACACCGGCGTGAAGTGCCCGGGCTCGCACATCGGCCAGGTGGAGCAGCCGAGCCCGGAGTCGGTGAGGCGCACCGCACCGCCCGTGCCGATGACGAGGATCTGCCCGATGACGTTCGCCAGGAGCACGCCGCGGGTCCAGGGCCGGAACCGGGCGAGGCGGTCGGGGCGGTCGGTCCGGTCGGGCGTGGCGCCGGCACCCGCCTCGGGGGCGGGCGCGGCGGGGCTCGGCGAGGTCACGGGTCCACGCTATCCCTCGGTCCGGACCGTTCGGGCGGCGACGGCCGCCCCACGGTGTGACGTTGGCCCGGTCCTGTCAGCTCCTGGTCACTGCCAGCGGAAGAAGCGGGCCGCGGCCCACCCCAGCAGCGCGGTCCAGGCGGCGAGCACCACCAGCGCGAGCGCGGGTACGCCGGTGCCGAGCAGCGCGCCCCGCATCGCCTCGCCGAGGGCGCCCGACGGCAGGAACGTCGCGAGCTGCTCGAGCGGACCGGGCAGCTGGGCCGGCGGTACCAGCAGGCCGCCGCCCACGACGAGCAGCACGAGGACGAGGTTCGCGAGCGCGAGCACGCCCTCGGCGCGCAGCGTGCCAGCGAGCAGGAGCGCCAGCGCGGTGAAGCAGGCCGTGCCGAGCAGCCCGACGCCGACGGCCGCGAGGATCCCGCCCGCGGCGGGGTGCCAGCCCAGCGCGAGCGCGACCGCCCCGATGACGACGACCTGCACGACCTCGACGGCCAGGACGCCGAGCAGCTTGCCGGCGAGCAGCCCGCCGCGCCCGAGCGGCGTCGTCGCCAGGAGTCGCAGCACGCCGTTGCGGCGGTCGAACGCCGTGGCGATGGCCTGCGAGGTGAACGCTGTCGAGACGCAGGCGAGCGCGAGCACGCCCGGCGTCACGAAGTCGATCCGGTCCAGACCGCCGGTGTCGATCTCGACGACGCTGGTGCGCGTCAGGCCGAGGAGCACCATGACCGGCAGCACGATCGTGACGAGGAGCTGCTCGCCGTTGCGCAGCACGGCCCGCGTCTCGAACCCGGTCTGGGACAGCACGCGGCGCCATGCGGGGGCGGCGGCGCCGGGCCGGCTCGTGCCGCTGGTCGGGTGCGGGGTGGTGGTGGTCATCGCAGGTGCCGTCCCGTCAGGTCGAGGAAGACGTCCTCCAGCGTGCGCCGGCCCACGGTGAGGCGGCTCGCGAGGACGTCGTGGTCGGCGAGCCAGGCCGTGAGGACGGCCAGGGTACGCGGGCCGGCGGGGCCTGCGACGACGTAGGAACCGGGCTGCGGCTCGGTGACCACCCAAGGCCCCTCGCCGGCGGCGTCGAGGGCTGCCGCGACGGCGGCGGGGTCGAGGCCCGCGGCGGCGTCGAAGCGCAGCGTGCGGTCGTCCTGGGCGTCGGGGGAGAGGAGCTCGGGCACGGAGCCGCTGGCGATGAGGCGGCCGTGGTCGACGACGTGCACGCGGTCGGCGAGGTCCTCGGCCTCGTCCATGAGGTGCGTCGTGAGGACGACGGCGGTGCCCTCGTCGCGCAGCTCGCGCACGAGGTCCCACACGGCGTGGCGGCTCTGCGGGTCCATGCCCGCGCTCGGCTCGTCGAGGAACACCACCTCGGGCCGCCCGACGACCGCCGCCGCGAGGGACAGCCGCTGCCGCTGCCCGCCGGACAGCCGCCGCACCGTGGTGCGGGCGAACGACCCGAGGCCCAGGCGCTCGCCGAGCTCGCCCAGGTCCCGCGGCGCCGCGTACATGGAGGCGACGTGGCGCAGGACCTCGCCGGCGCGGGCGCCGGTGGGCAGCCCGCCGTCCTGCAGCATGACGCCGACGCGGGGGCGCAGCGCGCGGGCGTCGGCCACCGGGTCGAGGCCGAGGACGCGCACCGTGCCGCCGTCGGGGGAGCGCAGGCCCTCGCAGCACTCGACGGTGGTGGTCTTGCCCGCGCCGTTCGGCCCGAGCACGGCCGTCACCGCCCCGGCGTCGGCGACGAGGTCCAGACCTGCGACGACGTCGCGCCCGTCGTAGCGTTTGACCAGGCCCCGCACGCGGACGGCGGCCCCGGCAGCGGGATCGACGGAGCCGGCGCGCGGGTCCTCGGCAGAGTGCGCGGACGGCGTGGCGCCGTCCGCGCCCGATGGCGCGATCGAGGTGGGCACCGGAAGATTCTACGGACGTCGCCCGGCCGGGCGGCGCACGCTCGTACGACCCGAGGAGCACGACGGACATGACCTTCTACGCGTTCACGCCGCCGCAGGACGTCGCAGCCCTGGCGCGGCGGCTCTGGTACTGGCCGGTCGTGCGTGGCGTGCTCGCCCTGCTGTTCGGGCTCCTGGCGATCTTCCTGCCCGACAAGACGCCGACGCTGCTCGTCCAGGTGTTCGGGGTGTTCGTGCTGGTCGACGGTCTGGTGAGCATCGTCGACGGGATCCGCCGGCGCGGCACCTCGGCGGGTTCGGTGAACACGGGCGTCGGGATGGTCGCGCTGGTGTTCGGCGCCCTGCTGCTGCTCCTGCCGAAGGTGTTCCTCGGCGTCGTCCTCATCCTCGTGGCCATCTGGGCCCTGATCTTCGGCCTCCTGCAGCTGTTCGTCGTCCCGGCCATGCGTCGGCGCGGCGGGGCGTCGTGGGTGTGGAACCTGCTCGCGGGCCTGCTGCTGGTGGCGCTCGCGGTGGTGTGCTTCGTCAACCCGGCCGACGCGATCGTGGGCCTGTCCATCGTGATCGGCGTGTTCGCGGTGATCATCGGGATCGTGATGATTGCCCTCGGGATCAAGCTGCGCCAGCTCGGGCAGCAGGCGTCCGGCGGGGGCGCGGGCGGCCGCCCGGGCGAGGTCATCGAGGGCCGCATCGTCACCGACGAGTGACGTTCGCGACACCGGGGCTCTCGACGGGCCCCGGTGAGGCTTGCCTTGCTTGACATCCTGGATTACGCAACAAGGATGTTCCCTATATCGACGTCGTCGCCGGGGTGAGGTTTGCCCCCGGTGGTCCACGAGCCGCACGGGGGTGAGCGCATGCCGACCAGCACGACCGACCGCACGCCCGCACGCGTCGACCCCCGCCTGCTCGACGGCGCGCCCGAGGCCGACGGCACCACCCGTCGCCGCGTCCTGGAGCTCGTCGCCGGCGAGGGCCCCGTGACGGCGGGGGAGCTCGCCGACCGGCTCGGCCTCACCTCCGCCGCCGTCCGCCGGCACCTCGCCTGCCTCGAGGAGGACGGCACCATCGCGGTGCACGAGGCCGGTCCGTCGTCGGGCCGCCGGGGCCGCCCCGCCCGCCGCTACGTCGTGAGTGCCCGCGGGCAGTCCGACCTCGCGGGCGGCTACTCCGAGCTCGCGGCCCAGGTGATGCGCTACCTGCGCGAGACCGGCGGAACGGACGCCGTGGCGCGGTTCGCCGCCGACCGGTACGACGCCGTGGTCGCGCGGTACGCGCCGCGCCTGACCGCCAGCGACCCGCAGGAGCGCGCGGCCCAGCTCGCCGACCTGCTGTCGGCCGACGGCTATGCCGCCTCGGTCCGCCCGGTGAGCGGCCCGCTGCTGCCCACCGTCCAGCTGTGCCAGGGCCACTGCCCGGTGCAGCACGTCGCCGAGGAGTTCTCCGAGCTGTGCGAGGCCGAGGCCCGCGCGTTCTCCGAGCTGCTCGGCACGCACGTCCAGCGCCTCGCCACGATCGCGGGAGGCGCGCACGCGTGCGTCACGAACGTCCCGATCGTCTCCACCCCGACGTCCCCCCAGAACCTCCCCACCCCGGCCCACCGCACCCGCGGCACGCAGGAAGGAACACGATGAGCGCTCCCACCCAGGACGCCGCCCAGGCGGCTTCGGCGCAGGGCACCGAGAAGCGGTCCGATGACGAGATCATCGACTCGATCGGTGCGTACGAGTACGGCTGGCGCGACAGCGACGCCGCGGGCGAGGCTGCGCAGCGCGGTCTGAACGAGGACGTCGTCAAGAACATCTCCGAGCTCAAGAACGAGCCCGAGTGGATGCGCAAGGCGCGCCTGAAGGCGCTGCGACTCTTCGACAAGAAGCCGATGCCGAACTGGGGCGCCGACCTCACCGGGATCGACTTCGACCGGATCAAGTACTTCGTGCGCTCCACGGAGAAGCAGGCCGCCAGCTGGGAGGACCTGCCCGAGGACATCCGCGCCACCTACGACCGGCTCGGCATCCCCGAGGCGGAGAAGCAGCGCCTCGTGGCCGGCGTCGCCGCGCAGTACGAGTCCGAGGTCGTGTACCACCAGATCCGCGAGGATCTCGAGGCCCAGGGCGTCATCTTCGTCGACACCGACACCGGTCTGCGCGACTACCCGGAGCTGTTCCAGGAGTACTTCGGCACGGTCATCCCGGCGGGCGACAACAAGTTCGCCGCGCTGAACTCCGCCGTGTGGTCCGGCGGCTCGTTCGTCTACGTGCCGCCGGGCGTGCACGTGGAGATCCCGCTGCAGGCCTACTTCCGCATCAACACGGAGAACATGGGCCAGTTCGAGCGGACGCTGATCATCGCGGACGAGGGCTCCTACGTGCACTACGTCGAGGGCTGCACCGCGCCGATCTACTCGAGCGACTCGCTGCACTCCGCGGTCGTCGAGATCGTCGTGAAGAAGAACGCCCGCGTGCGCTACACGACCATCCAGAACTGGTCGAACAACGTGTACAACCTGGTGACGAAGCGCGCCACGGCCGCCGAGGGCGCCACCATGGAGTGGGTCGACGGCAACATCGGCTCCAAGGTGACCATGAAGTACCCGGCGATCTACCTGCTGGGCGAGCACGCCCGCGGCGAGACGCTGTCCATCGCCTTCGCGGGCGAGGGCCAGCACCAGGACGCCGGCTGCAAGATGGTGCACGCCGCGCCGCGCACGTCGTCGTCGATCGTGTCGAAGTCCGTCGCCCGCGGCGGCGGCCGCACGTCGTACCGCGGCCTGGTGCAGGTGCTCGAGGGCGCCAAGCACTCCGCGTCGACCGTGCTGTGCGACGCGCTGCTCGTCGACCAGATCTCCCGGTCCGACACCTACCCGTACGTCGACGTCCGCGAGGACGACGTGTCCATGGGGCACGAGGCGACGGTCTCGCGGGTGAGCGAGGACCAGCTGTTCTACCTCATGTCCCGAGGCATGGAGGAGACCGAGGCGATGGCCATGATCGTGCGCGGGTTCGTCGAGCCCATCGCGCGCGAGCTGCCCATGGAGTACGCGCTCGAGCTCAACCGCCTCATCGAGCTGCAGATGGAAGGGTCCGTCGGCTGATGGCCATCACTACCGATCACTCCCGCGCCGTGGCCGACGGCGCCCACTCCCACGGCGTCGTGCCGGCGGGCTCGCGCGCCGAGCGCAAGACGTCGTTCGACCTCGCCGACATCCCCGTGCCCACCGGGCGCGAGGAGGAGTGGCGCTTCTCGCCGGTGGCGCGGCTCCAGCCGCTGTTCGGCGAGGAGCACGGCGCCGGCGGCGTGCTGACGACCGTCGTCGAGGCCCCCGAGGCCAAGGTCGAGATCGTCGGCAAGGACGACCCGCGCCTGGGCACGACCGGCAAGCCGGGCGACCGCACCGCGGTGACCGCGTGGAACGCGGCCGCCGAGGCCACCGTCGTCACGCTCCCCGCCGAGGCCGTCGCCACCGACGTCACCTCCGTGCGCGTCGAGGGCGCGACGAAGGACCTCACGGCGCAGCACCTGCTGGTGCACGCCGAGCACCACGCCGAGGGCGTCGTCGTCATCGACCACCGCGGCGACGCGACCCTCAACCAGACGGTCGAGATCGTCGTCGACGAGGGCGCGCACCTCACCGTCGTCAGCGTGCAGGACTGGGCCGACGGCGCCGTGCACGCCTCCAGCCACCGCGCCCGCATCGGCCGCGACGCCAAGCTCAAGCACGTCGTGGTGACCTTCGGCGGCGACGTCGTGCGCCTCACGCCGGACGCGACGTTCACGGGCGAGGGCGGCGAGGTCGAGATGGTCGGCCTGTACTTCGCCGACGCCGACCAGCACCAGGAGCACCGCCTCTTCGTGGACCACGCCGTGCCGCGCTGCAAGTCGCGCGTCACGTACAAGGGCGCCCTGCAGGGCGCCGGCGCGCACGTGGTGTGGGTCGGGGACGTGCTCATCCAGGCCGAGGCCGAGGGCACCGACACCTACGAGCTCAACCGCAACTTGGTCCTCACCGACGGCGCCCGCGCCGACTCGGTGCCGAACCTGGAGATCGAGACGGGCGAGATCGAGGGCGCGGGGCACGCGTCGGCGACCGGCCGGTTCGACGACGAGCAGCTCTTCTACCTCATGGCCCGCGGCATCCCCGAGGTCGACGCCCGTCGCCTCGTCGTGCGCGGCTTCTTCGCCGAGCTGATCGACGAGATCGGCGTCCCGTCGGTCGAGGAGCGCCTGCTCGCGTCGATCGAGGCGGAGCTGGAGAAGTCGATGAGCGCCATCACCGGCGTCGCGGAGTGACGCGGCGATGACCTCTCAGCTGGCCTGCATGGCCGACGACCTCGCCCCCGAGGAGGCCATGCTCGTGGAGCTCGACGGCGCGGACGGGGCCCCGGTCCCGGTCGCCGTCGTCCGCGACGCCGACGGCGGCTGGCACGCCCTCTCGGACATCTGCTCGCACGGACAGGTCTCCCTGTCCGACGGGGAGGTCGAGGGCTGCCTGGTCGAGTGCTGGCTGCACGGCTCGCAGTTCGACCTGCGCACCGGCAAGCCGGTCCAGCTCCCCGCGACGCAGCCCGTGCCGGTGTACCCGGTGACCGTGGACGGCGACCGCATCCTCGTGGACGTCGACGAGCGGCTCGCCGTCGCGTCCTGACCTGCCTCAGACTTTCGCAACACAGACCTGGAGACACGAAGCATGCCCACCCTGGAGATCCGCGACCTGCACGTCAGCGTCGAGACCAAGGAAGGCGCCAAGCCGATCCTGCGCGGCGTCGACCTGACCATCAACTCGGGCGAGACGCACGCCATCATGGGGCCGAACGGCTCCGGCAAGTCGACCCTCGCCTCGGCCCTCGCCGGCCACCCGAAGTACACGGTGACCTCCGGCACCGTCACGCTCGACGGCGAGGACCTCCTCGCGATGACCGTCGACGAGCGCGCCCGCGCCGGCCTCTTCCTCGCCATGCAGTACCCGGTCGAGGTGCCCGGCGTGTCCGTGGCGAACTTCCTGCGCACCGCCAAGACCGCCATCGACGGCGAGGCGCCCGCCCTGCGCACGTGGGGCAAGGAGGTCAAGGGTGCGATGGAGAACCTCCGCATCGACTCGACCTTCGCCGAGCGTTCCGTCAACGAGGGCTTCTCCGGCGGTGAGAAGAAGCGCCACGAGATCCTCCAGATGGAGCTCTTCAAGCCGCACTTCGCGATCCTCGACGAGACCGACTCCGGCCTCGACGTCGACGCCCTGCGCGTCGTGTCCGAGGGCGTGAACCGCGCCAAGTCGAACACCGACGTCGGCGTGCTGCTCATCACGCACTACACGCGCATCCTGCGCTACATCAAGCCGGACTTCGTGCACGTCTTCGTCGACGGCAAGATCGCCGAGGAGGGCGGCCCCGAGCTCGCGGAGCAGCTCGAGGAGAACGGCTACGACAAGTACGTCGGCACCGGCGCGACGATGGCCTGACCTCCCCGTCGAGCATTCGACCAGGAGCCGTCACCAGGAGGACAGCATGACCACCACCGACACCGTGCGCCCGTCGCTCACCGCGGCGGAGCTCGCGGCCGTGCGGGCGGACTTCCCGCTGCTCGGGCGCACGGTGCGGGGTGGCCGGCCGCTGGTCTACCTGGACTCGGCCGCGACGTCGCAGAAGCCGAACGTCGTGCTCGAGGCCGAGGTCGACTTCTACGAGCAGCGCAACGCGGCTGTGCACCGCGGCGCGCACCAGCTCGCCGAGGAGGCGACCGAGGCGTTCGAGGACGCCCGGGCCGCCGTGGCGAGGTTCGTCGGGGCCGACGAGGGCGAGATCGTCTGGACGCCGGGCGCGTCCGCGGCCCTCAACCTCGTGGCGTACGCGTTCTCCAACGCGACGGCCGGGCGCGGCGGTGCCGCCGCCGAGCGGTTCCGCCTGTCCCCGGGCGACGAGATCGTCGTCACCGAGGCGGAGCACCACGCCAACCTCGTGCCGTGGCAGGAGCTGTGCGCCCGTACCGGCGCCGTCCTGCGCTGGTTCGGCGTCGACGACGACGGGCGGATCGACCTGTCGGACGTCGCGAGCGTGATCACCGAGCGCACGCGCGTGGTGGCGTTCGGCCACGTGTCGAACGTGACGGGCGCGATCGCCCCGGTGGCGGAGCTGGTCGCCGCCGCGAAGAGGGTCGGGGCCGTCACGGTGCTCGACGCGTGCCAGTCGGTGCCGCACCTGCCGGTGGACCTGCACGCCCTGGACGTCGACCTCGCCGCCTTCAGCGCGCACAAGATGCTCGGCCCCACGGGCGTCGGCGCGCTGTACGGGCGGCGCGAGCTGCTCGAGGCCATGCCGCCCGTGACCACGGGCGGGTCGATGGTCGAGGTCGTGACCATGGCCGAGACCACCTACGCCCCGCCGCCGCAGCGGTTCGAGGCGGGCACGCAGATGGTCGCGCAGGCCGTCGGCATGGGCGTGGCCGCGCAGTGGCTGGACGAGCTCGGCATGGACCGCGTGGCCGAGCACGAGCGGGAGCTCGCGGCCGAGCTGGTGCGTATCGGCGAGATCCCCGGCGTGCGGATCGTCGGGCCGGCCGACGCGCGCGACCGCCTCGCGGTCGTCTCGTTCGTCGTCGACGGCGTGCACGCGCACGACGTCGGGCAGGTGCTCGACGACAAGGGCATCGCCGTCCGGGTGGGGCACCACTGCGCGCAGCCGCTGCACCGCCGGTTCGGCGTGGCCGCGACGGCGCGCGCGTCGGCCTCCGTGTACACCACGGCCGAAGAGATCGCGGCGTTCCGGGAAGCATTGTCGGGCGTGCGCGCGTTCTTCGGTGTGGACTGACGTAGGCGGAGAGGACAGCAGTGAGCTCGCTCGAGCAGATGTACCAGCAGGTGATCCTGGACCATGCGAAGCGCCCGCACGGACGGGGCCTCGTCGACCCGCCCGCCGACCACCGGTCGGGGGAGTCGCACCAGGTGAACCCGACCTGCGGCGACGAGATCACGCTGCGCGTGGACGTCGACGGCTCCACCGTGTCCGGCGTGTCCTGGGAGGGCCAGGGCTGCTCCATCTCGCAGGCGTCCGCCTCCGTGATGACGGAGCTCGTCACCGGGCACGACCTGTCCGACGTCGCCCGCATGGACGCCGTCTTCCACGACCTCATGGCCTCGCGGGGCAAGGGTCTGGACGACGAGGACGCGCTGGACGCCCTCGGCGACGCGAGCGCGTTCACCGGCGTCTCGCAGTACCCCGCCCGCATCAAGTGCGCGCTGCTCGGCTGGGCGGCGCTCAAGGACTCGCTGGCGCGCAGCGGCGCGCTGGGCTGAAGCCGACCTGAACCTGAGAGGACACGATGACCGAGAACACGACCGAGGCGGCCGCCCCGCCCGTCGCCGAGCCGGCCGCGGCCCCCACGCCCACCACGGCGGCGGACGTCGAGGAGGCCCTGCGCGACGTCATCGACCCCGAGCTGGGCATCAACGTCGTCGACCTGGGCCTCGTCTACGGCATCCAGGTGGACCAGAACAACATGTCCACGATCGACATGACGCTCACGTCAGCGGCCTGCCCGCTCACGGACGTCATCGAGGACCAGGCCGGCACCGCGCTGGAGGGGCTCGTCGACGGCTTCCGCATCAACTGGGTCTGGATGCCGCCGTGGGGTCCGGAGAAGATCACCGACGAGGGCCGTGAGCAGCTGCGGATGCTGGGGTTCAACGTCTAAAGGAGGTTCGGTGCTTCGGCCGGTCCGATGACCGGCAGAAACGCCGTCTGGCCTGCGATTTCCCGAAATCGCTGGGTGGACACAGATGGACCTGGGTGGCCCCGAGGGGCCACCCGTTCCCCCACTGTTCCCCCATGAGATTCGGGACGTCTGCGCAGGTCGGCCCTCCGAAGTGGCGTGTGGGCGTGCGCGCGTTCCCCCACCGAGATGGGGGCGGCGGGACACCTGATGGGTGGAGGACCGCCCATGGCACGCAAGTCCGGACAGAAGCGCACGTTCGGCGAACTGGAAGCCCGCAAGAACGCCAAGACGAAGAAGACCACCGGGTGGCGGGCGCGCTACACCGGGCCCGACTTCGCTCGGCACTCGCGGGTGTTCGCCGACAAGATGGCCGCTGAAGCATGGCTCAACGACGAGCGCATCCTCATCGAGCGCGGCCAGTGGAAGTCGCCCAGAGTGCGCGAGGCCGAGGCCCGACAGGCGCAGGCTCGAGCTATCACTGTGAGCGAATGGGCGCGACGATCCATCGACGGCAAGAAGCTCCGCCCGTCCACGAGGTACCGCTACGAGTACAACCTCAGGAAATGGATCGCGCCCGGACTGGGTGACATCCCACTCGCACAACTGACGAGGCTCGACGTCACCAACTGGTACACGGAGCTCCGCGCGCAGGTCGCTCGGGAGGCGCGTGCGCGTCACCGTCGTGGGACTGAGAAGCACGATGGGCGCGGAGCGGCGTTCGCGGCATACCAAGTGCTCTCGTCGATCCTCAACGACGCCGTGGGCCACGAGCTCCTTGACGCCTCGCCCACGAAGGTCAAAGGGGCACTGCGGTACGAGGCGGTCCATGATCCGGTCGTGCTCACGCCTGAGCAGATGTGGCAGATGACGGATCTCATGCCGGACTACCTGGCCGCCTTGGTCCCGTTGGCTGCGGTCACCGGGTTGCGCAATGGCGAGCTGCGGGCGCTGCAGCGTCGGCACCTGAACCTCGACGACCCCATGCGTGCCTCAGTTTCTGTGCGTGGATCCGCCTCCAACCTCAAGCAGGCAGGGCGCTACAACGAGATCGGCGAACCGAAGACGAAGGCTTCCAAACGGGACGTCGCGATCCCGTCGTTCGTAGTGCCGATTCTGCGCGAGCACCTGGAACAGTTCGCGGGCCCAGGGCCAGATGGCATGGTCTTTCGAGCCAAGCGCGGCGGCATCCTGCACGCATCGATCGTCGAGCGCAACTGGCAAGCTGTCAGGGTGCAGGTCGGCCTGGACGACCAGCACATCCACGACCTGCGCCACACCGCCCTGACCTGGGCCGCCCGGGCCGGCGCGACGCTCGCCGAACTCATGGCGATCGCCGGACACAACAACCCGACGATCGTGCTGCGGTACCAGCACGTCGGCGACGAGGAACGTATGCACGCGATCGCCGAACGGGTCGGGTCCGCATTCCACGACGAACTCAGCGAACGTCGTGCGCGTCGGGGCAGGGATGCGAACGGCGATGCCGGAACCGGCTGATCGTCGCCCGGCGACCGTGGTCAGCAGTGGACCGGCGTGCACACCTAAGGATCGTCAGCAGTCGTGCATTCCCTGCTGAAGGAACCATGAGGAGGGCCGCCATGGCACCGAGGACCAGAATTGCGGAAACGAGTAGATCCCGCCTTGTCACCCTCGGGACGGCAGCGGACGAACTGAGTGTTTCGGTCAAGACGCTCCGACGCCGCATCGCTGACGGCACAGTGACCGGGTATCGGATCGGGAGACTGATCCGTGTTGATATCGACGAGCTGCGGGAGCGGCTCGTCGTCGCCGTTCGAACAGGTCGGCGCGCCGGCTGAGATAGCTCGAGCACCGAGGTCGGCGACCGATCTCGGTGCTCACCTGCGCGACGCGATCTCAGCGTTCAAGCCCTGGATGGCGATGGATTCGCCGGCCTGCGTCCGCGTCGCCTCGCGAGGGCGCGTGGGCGCGGGGTGCCCGGGACACGGGAGAACGTTCCGGGGCCCTCGGCCGCTGTGTTTCAGTACCCCGCAAGGGTGTTGGGGTCACCGTGAGCCCGATGCGGAGGGCGGACGAGATGATCTTGCTGAGCATCCTGTCGAGGTCGTCGCCGAGCTGGTCCGGGGAGTTGGTGACCGTGATGGACGTTGGTCCCCACGCGAGGGGGTCGGTGGCGACGGTGCCGAGCATGTGGACTGGATGTGAGTCGTAATAGGTGTTGATCGATGCGGTGCGGCCCTCCACGGTGACGGTGACGGAGTCCGTGAAGGCCTCCCCGCGGGCTGGTTCGTTGAACGTGCGGCGTCGCAGCAGGATCAGGTCGGTGGGCAGATCGAGGCCGGGCAGCTGGCGGTGAGCGCCTGCGGGCAACCGGACGGCGCCGAGGAGGTCTCCGCGATCGTGTATCAGGCCGCGGACGCCGGGGTAGAGGTTGTCCATGAGGTCGTGCGAGGCGAGCATTGCGGTCAGCCCTCCGGGGCGGGTGAGGCCTTCGAGGGTGACCGCGAGACGTCCCTGGGTGGCGCGCCGCAGCACGACGTCGGCCGGGTCTTGCAGGCGGACGTCGTTGTACGGCAGCAACCCGATCACGACGTCGAAGCGATCGTCGGCATGGGGTCGGTAGCGGGCCGTTTGGAGACGGTCGCCCGGCCGGTGTTCCGCGGTGACATCGGCGGCCAGGGACGCGAACGAGAAGCCGTCGGTGTGCGGGAGGCCGAGCAGCGTTGCTGCGTCCTCACCAACCGCGAGTACCCGTCCCTGGTCGAAGCCGAGGTCGCGGAGCGCGTGCCACAGGTGTCGCGCGATGATGCGGTGCGCCGGTCGTGCGCTGGTGCTTGCGTGGTCGTAGGCGGCGATCTTGTCGGCCTGGCGCCGTCGTTCGTTGCTGTCGACGCTCATCACGATCCTCCGGGTGCGTGCCGCTGGGCGATGGGGGTGTCCACCGGGTGTACGGCCTCATGGGTGGAGTGGCGGGCCTGGACGTCGGCCTCGACGAATGCGGCGAAGTCGGCATCCCGATCGAGGATGGGCCGTTCCTCGCCGGACGGTGTCGGTGGTTCTCCGGGCCAGGTGCTGATCCGGGTTGGTCGGTCCCGGTCGGCGTGCGTGCCGCTCGTGGACACCCACTCGCGCAGGCGCTCGCGGGCGTCGGCGAAGTCGGCGTGCCAGGCGATCGGTCCGGAGCCGGAGGAGCCGGGTTCGTAGCAGGCGAGCCAGTGGGTGTGCAGGGCCGACAACTCCCACACGAGCTCGGGGTGGCGGTGCCACAGTGGCGGCAGGATGGCGGGTGGCAGGCCGTAGGTGGTCCGCAACCACCTGACGAAGGTGTCCAGGGATTGCCACTCGGTCCTCGCGTCGTCTGCGCTCAGGGTTCGCCAGTCCACGGGCTCGGCCGGCGTGGGGAGTGCATCGGCGTCGGGTGCAGCGTCGTCCAGTCCGGCGCCGAGCCAGGCCCCAAGGACGGTCTCGTCCGTGGCTTCGGCGTCGAGGGTACGGCGCGTGCGCCACGCCGTGTCAGGCTCGGCGGAAGTGTCGTCGACCTGGTCATCCTGCGGAGCTGGCGCACTGCGTTCGTCCGGCCACGAATTGCTGTCGGGGGTAGCCACGTCGGTCACAGGCCGATCGCGCGGGAACCGGGGCTGCTGCTGCGCTGTGGGGCAGGTGCCTCGGCGCCTGTACCTACCGGAGACGGAGGAGTCGGCGGGGACGGCGCCTGGCGCGCGATCCTGGTGTCGCCGGAGGGCGAGGTACCCGCGCTCTCGAGCGTTGGCGCCGCGGGCGTGGGGGCGGAGTCGACGCTCTGGCGGGGTGCGTGGGTGCGGTCGACCTCGTAGGTGGTGCGTGCCAGGTCGTGTCCGATGCGGCGGGCGATGAAGACCTCGCGTTCGGCCGGCCGGGCGGGGGGTTCGGCGTAAAAGGTGGTGGCGTGGCCGTGTGCGACGAACTGGTCGCCCTTGCGGAACTGGTCGGCGGCTCGTTCGGCGGTCTTGCCGTACAGGAGAAGGTCGTGGAACGAGCTGTCGAGCTGGGTGAAGGTGCCGTCGTCCTCGCGGTGCCAGTGCTCGACGCCGACGCGGAAGTGGGCGCGGGTGGTGCCGTCGTCGGTGAACGAGATGTCCGCGTCGTTGACGATGAACCCTGCCAGTGACTCGTGTGTCGGGATGGTCATGACGATCCTCCTGAAGGGCCTCTGCGGGCTTGGTCGTGAAGAAGGCCCGCTCGTCCTGGAGGTGTGTCGTGTGCACCAGCACCGGACGTTCACCGCTGGGTACTCGGCCCGAGCGTCGGCTGGTCAGTTGCGGCGCAGCTCGCGTTCGAGGCGGGCCCGGTCGGCCTGTAGCTCGCTGGCGTCGGGCCTGGCGGTCCAGGGGCGCAGGTCGGTGATCAGGGGCGCTGCCGACCGCAGCAGGAGGAGTGCGGTGCCGAACGGCAGGGTGCGGATGGTCTCGGGTGGCATGACCGGTACTCGGCGGGTGGAGCGTTGCACGGAGCGGGCGCCGTGGTCGCCGGAGGAGACGGTGTCGGTGTTTTCGTCGCGGTCGCCGATGAGGGCGGAGACGTCTTGCAGGTCGCGGGCGACGGACGCGCCGCCGAGGACGATCTTGATGATGGAGGCGTCCCAGATGGCGCCGGCGTTGTGGTCGCCCCATTTCGCGCGGGCCTGGGACAGCGACTGCAGTACGGGCATGGTGGTGATGCCTGTGCCGCCGCCCTCGGCCATCAACGTCGGCAGGGACGGCAGTGGCGAGAGATTGCCGATCTCGTCGAGCGCGAGCAGCAGTGGTGGGTCCAGGCGCGCGGCGGGAGAGCTGGCGGCGAGGGTGCGTGCCGTCTCGACGAGGTCTTCGATAAAGGCGGCGACCAGGGACCAGGACGCGGATGCTCCGGCGCCGGTGGCGAGCAGGTAGAGAGTGCCGTCGGCCCGCAAGAACTGGACGGGGTCAAACTCTTCACCCGGGCGGGGGGTGACGGCGTCCATGACGCGAGGGTCGGCGAGGCAGGTCAGCGCTAGCGAGACGCCCATCCAGATGGAGTCTCGGGTGCGGGGGTCGGAGTGGATGGTGGTCTCGAGGGACTCGGCCCAACCGGGGGCGGCGTCGGGGTGGGCGGACAGGATGGCGACGGCGTCGGCCGCGGCGGCGGGGGACAGGGACCAGGCGAACAGGTCTCTGGGGGTGCAGTGGCCGAGGGCGGCGGCGTGCAGGAGGGCTTGGAGGGCGGTGCGGGTCTTGCCTTCCCAGAATCCGCCGGACTCGACGCCGCCGGTGGACAGGCCGGTGGCGGAGGCGAACCCGTTGGCGCGGATCATGGCGGTCAGCGGGTTCTCGCAGCCGCGCAGGGGCGACCAGCGCAGCCCGCGTGGCAGCCCTTCGGCGAGGTGCTGCGGGTCGAAGATCGCGACTGGGCCGTGGCGGCTGCGCGCGCGCATGGTGGCGGTGAGGTTGTCCGGCCGGGTCGAGGTGGTGATGACCGCCCCGGGGGCGTCGAGGATGGCGTTGATGACCAGGTGCAGGCCCTTGCCGGAGCGGGGCGGGCCGAGCACCAGGACGGAGTCCTCAACCGAGGCCCAGACGTCCTTGCCTCGGCAGGTGCCGAGCAGGTAGCCGACGTCCTGCGGCCGCGGGCGTGCCAGGGACGGGCGCAGCTGGCTCGAGCGGCCCAGGAGCACCTTTCGGGAGGCTGCCTTGGCGACGTCGCGAGGGGTGGCGGTGCCGGCCAACTGGTGCGGATCACGGGAGCTCTTGCCGTGCGACTGGCGCAAGACGTACCAAGCACCCCATGCCAGAGTGGCGGTGACAGCAAGGAGTGCTGCGGCTACGGTCCAGAACCACACCGGGTGCAGCCCGGGCGCGTCCAATGCGGTGGCGGGGTCGGTAGGGGTGAGCAGGACGCGCAGTCCGCCCGCGAGGCCCTTCGACGGGGCCGTAGTGCTTGTGAGGTGGGCGGTGATCGAGCCTGCCGCGCGCAGAAGGAGGCCCAGGCCCGCGGCCGTGGCAAGGAGCGCGAGGGCCAGGTTGGTCAGCCCGTCCGACCCGCAGGTGCCCTTCATGCCGACGCCGTGACGTTGGTGGCGGGGGCGACGTCGGCGGGGTCGTGGACGACGAGGGTGCCCGAGGCGCGACCGAGGAGCACGATCGCCGCGGGCAGGTGGTCGAGCAGCGCGGCGGGTAGGGGGAGCTCGGCGGTGCCGTCGTCGTGTGCCTCGCGGGTGGCGACCACGACGGCGACACAGACCGGTTCGCCGGGAAGGAAGCCGGTTCCGACGACGCCGAAGGGGTAGCGCCACTCGGGTTCGGAGAGTTCCGTTGTCCCGTTGTCTGCGGTGCCAGCGGATTGGTCCTCGGCGCTCGCGACGGGGCGCTCAACTCCGCCGCCGTCGTCGGTGCTCGGGTCGGGGGCGGCGATCGTGGTGTAGGTGCCGCCCTCGGGGTTGATGGCTAGGACGTGCACGGCTCGGTCGAGGGCGAGCGCGACCAGCCGGCCGAGATCGCGGGGGTCGCGCCGGTTCACCCCAGGTGTCGGTGTCGGCAGTTCGTAGGGCTCGCTGTTCAGTGTGAGGGTCGGTGTCCAGTCGGTCGCGTACGAGATTTGCAGGCGAGGCAGGTCGGTCTGCACCTCCGTGGCGTGGCGCGTCATCGAGTCACCGTCGCCGCCCGGTCCGCGCCGCGGGAGCGCGATGTGAGCGGCCGCTCCCGCGGTGGCTCGAGGGCGGTGTTGAGACCTGGCGGTTCGCCGGTGCCGATCTGGGTGGTGTCGAGCTGGTCGAGGACCGACAGGGCGGCGGCCCGCACGCGGGAGGCCGTGGACGCGACGACGTCGACAGGGTCCTTGCCGGGTACGGATGCGGCCCAGGAGGACACGTACGGGACGGTGTAGTCGGTGGTGTCTAGGCCGTGCGCGACGCCGATCATCAGGGCGAGGGACTCGGCCTCGACCTCCGCGATCCCGGTGTGCGAACGGGCATCGTCGTGATCTGGACCATGCAGGATCACGTGTCCGAGCTCATGCGCCAAGGTCTTCGCCCTGGCAGCGTCGTCCATATCCGCACGCACCGTGACGGTGTGGGCGAGGTAGTCGGTCAGCCCGTTCGCGCCGCCGATCGCGGAGGCCGCCGGGACAGCGCGCAGGGCGAAGCCTCGGGCGGCGACCTGCGCGGCCAGCCCATCCCAGAGCCCGTCGGGCGCTTGACCCTGCAGGAGCTGTGGTGCGGGCGGCGCGGGCAGCGGCTTGCCGTCGGTCTGGGACACGTCCCACACGTACGCGGGCCGCACCCCGATCATCCGGCTGCGGACCTCCTCGCCCGGGGCCGGCCGCTCCCGTGGCGGGAGGCGGTGCCACTCATCGCCGCTGGGGTCTGCGCTGGCGTAGCGGGCGGTGACGGGCGCGAGGATCGTGTACCCGGCCCGCCCCTTGAGCACGTGCCGGCCCAGGCGCTGCCACTGGTGGAAGCCCGCGACGTAGGTCGGCATCGGTTCGGGCACCCGCCCCTGCTCGTACGCCTCGAGGTGCTGGACGTAGATCAGCAGAGTGTTGTTGAACGACCGCGACCGGAACCGTGCCGCGAACGCCAGCGCGCGCCGCCAGTCCGCCCCTGACGTGAGCGCACTGACCGCGTCGACGAGGCGCGTGTGCGCGGCATCGAGCTTCTGCGCTCGCGCGGCTGCCCGCGCCTCGTCATCCCCGTGCCTGGTCATATCGTTCCTCCGCCGTCCGGTTGCCTTCCAGGTGTGCCCGGTCCGCCAAGCGGACGCGAGGTGGTGGGGCGGCCTTCGAGGCGTGCGGAGGTGTCGAACAGCGCGGCCTCGTCGGGGTGGAGCTGGTGCTGCACGACGAACGCCCGCTCCCGGATGCGCCACAGCCCCTGGCCGGTGCTCAGAGTCGGCAGCAGGGAACGCTCGGTTCGCGACAGGCCGAGTGCTGCCGTGGTGGGGCCGAGCTGGTCGGACTCCTGCCGGTAGATGACTCGGGTCTCGGCGTTCGCGAGCAGTGAGGATGCCAGGGCTCGCATCGCCGAGCCGGCGTCGCCGACGTTCTCCAGGTCGGACAGCTTGTGGAACACGAGCATGTTCGCGATCCCATACCAGCGGGCCAGGCGCCAGTGTGCGTCCATGCGCCGCAGGAGCGCCGGGTACGACATGAGCCGCCACGCCTCGTCGTAGACCACCCACCTCTGCCCACCGTCCGGGTCGGCAAGAGCCGCCTCCATCCACGCCGAGGCACATGTCATCAGCAGCGAGATCGCCGTCGAGTTCTCCGCCACCGCCGACAGGTCCAGCGTCACCATCGGCAGCGTCGGGTCGAACCGCACCGTGGACGGCCCGTCGAACATGCCCGCCAGGTCCCCGGCGACCAGGCGCCGCAGCGCGTGACCGGGCAGGCGTCCGTCCTCGACGAGCCGCCCGTCGACGTCGTCCCCTGGGTCGGGGGACAGCAACCGGTCCACAACCAGCGGCAACGTGAGGACCTGCGCTGAGCGGACGGCTGCGGTCAGGCCGACGTCGATCGCCGTGTGCTCCAGCGGCGACAACCGCCGCTCCAGCACGGTCTCGGCGAGCGCCCCGAGCAGATCGCGGCGGCGGGCCGTCAGCTGCGCTGCCCATTCGGCGTCGTCGACGCCCCCGGGACGGTGGCCCTCGTCCAGCGGGTTCAACCTTGCGGGCAGCCCGTGCCCGAGCCTGATCGTCATCCCGCCGACCGCGGCCGCGACGGGGGTCCATTCGCCCTTCGGGTCGCACGGCACGTACACCCGCCGTCCGAACGGAACCGACCGGGTGCACAGAGACTTGGCCAGCGACGACTTCCCGGATCCGACGATGCCCGCGACGACCACGTTCGGCGCGGTGATCAACCCCCGGGAGTACAGCACCCAGGGGTCGAAGACGAACGCCGACCCGGAGTACAGGTCCTGCCCGACAAACATCCCGTCCGACCCGAGACCGCCCTCGGCCAGGAACGGATACGCCCCACCCCACGTCGCCGACGTGTCCTGATGCTGCGGGATCCGCAGTCGCCCCGCCGTGCGCAGTGCTGCAGGGCCACGCTCGCCGGCCTTCGGCAGAACGACCGTTGCCCGACGCTCGGCGCGTTCGGCATCCCCTCGCGCCTGGGCCTCGGCCTTGCGAGCCGCGCGTTCCCGGGCGACGACCTGGGCGGCGGCCCGACGGCGCGCCTTGCGCCACCGGCGACGCTCGCCGGCAGGTGCGACCAACACGGCCGCGTGGACCCGTTGGCCGGTCATAGCGTGATGCCGCGCCGCGCGTCCCGGGCGTGCTTGGTCGGGAGGTCGACCACCTTCCGCCGTTCGGTCGGCGGCGGAGCAGGGCGCGCCGTCTCGTCCGCTCCTGGCGCCTGGGCGGCTGGCTCGTACCAGGCGATCCGTCCCGAGTGGGACTGCGCCTCGGTGACAAGAGCCTGGACGCGATCTAGCTGCAGCGACGCCCTGCGCAGCAAGATCGCCGCGTCATATGCATGTTCGGCGCCCTCGACTACGTTGCCGTCGTCGGTGTGAGCCTGCTCCCGGTGGCATAGGTGCGCCGACGCGACGTGCACCAGCACTGACCCCAGGCGCCGCGTGATCGCGAGCAGGTCGGCGGTCACCCAGTACGTGTCCCCGGGGTTGTCGAACCAGCGTGTCGCGTGCGCCAAGGCTCGTAGGTGTTCGCCGGCCTCCTCGGCCGACGTCACAGGACGTTCGTAGTCCGGCATCGAATACCTCCAGGGCGCAGGTGGGCACCCAACAGGTGTGCCTGTCGACCCAGTGGCAGGAGGGAAGCCGGCGGATGTCCGACCGGCCCATCGTGTCGGCGCTTCTATCGGAGCTTGGGAGCGCCGGGCGGTCGGCGTGGCGTCGCACTTCTGTCGTGCCTGCAAGCGACTCAACTGTGCGCGCCCTCGTCGCCCAACGTCGGGACTGCGCGGGGGCGCCGGGGGAGGGTTCGGTAGACGTCCTCTTGGTGCAGCCAGCACAGCAGCTCGGTGACGTTGCTCGGGGCGTTCGGCGGCTTCACGGTCACCAGAACTCGGCCCTCGGCCCACCGGATGGCCGTGCCCGGGATCATCTCCTCCCACGTCTCCCAGAGAAGGCGAACGATCACCGCGTAGGAACCCTGCGGCCTCACGGGGACTGCCCGCGGCACGGGGGCGACATTCAGGGGCCGCTCCGCCGGCCAGTACTTTCTGCCGTCGGGTCGCTGCCACACCTGGCGATCGTCTCGCCGCCCTTCGCCTGTCACCCCCTCATGGTAGAGCCGACTCGAACAGTTGTTCGATACTGGACGGGTGACCATGACCGCGCCGGTGTCATGTCGCAGGACATCGGTGACAGTTCTGCATCAGGACATCGGTGACACTTCAAGTCGTCTTGATGGTGACACTTCAGCCCCCAGGCTTCGTCGGTGGCTGTCAGTGAACCCATCGATCCTCGTGTCCGCCTCGCGATCTCGCAGTGGCCCGTTGACGCGCCCCGCGGGGCGGTGACGACGTTCTGCGCCGAGCACGGCATCTCCCGCAAGTCGTTCTACGAGCTGCGCAAGCGTGCCCGGGCCGAGGGGCCGGCCGCAGTACTCGAACCGAGGACCCGGCGCCCCGCGACGAGCCCGGCGAGGTTGAGCGAGGAGGTCAAGAAGCAGGCGATCGGGGTCCGTGCGGCTTTGGAGGCCTCCGGCCTGGACCACGGGCCGATCAGCGTGCACGACAAGATGCACGCGATGGGGCTGCCCGTCGTGCCCTCGACGGCGTCGTTGTCGCGGATCTGGCGTCGCTCGCCTGGAGCCGAAGAAGAAGCCCCGCTCAGCGTGGCGGCGGTTCGTGTATCCGGCGCCGAACGCCTGCTGGCAGCTGGATGCGACGGAGTACGTCCTGACCGGTGGGTGCGAGTGCGTGATCTTCCAGCTCATCGACGACCACTCGCGCTACGCGGTCGCGTCTCACGTGGCATGGGGCGAGACCGCCGAAGGCGCGATCGCCGTAGTGGACAAGGCCATCGCCGCCCACGGCGTGCCCCAACGGCTGCTCAGCGACAACGGCGCGGCGCTCAACCCGTCCCGCCGCGGCTACGTCGGCCAGCTCGTGGCACACGTGAGCGCTCTGGGAACCGAGCCGATCACCGGCAAGCCGACCAAGCCGACGACCCAGGGCAAGAACGAACGGTTCCACCAGACCTTGTTCCGCTACCTCGACAAGCAGCCCCTGGCCGACACGCTCGAGCAACTGCACAGCCCAGGTCGACGAGTTCGACCGCATCCACAACACCGAGCGCCCACACGAGGCGCTGCCCGGTCGCGTCACCCCCCTGACGGCCTGGGAAGCGACACCGAAGGCCGCCGCGCCGCGCCCCAAGCCGGACCCCCCGCCCACCGCCCGGCGGCCGCGGCCCGTGCCGCAGAAGGTGTCCTCGAACCTGCCCGCAGACACCCTCGTCAAGACTTTGACCAGCGCCGGCACCTTCACCCTGAGCAAGGTCACCTACCTCGTCGGCGGTCAGCACGCTTTCGCCGAGGTTCTGGTCGTCCGCGACGGGGACAAGATCATCGTCACCGGGCGTGTCGGTGTCGACCGTTCGCCGCCACGTCGTTCGAGCGCCGGGCTCGCTGGTCCTAACGACCTACCTCTGTCTCGCCGTCCGATGGTTCGGCACCCGCGGGCGCCGCGACCTCGGACGGCCTCAGAGCGATGTACTGCACTTGGGTGCTCTTGATCTGGGACTCCGGGAGGATGACGTTCCGGCCTGCGTCACCGACCGGCTTGAACTCCTTGGCGCCGGGGTCCCTGCGCATGAGGTCTTCGCCCAGCAGCAGCGCCCGGTGGTCGTCGTCAGGGTCGGTATCGAAGTGCTGCAGCGTTCCCTTCCAGACGGTCCCGTCCAGGAGCTCGACGATGAGCCAGGGCTGCTCGGTGTTGGGCGGCCGCCGGCCCACGAATGCCTGGCTCCAAGCCCGTCCCGCACTGATGGGCGCCCGGCCCGGCCATTTGAAAGCGGCTGCAAGTAGCGCCAACCCGCAGGCGAGCAGCGAAGTGGCGGCGGCCGCCGCGAAGTAGGGCACCGTCGCACCTGGAAGAGAGAGGGCGTCGGGGTCTGCGGTCCGCACACGCTCGTAGAGGGGGACCCACATCCACGACAACGCGAGACCGGCCGCACCCGTGGCCACGAGCGAGGCAATGACTACGCGGGAGGCCTCGACGAGGACCGTCTCCTTCACGGCCGGCTCGTGACGTGCCTGCTGGAACTGCCACACCATCCCTGGCGCCACGAGCAGCAAGAAGCTGACGAGCGCCGCAGAGCCGCTGGGGATCAATCGTCGTTGTCGTCGTTCTGCAGGTCCTGCTTAACCACGTTGGTCGCCTGGCCGCTGTCGTTGAACGAGTATCCCGAGCCGATCAGGCTCTTCTCCTCGAGCTCCTGCCGCTTGGACGGGTCGACTCCCCTGAGGATGGACTTGTCGTTGTCACTCATCGCGCACTCCTGTGTCCGCTCGGCCCGCTCGGGGTTGTGGGTGGATCGGCTTCGAGCCCATCCGCCAGGCCGCCGAGCCTAGCTGATTTCATCCTGCGACTGCAGGCCGGCAGGTCGAGGTCGAGGCCGCGACATACGAGGGCGGGCGCGCACTCCTCCACGAACAGCTCCAGGACGGCGAGCAACTCATCACGATCCGCGTCCAGTGAGCGCCTGGCCGCGAAGTGTTCAAACTCGGCAACGAAGCCAAGTCCGGCGCCCGGGCGGCGCGCGGCTGACCTCTTCCTCGTCGTCCTCGGGCGCGACCTGGCCCTTGGAGAGGGCGTCACGCGCGGCCGCGTACTGCCGCTCGATGTGCTCCTCGAGCTTCGCCGGCTCGATCCGCCATACCCGCTTCGGCACGACCTGATTCGCCGGCAGCTACCGGTCTTGAGCAGCGTGTACACGGCCGTCTCGGTGATCGCGAGCACGGCCGCGACGTCCTTGACCGACACGAACCTGGACGTGGTCGTCGTGTGCCAGAACTTCCCAGTGGCCGGCGACGCACGGTCCAGGTCACCATGCGCTGTCAAGCTCGACTCACGGTGGTGGGGGACGGCTAGTGTGCACAAGCCGCAGATCCGTCCACACTGGTCGTGTGGCGACGACGTGGCAGGAGTACCAAGAGGAGGCGGCCGCGTTCTACCGCTCCCTGGGTCTGGAGGCGGAGACGGACGTGACCGTCAAGGGCGCACGCGGCGAGCATGACATCGACGTCGTCGTGCGCCTCCGCCGCGCAGGACTCGACCAGACGTGGGTCGTGGAGTGCAAACACTGGAAGCGCCCGGTGGACAAGTCGCGCGTCGCGCTCCTGGCACAGATCGTGAACGACGTCGGCGCCGATCGCGGGATAATCCTCACCGAGGCAGGTTTCCAGTCGGGCGCCCCGCGGATGGCCAGCAACAGCAACCTCACTCTCACAAGCTTGGCCGAGCTATGCGAGAGGACCACGGCCGAACTGCTGGAGCTCCGCCTAGGCCAGTACCGGCGGCGCCTGGCACTTCTGAGCGAGCGGTTCGGCAAGATCGGTCAGGTACGCCACCACGGCCCCGGGCAGATGTCGCACAGCTACCCGAAGACTCCGCCCGGACGTTGGGAGCCCTTGCAGCTCAGCGCAACCGTGGCCATCGTGGAAGACGGCTTACAGCGTGCAGAGATTGGGCGTTGGCCCGCGCCGTACGCTTGGGATTTCGCGAATGACCGGACACGTCTCGCCCGGGACTTGGCGGCGTTCATCGACGGGCTCGCCCACACGCTCGACGAGTTCGAGGTCGAGTTGGAAGACCTGGAGGCGCGCGATCGGGACGAGAAAGACAGGGCCCAGCGAGACGCCTCATAACAGACAATCCGGCATAATCGGGTTTATCGGCCTGGGAGGAGTGCGAGTTGCATCTGATGCAAGTGCTCGCACCCCGCGGCGAAGATCGCCGTCTGTGCAGGTCAGGGCGCCCATCGCCCGGTCCTGACGTCGCCAGGTTCGCCGGCCTCTTGCCCGTGTCACCGCAGGCCACCGTAGATTTCGTGCATCTGATGCACGATTCCTTGAGAAGATCCCTCCTCGTGGCGTAGGTGCTGTAAGGCCTCCGCCGAGACTTCTGCAGCTGGCCACGGGTGAAAGGGGCACCGCGCCGCGCCCCTTCTTCCCGTCGCCGCGTAGCCTCCTCGCATGGGTGACGAGGGCGACACCGTCGACGATCAGCAGAGTGCGGAATGGATGCTCCCGCTGCCGGTCCGGGAGGGGTGGACCCCCATCGACGAGTGGCTCACGCCGCGCAGGACCTTCAACGAGCATGGTCGCCGATGGCTGCGGGAGTGGCTGGAACTGTTCTACCCCACGCGGACCCAGATGACCCCTGAGGCGTACGGCGCCCTGAAGACGTTCCTCGTGCAGAACGACGATGCCCTCAAAACGACTGGGCCTCGCCTCGGAGCGCCGACGAACGAAGCCCAGGCCCTCCTCTACCAACTGGAACTGGAAGACCGGCAAGCCACCCTCCTCCACTTCATCGACTTCACCCTGCGCGGGCTGTGCAGTGACCTCGACGACCAGTCCGTTGAGCGACGTCAGATGCTGAGCGGTCTCTTCGAAGAGGCTCACTCGGTCTGGCGCGTCGTGATGCTTGGCACCGACGAGCGCGGTCGCGGCTACTACGGCCTCCGCCAGGAGGTCTCGCCGACCGCCGATTCCGCGGCCCACCTGGCGGCTTCAGGTCCGAAACGACGAGCGGGAGAACACCTGCGCCTGGCCTGGTCCAAGCTTTACGGCCTGCACCCTGATCCGAGCGGGGCCTACTGGCACGCGGTGAAGGCGATCGAAGCCGCGGGCAAGAGCACGCTCGCTCCAGATGACGACGACGCGACTCTCGGGAAGCTGATGAGCAACCTTCGTACTGGCCGCTCGAACTTCTGCGTCCGACTCGATGGCGACGAGCACAACGACTCACGCGACACGATCCACCACCTGATGGGGATGGTGTGGCGCAGTGAGTTCGACCGTCACGGGACCGATGACCCGGAGGTCCCTCTCGGAGTCAGTGGCGCAGACGCGGAAGCGGCGACCTTCGCGGCGGTCACCTTGGTCCAGTACTTCCAGGCCGGCCACATATCGCGCACGAAGGCCGAAAGCTAGCGCGTGGTCTTGCCCGGACGACAGGCCTCGACCGCGCGACGTCGACCGTCTCAGAATCGACCGATTCTGAGGTGCACCAGAAGCCGGTTCTGGATGTTTCGAAACCTCGCCAGCGAGCAACAGGAATTTCGGGGACACGGTGCGGCGGCGAGTGGCAAGGTCCTCGGCATGACTACGAAGATGCCGACGGTACGCCACACCAGTGCCGACGAGTGGCGCGAGATCCGAGACCTTCGGCTCACAGCACTGCGGGACCCGGCAGCCCCGGTCGCGTTCCTGGAGTCGTATGAGGAAGCGGCGGCGCGTCCGGACGACTTCTGGAAGGTCCGGGCACGGGGCAACTCGACGAGCGAGGTCGTGGCGGGGTTCGTCGCCGTGGACGAGGACGGCCGCTGGATGGGGACGGTTACTGGTCTCGTCGAGGAGCCGGGTGCCATGGACGTTCTCGGGCAGCCGGTGGAGCGCCACCAGGTGCAGATCGTGGGTGTCTTCGTGCGCCCCGAGGACCGGGGCGTCGGCCTGTTGGGCCGGCTCATCGACGGGTTACTCGACTGGGCGCGGGGCCGGGGCATCGAGCGTGCTCGGATGGGCGTGCATGTCGACAACCCGCGCGCCCGGGCGGCCTACGCCAAGCTCGGCTTCACGCCGTCGGGCCTGCGCTTCAACTCTCGAGCAGGGCGAGGAGCTCGTGCTGGTCCGGGCGCTGTGACGGGGGTTTGTCGTCGGCGGTGGCGTGCTCGCCCGCCTCATCGAGTTGCTGGCTTGCTGCAATCGGGCTGCGGCGCACCTCCATACGCCGTGACATTCGAGCGCAGGCCCGAGGAGCACCCCGTCTGTCCGATCGCACAAGCGGAAGCAGTGCTTCAAAACTGACGGCGATCTCAACCCACCAACGCACCACCTCGGAGAGGAGGGACTGCTGCACGGATAGGTGACAGCGGTTGTCAGGCGGCGAGTGCGACCTGAGTCGTGATGATTGCTTCGTACTCGATGGGGGTCAAGCGTCCAAGACGTTGCTGGCGGCGACGTCGGTGGTAGGTGCGTTCGATCCAGGTGATGATCGCGATCCGCAGCTGCTCGCGCGTGGTCCAGCGACGCCGGTCCAGGACGTTCTTCTGCAGCAGGGCGAAGAAGGACTCCATGGCTGCGTTGTCGCCCGCGGAGGCGACCTGGCCCATGGATCCGACCAGGTCATGGTGGCGCAGCGCGGCCAGGAACTTCCTGGACCTGAACTGGGATCCGCGGTCGGAGTGCACGGTGCAGCCGGCCACCTGACTGCCGTCGATGCCACGGCGGGCGACCGCGGAGTTCAGGGCGTCGACCGCGAGAGAGGACTTCATGCGGTCGCTGATGGAGTACCCCACGATCCGGTTGGAGTACACGTCCTTGATCGCGCAGAGGTAGACCTTGCCGCCGGCGGTGGGGTGCTCGGTGATGTCGGTCAGCCACAGTTCGTTGGGTTCACTGGCAGTGAAGTCACGGAGCACGAGGTCGTCGTGCGCGGGTGGGCCGGGTTTCTTGCCGCCCTTGGACCCGCGCTTCTTGCCGAACACCGACCACCAGCCACCCTCGGCGCACCGGGCCCACATCGTGCGGTCACACGCTTTGTGACCCACCGAGCGGGCCTCGTCGCCGAGCAGCCGGTAGCCGAACTCCGGGTCGTCTCGGTGGGCGTCGAACAGGGCGTTCGCGAGGTAGGCCTGCTCGAGCTCGGTCGCAGTGACCGGGTCAGCGAGCCATCGGTAGTACGGCTGGCGGGCGAGGCCCAGGACCCGGCACGTCACCGCGACGGGGACACCGTCAGCAGCAAGTTCACGGACGAGCGGGTAGGTCATTTTCCCGGCAGGTGCGCCTGGGCGAAGTACGCCGCGGCGCGGCGCAGGACCTCGTTCTCCTGCTCCAGCAGCCGCACACGCTTCCTTGCCTCGCGCAGCTCGGCGGACTCCGAGGAGGTCACGCCGGGCTTCGCGCCGTCCTCGACGTCAGCCTGGTGAAGCCAGTTGCGCAGGCACGACTCACTGATGCCGAAGTCCTTCGCGACCTGCTTGACCGTGGACTCTGAATCGCCCTGGGTCTGATGGAGGCTCTGGTTATTTGATTTCGGCCAGGGCCCTCGACCCCTGCTGGGTAGCGTAGAGGGCGTTCTCGAACTCGGCGGGCGGGACGTCGCCGAGGTAGCCGTGCAGGCGCTCGGTGTTGTGCCAGTGGACCCACCCCAGGGTCGCGAGCTCGACGTCCTCGACGCTCTTCCACGGTCCGGGTCGGGCGGGTCCGCGGATGAGTTCGGCCTTGTAGTAGCCGTTGACGGTCTCGGCTAACGCGTTGTCATACGAGTCGCCCACCGTCCCGATCGACGCAACCGCGCCGATCTCGGCCAGGCGTTCGCCGTAGCGCAGGCTCGTGAACTGAGATCCGGCGTCGCTGTGACACCTCAGTCCCTCGAGGCGGGTGCCGCGAGACCACCGGGCCATCTCGATCGCGTCCAGGACCATCGTGGTGCGCATGTGCGCCGCGACCCGCCAGCCGACGATCATGCGCGAGTAGGCGTCGATGATGAAGCACACGTAGGCCACGCCGGCCCAGGTCGGGACGTAGGTCAGGTCGGTGACCCACAGCTGGTTCGGCCCCATGGCGTTAAAGTCCCGACCGACCAGGTCCGGATGCCGCGGCACGCCCTCGGCCGCCTTGGTGGTGCGGACCCGCTTGGTCCGTCGGGCACCTTCGATGCCCTCGGCGCGCATCAACCGGGCAACCTGGTCACGCCCCACGTCATGCCCTGCGCGGCGGGCGGCCTTCCACAGCTTCCGCGCCCCGTAGACCCGGTAGTTGTCATCCCACAGCGCCCGCAGCCGCGGGCGCAGCTCGGCGTCACGCAACGCCCGCGCCGAGGCAGGGCGCTTCTTCGCGGCGTAGTACGTGCTCACAGCCACCTGCACCCCTGCCGCGCGCAGCACGGTGCAGATGGACACGACTGTGAGCCGCGCCCCGTCGACGACATCGCCACGGTTGGCGTCGATGAACGCCACTACCTCTTGTGCTGGCGGTCGAGCTCCGCCCCGAAGAAACTCGCAGCCCGCTTCAAGATCTCGTTCGCGCGCCGCAGCTCCCGGTTCTCCTGCTCCAGCTCCTTGATCCGCCGGGCCTCGCCCGCGGGCACCCCGGGCGCGTAGCCGTCGTCGATCTCGGCCTGCTTGACCCACTGGCGCACCGACTCCACGCCGTAGCCCAGCTGCGAGGCGACCCGCTGCACCGTGCCGTGCTCGGTCCCCAGCTCCGCCCGTAGGGTGCGCACCATCCGCACCGCCGCGGCCTTCTCCTCATCCGAGTACCGCCGCGTCTGCGGCTTCCCGGGCGTCTGCTCCTTCGGCATGGCTCCATCCTCGTTTCCAAGGTCAGGAGCCTCCAAGAAACCCAGGGCGATTCACTCGCCCTGGCGGGCGATCGCCACGACGTCGTCGCGGAACTCCTTGGGGTGGGGTCTGGGCACGGGACACATCCTTCCAGCAGTGCCTCACGGCACCACAGGTCAGGTGTCACCTATCCGTGCAGCAGTCCCAGGCCACGTGCCTAGCAACAGTGGCCGGGGACGGTTGCACACCTGACAGATATGCCGCGCCGCATCGCGCCGCCGGCCACCTGACGGGGGAGTGACATGACAACCGAACGATGGAGCACCGCCCACCGATCGGCCCGTCGATCGGCCGCCAGCTGCGTCGCCGCGCTCAAGCGGACATCCCGCAGCCAGGCGGCCGCCGACGCTTTCACAGTCATCGAGCATGCGCTGGGCAATGCGGACCGGCCACCGGAAGCTGGAGCATCCGACGCCCTCGAAATCGTGGGCTATCCCGTCGAGATCGCTACCACCTTCACCGAAGGAACGAACCGCGACGATCTTTACGACGCCGCACGCGCAGCCATCGGCACCCTTGTAGCCTTCGGGACACCGTGGAAGCGGGTCGAACACCTGCTCGCTGCGCTCGACGAGGCTTGGGGCCATGACCTGACGGCCACGCCATCGGCCGACGCAGCCGACCACGAGACGCCGGGCACCTCGACCCTGTACTACAGGCACCACGTCGCATACGAGATCGCGCGAACCCATCTCGCCGGCCTGTGCACTACCGCACCACTCGAGCAGTGGTCCGGCTACGCCGAGGTCCTTGACCGGGTCGACATGCTGAGGGCACCAGCGGCGCTCGTCCCGGCGCTACCTCTCGTCAGTGTCACGCGGCCCGTCATGCGAGCCGCGGCCAGCGCCGCCATCCAGGAGCTCAGCGGGCACGGGCCCGACCCGGCCGCGCTCCTTGCCGCCCGCGACCGGCTCGACGCCGTCTGGGCGAGCGAACCACCTGGCGTTCCTGCGTGACGAGGACGCGCCATGACCTACGGGCAGAGTTCATCCGAGTTGCGCCGGATCCTCACCGACCTGCTGGCGATGCGGTATCCGTACTTCGCGATCGGCGGACCACACCCACACCGTCGCGAGAACGTCGACCCTGAAGCGGTGCAGTTCCGGGCAGACCACGTACAGCGCTACCGTGCCGTCCTGTGGCGATACCTCGTCGACCTCACGCGCGCGGCGGCGAACGATCGCCCAAAGCAGGAGCCGCCCCGCCGGATGCTCCGCTGGCTCGAGGCCGGCGGACCAAGCATCGAGACCCTGCCCGGAGCACGGCTGGCCGACCCCTGGGAGATGGGCACCCGCCGCGACACACCCTTCGTCGAACTCTGGCGCCAGGCGGCGTGCACTGCCTTCACGGCACGAGAGCGCGACCTGACCATCGTCATCGACCGCTTGCTAGCCCCACAGAAGATCGTCGTCCTCAAGGACGTCGCTGACTTCGCCACCGCCATCGTCCAACTCGACGACCGCTGCAGTCGGTTCCCCGGCTGGCGTCACCTCGGCCGGAGCACCACAGGTGCAAGCAGCCGCGCCCATCCAAGTAGGCCGCGGACTACCGGGCGCGTGGTCGGACTCCTCGCCAACGTCCGCAACTGCGCCAGGTGGGCCGACGCCCGGATCGAACCGTCCGGGTACGAGATCGACCTGCGCGGCGCCCACCCACGGCCGATGCTCACACCCCGCCCTCATCCCGACGGCGTCGAGGGCGCGATCGCCGCATTGCGCAATGCCGCGCTCTACCTGACGGCTGGCGCTCCGAGCGCCTCGGTGCTGCGTACCCTGGTCCGCCTCCACGGCGAGATTTCGGTGACCGCATCGCAGCTCGCCGGAGCGGCAGGCGATATCCGGTTTGCGCGCGCCTTCGCCGATCGCTCCGAGCGGTACCGCCAGCTCTTCGATGAGCTGATCAACCTCGCCGGGACCCTCGGCACCGGACCACAGGTCCTCGACGAAGTCCACGTCGGCATGGAGCGGATGAACGGTGTCAGCCAGCTTTCCACGGCGCAGCTGGAGCGGCTGTCCGCCGTATTCCGCTTCACCGACGACCGAGTCTCCTGGGCAGTTCATCGCGGTGTGGCCAAGCACCTGTACTTCGCTCCCGCAGGCACGCAGCTCGGTACGGTGCCTGGACCGGGGGGAATACGCCGGTGCGTTCCTCGTCACGTGGCAGTGACCAAGGATGTTCACCCGCGGATTCTGGTGTTAGCGACGGACCTTCGGCCGGAGGTCGCCGCTCCCGAGCCATCCCGGTCGCACGTACGGTCGCGGCTACGCTTTGCCGAACTGGTGAATGGCAGTTCAAATGCCGTCCAACGTTCACGGGCTCAGGCCTCAAGCCTAGCTTTGTCGACGTCATAAGGTGTCTCTACCGTGATGTCGCACTCTGAACCGATGTGTGTCGAAGCCGAACTGCGATGCGTGAAACGCGATCCCGCACCGGAATCGTGACCGGCTTCGCTGAGCGGCGGAGAGCAGCACAGCCGACCAGATGGACAGGCTGCAGACTGCCGTGGCCTAAGCCGTGTGGGCCAATCGCAGTAGGTCGAAGCTCGTTCGGCCGAGGTCAACCAGTGCCGTTGCACGAGTCCCGTCGCTGTCGCCGTCCGCGACGACTACGGCGTACTCAAAGGTCAGAATCTGACTTGACGCGAACGTAATCTCTTCGCTGAAGGCCGGAGCAGGGCACAGGCAGGCGAACGGCTCCGAACGCACGAACCACTGCGGCGTTCGTCCCGGATTTGTGCCAGGGTCCACGATGAGCACCGTGGAGGCGCGAGACCCGCCGTCGGTTCCGGTCGCGGAACCGTCGTGCCGTCCGACATACCCAAGCCAGGGCGACCGCAGGCCACGTGCCGCCTCGGCGTCGGCGCTCGTCACGGACCCGTGGGAATCCGGGCGCAACACGTGCCCGCCCGTGAACGACCGCGGTCCGCGCCAGAACAGGCCGCCGTAACCGGCATTCTCCCGGCCGTTCGTCGTCGGACTGCCGATGGGCAGCGGGCCGTCGGACACGTTGGTCATCGTGGAACGGAACGTCAGAACCCACGCCGACGGATCGTCATCGGGTACATACGCGGCGAGCTTACGACGCTCCCGGACGACGACGCGTCCCGCTGGCGTCCGCCACGAAAGCTCCTCGACGACGTGCGTGTCGTCGATCGACCTGAATCGCTCGTGATCCATCGACCCGTCGTTGTCGAGATCGACGTAAGAGCCGCGCTCGCGCACGTAGTTGGGGCCACCCCAGAAGTTCCACGGTCCCACGTGGGGTAGGGACCACGCGATTCCCTTGTGCCACACGTGGTCCCACGGCCGGTAGGCCGAGACGAGGTCGCCGCCCCGCGTGCGCAGCGGGTGCAGGTAGGGTCGCGGGCTCTCGTACGACACGTCGGCCGGCCGGTACACGTAGGTGAACAGCTCCGCACCGTCCGCCCCGTGCGCGGCGAGCGCGTCGCCACTGTCGTGCCACAGCAGGCTCATCGGGAGGCCACCGTGGCTACGTGGGGGAGTAGGTCGGTGGCGAAGTCCTTGACCGGCGGCCACGGGGTGCCGGTGCCCGCCATGGACGCGTGGAACGGGTCGCCGTCGACGATCTCGCCGGCGTGCACGACGGCGCCGGTGAACGCGGACTTGTAGATCGCGGCGGCCAGCTCGAGCGTGGCCCGGGTGTCCGCGATGGTCACCGGCGGCGTGCGTCCTTCGGCGAGGGCGAGGTAGGTGGGCACGAGCTGGGCGAGGTGGCCGCTCGCGCCGCCGTCCGACGCCTCGTGCGCCGCCGCGTCCGCCGCCCAGGCGTCGGCGACGTCCTCCCGCCCGGCCACGGGGGTGACCGTCCAGCTCGTGTCGTCGTAGCCGTACAGGTGCTCCAGCTCGACGGTCGCGGCCTCGGTGTCGAAGCGCAGGCGCGACGTCTGGCGCGGCGAGATCGCGGAGTTCGTGATCGTCGCCATCGTGCCGCCCGCGAACCGCACCAGCGCCGTCGAGACGTCCTCCGTGTCCGTGTGCCGCGCGAGGCGCCCGGCCATCGCCCGCACCTCGGTCCACGGGCCGAGCACGGCCAGCAGCAGGTCGAACTGGTGGATGCCGTGGCCCATGGTGGTGCCGCCGCCCTCGGTGTCGAAGCGACCCCGCCACGGCACCTCGAAGTACTCCGGGGTGCGGAACCACAGCGTGTCGCACTGCGCGACGTACGCGGGCCCCAGCGTGCCGTCGTCGAGGAACCGGCGCAGCCGCTGGATCCCCGCCCCGAACCGGTGCTGCACGACCTGCGTGAACCGGCCCGGCAGCCCGGCGTCGACCGCCTGCCGCTCGGCGTCGGCGAGCGCGTCCGCCTCCGCCAGCGACAGCACCGCCGGCTTCTCCACCACCACGTGCGCCCCCGCCCGCAGCGCCGCCACGGCCGCGTCCAGGTGCACCGACGGCGGCGTGCAGACGTGCACGACGTCCACCTCGCCGGCGTCGAGCAGCGCCTGCAGGTCCGTGCCGTGGTGCGGCACGCCGTGCTCGGCGGCGAACGCGGCCGCGCGGTCGGCGTCGACGTCGACGTCGACGACGTGCGTCAGCTCCACGCCCGCCGGGCCGCCGTGGGCCGCCAGGGCCCGGATCGCCTGGGCGTGGGCGCCGGCGATCGCGCCGGCGCCCAGGATCGTGACCTTCATACTGCTCCCTCGTCGAGTTGCTGCCCTGACTGCCGATTCCCCAGCTAGCCCTTGAGGCCTTGGGTGGCGACGCCGTCGACGATGTAGCGCTGGAAGAGGATGAAGAAGAGCATCACGGGCAGCAGGGCGAGGACGGCCATGGCCATCTGGGCGCCGTAGTCGGACACGGAGGTTTGGTCGACGTAGA
>NZ_JBNOZL010000010.1:189681-216173 GCF_050311635.1 Isoptericola nanjingensis | reverse complement strand
CCCCCCCCCCCCCCCCCCCCCCCCCCCCCCCCCCCCCCCCCCCCCCCCCCCCCCCCCCCCCCCCCCCCCCCCCCCCCGGGGGGAGAGGCGGATCGGCCGCTGTCGTCAGCGGCCCGCGGCGTACCCCTGCGCGCCGCGGGGGTTCGCCGCGGCGCCGAGCACGCCGGTGGCGGGGTCGCGCGACACGGCGCTGAGGCGCCCGAGCGCCCAGTCGCCCGCGAGCGTGAGCACGTGGCCGCGCTCGGCCAGCCCGGCGAGGACGTCGGCGCCGAGGCGGTCCTCGACGACCGCGCCGCCGGGCGTCCAGGTGCGCGGCCAGAACGAGCCCGGCGCGGACGTCGTGTGCAGGGCCGGGGCGTCGATCGCCTCCTGCGGCGTGTACCCGCCCACCAGCACGCGCAGCAGGAACGCGAGCTGCCACTGGTCCTGCTGGTCGCCGCCCGGCGACCCGCACGCGAGCACGGGCTCGCCGTCGCGCAGCACGAGCGTCGGGGTGAGCGTGGTGCGCGGCCGGCGGCCGGGCGTCAGCGCGGACGGCGACGCCTCGTCCAGCCACGTCATCTGCAGCCGGGTGCCCAGGGCGAAGCCGAGTCCGGGCACCGTGGGGGAGGACTGCAGCCAGCCGCCCGACGGCGTCGCGCTGATCATGTTGCCCCAGCGGTCGACGACGTCCAGGTGGCACGTGTCGCCGCGGGTCGCGCCCGTGGCGTCGGTCTCGAGGCCGTCGCCGTTCAGGGGCGCGGTCGCCCCGACGACGACGGTCGGCTCGCCGACGCCGGCCGCGGGGCCCCCGGCCGGGGCGCCGGGCAGGGCCGCGGCCGGGACGTCCGTGGCGTACGACGTGCGCAGGGGAGGCATCACCGGGGTGTCGCGGCCCGCGACGTCGCCGGGGCGGACGTCGTGGGACGCGCGCTCGCCGATCAGGGCGCGGCGGGCGGTGGCGTACTCGGCGGAGAGCAGGACGTCGAGGGGCACGCCGCCTCCGCGGTCGTCGTCCCCGTACCAGGTGTCGCGGTCGGCGAGGGCGAGCTTGAGCGCCTCGAGCACCGTGTGCGCGCCGAGCTCGGTCGACGGGTCGAGCCGCGCGTCGTCGAACCCGTCGAGGATGCGCAGCGCCTCCAGCAGTGCGGGGCCCTGCCCCCAGGCCCCGGTCTTGGCCACGGTGTACCCGCGGAAGTCGATGGTCGTGGCGTCCTCGAACGACGCCTCGAACCCCGCGACGTCCGCCGCGGACAGCACCCCCGGGTGGTCGCGGCCGTCGGCGTGCCGGTGCGGGGTGCGCACGAACTCCTCGACGGCCTCGCCGACGACGGCCCTCCACGCGGCTCGGGCGGCGTCCACCGCGCCGGCCCGGTCGGCACCGTCCGCGGCGGCGTCGGTCTCGGCGGCGACGAGGCGCGCGAGCACGGCCGCGAGCTCGGGGTTGGTGAGGAGCTCGCCGGGCCGCGGGGCGCGCCCGCCCGGCAGCCATCGCTCCGCCGACGTGGGCCAGTGCTCGCGGAAGAGCCCGGCGACGCCCTCGATCGTCCGGCACACGGCGGCCAGCACCGGGTGGCCGTCGCGCGCGTACCCGATCGCGGGGGCGAGGACGTCGGCGACGGTCCACGTGCCGTGGTCGCGCAGCAGCAGGAGCCACGCGTCGACGGCGCCAGGCACGGCGGCCGCCAGCGCGCCCGAGCCGGGCACGAGGTCCAGGCCCTCGGCGTCGCGGTAGTGCGCGATCGTCGCCCCGGCCGGCGCCGGGCCCTGGCCCACCAGCACCCGAGGTCGCGCGGGCTCGTCCGCCGTCGCGAGGATCGCCGTCATGTCACCGCCGGGGCCGTTGAGGTGCGGCTCGACGACGTGCAGCACGAACGCGCCCGCGACGGCCGCGTCGAACGCGGTGCCGCCCCGCTCCAGCACCGACTGGGCGCTCGCGCTCGCCAGCCAGTGCGTGGAGGCAGCCATCCCGAACGTGCCGCGCAGGTCCGGGCGCGTGGGGTGGGGGGTCGGGGGAGTGAACGTCATCGAGGGTCCTCCGTGGTGTGTCCGAGAGCGGCGACGAGGAGCGTGAGCACGGCGCTCACGCCCACGCCCCACGCCAGGTGGGCCTGCAGCAGCAGGGCGCCGGCGGCGGCACCGGCGCAGATGAGGGCGATCGCGGCGATGCGCCGCCCGGAGTTCGTGCCGTGCCCGCCGGCGAGGCGGGAGTCGGCGGCCAGGCCGGTGATGGTCGACGTGACGACGACCGTCGTGACGTCCTTGACCGACAGATGACGCGCCGTCGCCGCCTGCATGCCCATCGCGAGGGCCAGCAGCCCGGTCACGGTGAGCTGCACGGCGTGCGGCAGGTCGTCGCCCGAGACGGCGAGCAGCACCGTGATCGCCGCCAGCAGGGCGCCGACGGTCGCGAACATCCCGGTGGTGCGGGTCGTCCACCCCACCTGCACGGGCCGCAGCACGACGCCGGCCAGCGCCGCCCCGGCCATGAACGTGCCCAGCGCGAGCAGCGGCCCGGCGACGGGGAGGTCGTCCCCTCCGGCGAGCGCCATCCCGAGGATGACGACGTTGCCCGTCATGTTGCCGGTGAACACCCGGTCGAGGCCGAGATAGCCGACGGCGTCCGCGATCCCGGTGGAGAACGTCAGGGCGAGCATGAGGGCGAGATGGAGGCGGTCGCGGTCACGACGGAGCGGTCCGAGGAGCGAGGGCACCAGGTCACCGTAGCGACCGGTCCGGGGTGGATGCCCGGGGCGCTGGACAGTTCCAGATGACACCGGGGTGGATCCGTGCCTCATCGGCCCTGTTGGTCACAGCATGATAAAGATCACGAGGGTTTTGCCAGGGCCGCGTACAGAGCCGTGCCGGAGATGGCCTAACGTCGTGAACAGTGTGTGGCCGTGTCGTGCCGGTGCGATCCCGTGCCGATGCCGCCCACGCCCGGCCGACGAGCGTTGCCGTCGCACCGGGCAGGCCATGTCCCCGACCCCGGGAGAGTTGTGTCAGCCATCCAGGCAAATGGTTTGACGAAGATCTTCGGACGCCGCCCGCAGCGCGGCGTCCGCATGTTGGAAGAAGGCGCCGATCGCGCCAAGCTGCGCAAGGAAGGTCTCACCGCCGCGGTCATCGACGCCACGTTCGACGTCGCGCCCGGCGAGATCTTCGTCGTCATGGGACTGTCGGGCTCCGGCAAGTCCACCCTGATCCGCACCGTGAACGGCCTCCTCGAGCCCACCGCCGGATCCATCAGCATCGACGGGCAGGACGTCACGCACCTGTCCAAGGCCGGCCTCCGCGAGGTCCGCCGCACCAAGGTCAGCATGGTGTTCCAGCACTTCGCGCTGCTGCCGCACCGGACCGTCGGCGAGAACGCCGCCTACCCGCTGCAGCTGCGGGGCGTGAACAAGGCCGAGCGCGAGCAGCGCGCCGAGGAAGCCCTCGGCATGGTCGGCCTGGCCGGCTGGGGCGGCTCGCTGCCGTCCGAGCTGTCGGGCGGCATGCGCCAGCGCGTCGGCCTGGCCCGCGCGCTCGCCTCGGGCACCGACGTCCTGCTCATGGACGAGGCGTTCAGCGCCCTGGACCCGCTGATCCGCAAGGAGATGCAGGACCAGCTGCTGGAGCTCCAGTCCGAGCTGGGCAAGACCATCCTGTTCATCACCCACGACCTCAACGAGGCCATGCGCCTCGGCGACCGCATCGCCATGATGCGCGACGGTCGCATCGTGCAGGTCGGCACGGCCGAGCAGATCCTCAACGAGCCCGCCACCGACTACGTCGCGCAGTTCGTCGCCGACGTCGACCGCAGCCGCGTGCTCACCGCCGCTGCCGTCATGGAGCGGCCCGTGGCCGTCGTCGGGGCGGAGACCGGCCCGAAGGCCGCGCACAAGCTGTTGCGCGAGCACCAGGTCCCCGCCCTGCTCGTGACCGGGCGCAACCGCCGGCTCGAGGGCTTCGTCTGGGAGGAGGACGTCGCCGCCGCGGTCAAGACCGGCGCCGACCGGCTGCCCCTGAGCGGGGAGCCGGTCATCCGGGTGACGCCCGAGACCCCGCTCATCGAGCTGTTCGGGGACGCGGCCTCGAGCCGCGCCCCGCTGGCGGTCGTCGACGAGCAGGGCCGGCTGCAGGGTGTCATCCCGAGGGTCACGCTGCTCAGCGCGCTCTCCGTACCCGACAGCGTCGACGCCGTCCCGAGCGACGGCCGAGACGGCGACAGCACGGGTGAACGACCCGCCGACGGCCAGTCCGCCCCCGACACGGCAGGAGCTCTCTGATGTCCCCCACGCTTCTCGCCGCCGCCGACGGCAACCCGCTGCCGGACCTGCACATCGGTGACGCCGTCGCGGACGCCGTCGACTGGATCACCGACAACCTCGAAGGGCTGCTCGACGGCATCAGCGCGGCGCTGACGTTCCTCGTCGACCTGATCTCGAGCATCCTGCTGGGACCCCCGCCGCTGGTGATGGCCGTGATCTTCGCGGTGCTGGCCCTGCTCGTGCGCTCCTGGACGTTCGCGCTGTTCACGCTGGTCGGCACGCTGCTGATCATCAGCATGGACATGTGGGAACCCGCGATGGAGACGCTCAGCCTCGTGCTCGTCGCCACGCTGATCGCCCTGATCATCGCCGTGCCCGTGGGCATCCTGGCGGCCCAGAACGACACCGTGAGCGCCGTCGTGCGACCGGTGCTCGACTTCATGCAGACGATGCCGGCCTTCGTCTACCTCGTGCCCGTGGTCATCTTCTTCGGGATCGGCGTCGCGCCCGGCGTCTGCGCCACGATCATCTTCGCGCTGCCGCCGGGGGTGCGGCTCACCGAGCTCGGTATCCGGCAGGTCGACCGCGAGACCGTCGAGGCCGGCGAGGCCTTCGGCGGCACGTCGCGCCAGATCCTCAGCGGCATCCAGCTGCCGCTGGGGCTGCCGACGATCATGGCCGGCGTCAACCAGGTGATCATGCTCTCGCTGTCCATGGCGGTCGTCGCCGGGCTCGTCGGGGCCGGCGGCCTCGGCCAGGAGGTCGTCACCTCCATCTCGCGCATCGACGTGGCGCTCGGGTTCGAGGCGGGGCTGTCCGTCGTGATCCTGGCCATCTACCTGGACCGACTGACCGGCGCGATCGGTCAGCCCACCGGCAGGGCCCTCCTGACGAAGCTCACGAGCCGCAAGAAGGCGGCGGAGTCCGCCGTCGGCGCCGGCGTCTGACCGAAGAACTGAACTCGGGGAGCCTCGCGTCCCCGACGACGAAAGGAACTCTTCAGATGAACACCCATCGCAAGCATCTCCGCCGGGGCGTCGCGCTCACGTCCGTCGTGGCGCTCGGCCTCACGCTGGCCGCCTGCGGCAGCGACGACGGCGGCAGCGGCGGCGACGACAAGACCATCACCCTCGGCTACATCCCCTCGTGGACCGACGGCCTGAGCACCGCGTACCTGCTGGACGCCAAGCTGCAGGAGGCGGGGTACACCGTCGAGCACAAGGAGATCAGCGACGCGGGCGTCCTCTACACCGCCCTGGCCGACGGCGACGTGGACATCTACCCGTCCGCCTGGCCCGAGGTGACGCACGCCTCGTACATGAAGCAGTACGAGGGCGACATCGAGGACCTGGACACCTACTACGACAACGCGAAGCTGACCTTCGCGGTGCCGGAGTACACCGACATCGACTCGATCGACGAGCTCGCGGCCAACACCGACACGTTCAACGGCGAGATCATCGGCATCGAGCCCGGTGCCGGCCTCACGGACATCACGAAGAACTCGGTCATCCCCGAGTACGGGCTCGACGAGGCCGGCTACACCCTGAAGGAGTCGTCCACGCAGGCGATGCTGACGGAGCTCAAGAAGGCCACGGACAAGAAGGAGGACATCCTCGTCACGCTGTGGCGTCCGTTCTGGGCCAACTCCGCCTTCCCGGTGAAGGACCTGGAGGACCCGAAGGGCGCGCTCGGCGAGACCGAGGGGCTGCACTTCCTGGGCACCGAGGGCTTCTCGGAGGAGAACCCCGAGGTCGCCGACTGGATCAGCAAGATCAAGCTGGACGACGAGCAGTACGGCGCCCTGGAGGACCAGGTCGTCAACCAGAACGCGGACGACCCGGCCGCCGGCGTCGAGGCATGGCTGGAGGAGTACCCGGACGTCGTGCCGTCGCTGGAGAGCTGAGCGGGCCTGCCCCGCACGGACCGTGGGCGCCCGCCCCCGACACTCGTCGGGGGCGGGCGCCTCGTCGTCGATGGGTGAAGTCCGCCGCTGACGGCCGGGTCGGCGGGCTTGCTCGGGGATACTTGTCCCGCGATTCCGACGCACCGCCCGGCGAGAGGGCGTGCCCGCGGATCGCATCGCGGACCCTTGCCCCGGGAACGGGGCCACCCACCTGGAGGCACCTGTGAACCCGACCCTGCCCGCGCGTCGTCGCGGACGCCTCGTCGCCCTCGTCACCGCCGTGACGCTGCTGGCCGCGCCGCTCGCAGTCGTCCCCGCGACGCTGTCCGCGCCGTCGGCGTCGGCGGCGACCGCCACGTCCGTGACGGTCAAGAAGATCGGCACCAAGACCGCGCCCTACAAGAAGAAGGCGACGGTGAAGCCGAGCGTCACCGCCAAGGGGAAGGTCTCGGTGAAGACCAAGACGCTCACGGTGGCCCAGCGGGGCAGGTACGTCGCCAAGAACAAGACGTCCGTGGCGCTCAGGGCCGGCACGTACACGGTGACGACGAAGGTCACCTACAAGACCTACAAGCTGACGTCGGCGAAGAAGAAGGTCTGGTCCGGCACGAAGACGAAGAAGCTCACCCAGAAGCTCGTCGTCAAGCAGGGCAAGAAGCCGTCGCGCACGACCCCGGTGAGCGAGTACAACTGCCCCAGCTGGGCGCCGATCAAGGGCAACCAGACCACGTCCCACTCGACGGACTGGATCTATCACGTGCCGGGCGGTCAGTACTACAAGAAGACCAAGCCTGAGGAGTGCTTCACGACCGAGGCGGCCGCACGCAAGGCGGGTTACCGCGCGTCGAAGCGCTGACGGAGCTCGACACGAAGGCGAGGCCGGCACCCGGACGGGCGCCGGCCTCGCTGCGTCCCGGACCTGCCGCGGTCTACCCTGGGTGCTGGCCCGCCATGTCGACGACCGACGGCGGGCCACGCGCAGACGGGAGCCCCCAGCGCACACGGCTCATACCGCAGACCCCAGGAGGGCGACCATGTCCACGACCGCTGAGGCACCCGGCACGACCGGCTTCGACGAGGCTCCCGGCCGCTACAAGGTGCGCTCGCTCGCGCTGGCGGAGGCCGGCCGGCACCAGATCCGGCTCGCCGAGCACGAGATGCCCGGCCTCATGGCGTTGCGCGCCGAGTACGGCGAGGCGCAGCCGCTGGCGGGCGCCCGCATCGCCGGCTCCCTGCACATGACGGTCCAGACCGCCGTCCTCATCGAGACGCTCGTCGCGCTCGGCGCCGAGGTCCGCTGGGCCAGCTGCAACATCTTCAGCACGCAGGACGAGGCGGCCGCGGCGATCGTCGTCGGCCCGCACGGCACCCCCGAGGACCCGCAGGGCGTCCCCGTCTTCGCGTGGAAGGGCGAGAGCCTCGAGGAGTACTGGGACTGCACGGAGCAGATCCTCGTGTGGCCCGGCGCGGAGAACGGCCAGGGCGGCCCGAACCTCATCCTCGACGACGGCGGCGACGCCACGATGCTGGTGCACCTCGGCCTGCAGTACGAGCGCGCCGGCGTGGTGCCGCCCGACACGCTGCCGGGCGAGCCGGACCACACCCACGAGATGAACGTGGTGCGCGGCGTGCTGCGCCGGGCGCTCGACTCCGACCCGCTGCGCTGGACGACGATCGCGCAGAGCATCGGCGGCGTCACCGAGGAGACGACGACGGGCGTGCACCGGCTCTACCACCTCGCCGAGGCGGGGGAGCTGATCTTCCCGGCGATCAACGTCAACGACTCGGTCACCAAGTCGAAGTTCGACAACAAGTACGGCATCCGCCACTCGCTGCCGGACGGCATCAACCGCGCCACCGACATCCTCATCGGCGGCAAGGTCGCCTTCGTGTGCGGCTACGGCGACGTCGGCAAGGGCGCGGCCGAGGCGTTCCGCGGCCAGGGCGCGCGCGTCATCGTGTCCGAGGTGGACCCGATCTGCGCGCTGCAGGCGGCGATGGACGGCTTCCAGGTCGCCCGGCTCGACGAGACGATCGGCGAGGCCGACTTCGTCATCACCACGACGGGCAACAAGGACGTCGTGCGCGTCGAGCACATGCTCGCGCTGAAGGACAAGGCCGTCGTCGGCAACATCGGGCACTTCGACAACGAGATCGACATGGCCGGGCTCGCCGCCGTCCCGGGCGTCGTGAAGACCGAGATCAAGCCGCAGGTGCACGAGTGGACGCTGCCGGCCGGCGACGGCCGCGCCGAGCGGTCGATCATCGTGCTGTCGGAGGGGCGCCTGCTCAACCTGGGCAACGCGACCGGACACCCGTCGTTCGTCATGTCGAACTCGTTCGCCAACCAGGTGATCGGCCAGATGGAGCTGTTCGCCGACATGGCCCGCCCGGCCGAGGAGCGGCAGTACGAGCGCCAGGTGTACCGCCTGCCCAAGGTGCTCGACGAGAAGGTCGCGCGCCTGCACCTCGACGCCCTCGGCGTGCGGCTCACCGAGCTGAGCAAGGAGCAGGCCGAGTACCTCGGCGTGCCGGTGGAGGGCCCGTACAAGCCGGAGCACTACCGCTACTGACGGCCCGTCGCCCTGCGCACGGGGGACAGCCCCCGTGCGCAGGGTGGCACGCCGGATGTCGGCGCGGCGCCGCGGGCGGCAGCCTGGAAGCATGACCAGCATGACGTCCACCGACGGCCAGGTGCCGCCGCCCGCGACCCCGCCGACCCCGCCGCCCGCCACGCAGCCCGCCGAGCGTCCCGCGGTGTCCCCGCGGGCGACGTCGGACGGGGCGCCGCCGTTCCTCCTCGCGCCGTTCGACGGCCGGACCTGGCGCGCCTACGGCTTCCTGTGGCTCGCGCTGCTGCTCGCGCCGTTCGCGCTCGCGTACGCCCTGTTCACCGTGTCGTTCATGGCGGGCGTCGCGGTGACGGTCGTGGGCCTGTTCGTGGCGGGCGGCGTGCTGCTCGGTGCGCGCGGCTGGGCGTCGGTCTACCGGCGGATGGCGGTGCGTTACCTCGGCGTCGAGATCGCCGAGCCCGCGCCGCGCCAGCCGCGGAAGGGATTCTGGCGGCGCCTCGGCGGGATGCTCGGCGACGCGACCGCCTGGCGCGGGCTGCTGTACATGGTGGTGACGTTCCCCCTGGCGATCGCGGCGTTCGTGGTGAGCACCGTGTTCCTCGCCGTCGCGCTCGGCGGGATGACGCACTGGTTCTGGTCGCGCTGGCTGCCGCTGCAGCAGGCCGGCGACGGCACGTGGCACCGGGGCGCGTCCTTCGGCACGGACTGGTTCGTCGACACGCCGGCCCGACAGCTCCTGCTGGCGGCGGTCGGCCTGATCCTGTTCTACCTGTGGCCGCAGGTGCAGTCCCTGTTCGTCGGCCTCTTCCGGATGCTGGCGGAGGGGCTGCTCAGCCCCACGCGGGCCAGCCTGCGGGTGGCGTACGCCGAGCGCGCCCGCGCCGTCACCGTCGAGGACGCCGACGAGCGCCTGCGCCGCATCGAGCGCGACCTGCACGACGGCACCCAGGCGCACCTCGTGGCCGTCGCCATGCAGATCGGCGAGGCGCGCGAGCTGCTGCGCGACGGCACGGACGGCACGGACGGCATCGACACCGCGGAGCTCGCCGCCGTCCTGGAGACGGCCCACTCCAGCACGAAGGACACGCTCGCCGAGCTGCGCGAGCTCGCCCGCGGCATCCGCCCGCCCGCCCTGGACGCCGGCCTCGCCGTCGCCCTCGAGACGCTCGCCGCGCGCGCCGCCCTGCCGGTGCGCGTGCACGCGGTCGGGCTCGACGGCGCGGACCTCCCGCCCAGCGTCACCGCCATCTCCTACTTCGCCGTCGCCGAGCTGGTCGCCAACGCGACCAAGCACGCCCGGGCGACCGGCGTCGACGTCGTGGCCGGCGTCGAGCCCGTCGCGGACGCCGCGACCGGGGCCGCCGTGCGTGCGCTCGTGCTGCGCGTGCACGACGACGGCGTGGGCGGCGCCGCGGTGCGTGCCCCCGACCCGTCGGGCAGGGGCAGCGGCCTCGCCGGGCTCACGGACCGGCTGTCGGGCGTCGACGGCACGCTCCGGGTGGTCAGCCCCGCGGGAGGGCCTACGGTGATCACCGTGACCATCCCGCTGCCCGCCCCCGGGTCCCGCCGATGACGCCCGGGGCGTCGACCGGCCCGGCGACCGGCTCGGGCCCGCTGCGCGTCGTCGTCGCCGAGGACTCCGCCATCCTGCGCGACGGCCTCGTCGCGCTCCTGTCCCGCCGCGGGCACGACGTCGTCGCGGCGGTGCCCGACGGCGACGCCCTCGTCCGCGAGGTCACGACCCTCGCCGCCGCCGGCGCCCTGCCCGACGTCCTCGTCGCCGACATCCGCATGCCGCCGTCCCACACGGACGAGGGGCTGCGTGCGGCCGAGGCGCTGCGCGCCGCGCACCCCGGGCTGCCGGTGCTCGTGTTCTCGCAGTGGGTCGAGACACGCTATGCGTCCCGGCTGCTCGAGGGCGACCCGCGCGGCGTCGGCTACCTGCTCAAGGACCGCGTCGCCGACGTCGGGGACTTCGTCGCCGCGCTCGGCCGTGTCGCGGCGGGGGAGACGGTGCTCGACCCGGAGGTGGTGCGCCAGCTCATGGGCGCGCACCGCTCGCCGGAGGACGACGTGGCCCGCCTGACGCCGCGCGAGAAGGAGGTCCTGGAGCTCATGGCGCAGGGCCGCTCCAACGGCGCCATCGCCGAGCAGCTCTACCTGTCGTACGGGGCGGTGGAGAAGAACGTCGCCGCCATCTTCACGAAGCTCGACCTGCCGCAGGACTCCGCCGACCACCGGCGCGTGCTCGCCGTCCTGCGCTACCTGGGCGTCGACGCCTGACCCAGGACCTGTCAGGGCCACACGCAGCGAGTCGTGCGTGTGGCCCTGACACGTCAGGAGGCCCGCGAGCTGTCAGGGCCACGACCAGGCATTCGTGCACGTGGTCCTGACAGGTCGGCGGGGGATGTCCCCCGGGACGGTGCGGGGGAGGTGGCGCGCGGGGCGGGGGTCAGGCCCATGTCGGACGACGTCGCAGGTCACGAGGCTGGAGGGGTCCTCGTCGCCCAGCCTCAGGAGCCATCGTGGCCGTCCTCGACGCCCCCGCCCCACCTGTCCCGTCCGCGCCGCCGTCCGTCCGGCGTCGGCCCGACGTCCCGGCCGCGCGGCCGCACGCGGCGCCCGTCGCCCGGCCGCGCCGAGCCCGCGACCCGTTCGTCGACGTCGTCCGGGCGCTCGGCACCCTCGGGGTGGTGCTGCTGCACTGGCTGATGGCGGAGGCCACGTGGGACGGGCGGACGCTCCTCGTCGGCAACGCGCTGGGGCACGGCGCCGGATGGCTCGTGACCTGGCTGCAGCCGTTGGCCCTGCTGTTCTTCGCGGCCGGCGCCTCCGCCGGGTACCAGCGTGGGGCCACCGTCGTCGGCGGCCGCGGCTGGGCCGGAACCGTCCTGGCGCGGCTGCGGGCGACGGCCCGGCCCGTCGGGGCGTTCGTCGGGGCCTGGGCGCTCGCGGTGGCCGCGCTGCTCGCGCTCGGGGTGCCCGACGACGCGGTGTGGCGGATGGCGCTGATGGCGCCGCAGCTGCTGTGGTTCCTCGGGGTGTGGGTGGTGCTCATGACGCTCACGCCGCTGCTCCGCGCGGCCTGGCAGCGCTGGCGGTGGGGCGCGCTCGCCGTCGCCGTGGCGCTGCCGCTGGCGCTCGACGCGCTGCGGTTCGGGCTGCCGGGTGAGCTCACCGGCGCGCTGGCCTGGGCCAACGTGCTCCTCGCCTGGGCCGCGCCGTTCCTGGCCGGGATCGCCTACGCCTCCGAACGCAGCGTCCCACGCCGTCCTGCCCTCGACCGGACTACCGGGGCCGCCGCCGACCCCCTCGCCGGCCGCACGGCCCGGCTGCTCCTCGCCGCCGGAGCCGTGGCCGCGGTCGCCGCGACGGCCGTGCTGGTGGCGGTGGGCCCGTACCCGCTCAGCCTCGTCGGGATGCCGGGCGACGAGATCTCGAACCTCGGCCCGCCGACGGCGCCCGTCGTCGCGCACGCCGTCGCCCAGGTCTGCCTGGTGCTGCTGTTCCGGACGGCGCTCGTGCGGCGCGCCGCGACCGGGGCCGGAGCGCGGGCCGTCGGTGCCCTGGCCCGCCGCTCGATGACCGTCTACCTGTGGCACCTCACCGCGATGTTCGCCGTGGTGGGGGTCGCGCTCCTCGGGCTCGGGCAGGAGCTGCCGGCCTCGTGGGGCGCGGACTGGTGGGCGTCGCGCCCGGTCTGGTTCGCGGCCTACCTGCTGGTCCTGCTCGCCCTCGTGCGCGTCTTCGGCCGCTTCGAGGACCGTCGCCGTTCGTGAACGTACTCAGCGGGGCGGGTCGGGGACGGCGTACGGCAGGCGGTGCAGGGTGGCGGCGCGGGCCTCGGCCCGCGCCTGCTCGGCCTGCCCGCGCTCGAGCTCTCGGTCGCGGCGCTCGTGCAGGACGGCGTGCAGGAACGCCTCGGGCGGCGTGCCGGGCGGCGGACCGGGGGCGACGAACGGCTCGACGCGGCCGGCCAGGTCGTCGGCCAGGCCCGCGCGGGACGCGGGCGCGAGCCGGGGAGCGCGGTCGAGGAACTGCCGGGCGGCAAGGGCCAGCCCGTCGGGCAGCCGTCGGATGTCGGCCGTGCGGGCCCAGGCGGCCAGCTCCGGTGGCATGGCCAGCGGGACCGTCCGGGCGCGGCCGCCCCGCACGCGGATGACGTACGTGCCGGCCAGCAGGTCGCCGAGCCGCTTGCCGCGCGCGTTGGACAGCGACGCGACCAGCGCGACGCTGCCGGCCGTCAGCCACAGCTCGCCGATGCCCACCAGAGCCCGCGTGAAGGCGTGGCGGAAGCGCACCGGGCCACCGTCGTCGCGCACGACGCGGAGGCCCGTGATCAGCTTGCCCAGCGAGCGGCCGCGGCTCAGCGTCTCCACCGTCGTCGGGATCACGACCATCACGAGCGCCGCGGCGACGACGCCCGCCACCCGGGCCCACTGCTCGTCGATCGCGACGTCCTGCAGGGCCACGACGACCAGCAGCGTGATCCCGACGATCGCGAGCGCCGCGAGGTCGAGCAGCGCCGCCAGCGCCCGGCTGACGAACGACGCCGGCCGTGCGTCGAGCACCACGCCCTCGCCGATGACGATCCCGTCCTGCATGTGCATCTCCCGCTCGTCCGACGTCTCCCGTGTGGAAGGGTATCGACCGTGGACCTCGACGCCTTCACCGCCGTGCACAGCCCGCAGTGGGAGCGGCTCCGCGTGCTCACCCGCAAGCGGCGCCTCGACGGCGCCGAGGCCGACGAGCTGGTGCGGCTGTACCAGGCGGTCGCGACGCACCTGTCCACGGTGCGGTCGGCCGCGCCCGACCCGGTGCTCGTCACCCGGCTCTCCGACCTGCTGAGCCGGGCCCGCGTGCGCGTCACGGGCACGCACGAGCCGGCCTGGGCCGACGTCGTCCGCTTCGTCGCGGTGACCGTGCCCGCGGCGCTGTACCGGGTGCGCTGGTGGACGCTCGGCGTCGTCGTGGTGTGCCTCGCGCTCGCCGTCGTCGCCGGCTACCGCGTCGCCACGGACCCGGAGGTCCTCGCGCAGATGGGCACGCCCGCCGAGCGCGAGGCGTACGTGAACGAGGCGTTCGCGTCGTACTACGACCCGGGCGCGTCCTTCGCCGCCATGGTGTGGACCAACAACGCGTGGATCGCCGCGCAGTGCGTGGGCCTCGGGATCACCGGCGTCTGGCCGGCCTACGTGCTGATCCAGAACGCGGTGGGCGTGGGCGCCACCGGTGGGATGATGGCGGCCTACGACGAGCTGGACGTGTTCCTGCAGCTCATCGCGCCGCACGGGCTGCTCGAGCTCACCGCGGTGTTCGTCGCCGGCGCCGCCGGCCTCAAGCTCTTCTGGACGGCGGTGTCGCCCGGACCGCGGCCGCGCACCGTCGCGCTGGCGCAGGAGGGGCGCGCGCTCGTGACCGTCGCGATCGGGCTCGCCGGGGCGCTCGCGGTGTCCGGTCTGATCGAGGGGTACGTCACGGGTTCGGCGCTGCCCTGGTGGCTCAAGATCGTCATCGGCGCGATCGCGCTCGCCGGGTTCTGGGTCTACGTCGTCGTGCTGGGCCGGCGCGCCACCGCGGCGGGGCTCACGGGCGACCTGGACGCCGACCGCGCCGGCGAGGTCGTCCCGACCGTCGGCTGAGCGCCCACGACGCTCGGGGTCAGAGCCGCCCGGCGGCCTTGAGCGCGAGGTAGGTGTCCGCGAGCCGGGGAGCGAGGTCGTCCGGCAGCGCCTCGACGACCTCGGCGCCGTGCTGGCGCAGCACGGTGGAGACGGCCGCCCGCTCCAGGTGGGCACGAGCGGCGGCTGCGGCGTCGTAGACGGCGGCCGCCGACGACCGGTCGGCGCGCAGCCGGGCGGCGTCCGCGTCGGCGACCGCCGCGACGACCACCTGGTGGGTGCCGGAGAGCCGGTCGATCACGGGCAGCAGGCCCGTCTCGACGGCCGCAGGGTCCAGCGACGTCAGCAGCACCACGAGCGAGCGCTGCGCGACCCGCTGGCGCACCTGCCCGACGAGGCCGGGCCAGTCCGTCTCCAGCAGGGCGGGCTCGACGGTCGACAGCGACTCCGCCAGCGCGGGCAGCAGCCGCGGGCCGGACGCGCCCGCGACCCGGGCCCGCAGCGCCCGGTCGTACGCCAGCACCTGCACGCGGTCGCCCGCGCGGTCGGCGAGCGCCCCGAGCAGCAGCGCGGCCTCGATGCCCGCCTCCAGCCGCGTGCCGCCGAGCGACGACGGCGCGTCGTCGTCCGCGCCCTCGGGCGCGCGCTCGGTGTCGGCCGCGGCGGCGGTGCCGATCCGTGCGGCGGACGTGCGGCCGGTGTCGAGCACGATCACCACGCGCCGGTCGCGCTCGGGCCGCCAGGTGCGCACGACGACGTCGCCGCGGCGGGCGGTGGCGCGCCAGTCGATCGAGCGCACGTCGTCGCCCACCACGTACTCGCGCAGCGAGTCGAACTCGGTGCCCTCGCCGCGCACCTGCACGGCGGCCCGCCCGTCCATCTCGCGCAGCCGCGCCAGCCGGGAGGGCAGGTGGCGCCGGCTGGCGAACTCGGGGAGCACGCGCAGCCGGGCCGGCACCGGGATCGACGCCTGGCGGGCTGCGACGCGCAGCGGCCCGAACGAGCGGACCGTCACCGGCCCGGCGGCGCGGTCGCCGCGGCGGGTCGGCCGCAGCGGGGTGCGCACGCGGGCGGACTCCCCGGGCGGCAGGTCGACGTCGTGCCGGGCCGAGCGGGCCACCAGCGGCTCGCCGGCCGCCGCGCCGTCGGTGCGCAGGGTCGCGTCCGGCACGAGCGACGGCGGCCAGGCGTCGCGGACGACGGCGCGCAGCCGCCGTCGCGCGGTGTTGGTGACCACCAGCTCCGAGCGGGCGGTCGTGCCGAGCCGCACGGAGCGGGGGGTGCGGCGCTGGAGCGCGACGGCGCGCGGGGACGCGGCGAGGGCGACGTCGACGGCGCACACGGCCGCCACGACCAGCGCCCACACCACGACCGTCCCCGGCACGGGGAACAGGACCACCGGGATCACCCCGAGCGCCGCCAGCACGACGGCGCGCCACGTCAGCGCCATGTCCGGGTCCCGCTCAGCGGGGGACGGGGACGGTCGCGAGCACGGTCGTGAGGACGCTCTCGGCGGTGACGCCCTCGAGCTCCGCCTCGGGCCGCAGCTGGACGCGGTGCCGCAGCGTGGGGTGCGCGAGCGCCTTCACGTCGTCGGGCGTCACGTACGAGCGCCCCGACAGCCAGGCCCAGGCGCGCGACGTCGCGAGCAGCGCGGTGGCGCCGCGCGGGGACACGCCGAGCGAGAGCGAGGGGGAGCGGCGGGTGGCGCGGCACAGGTCGACGGCGTAGCCGAGCACCTCGGGTGCCACCTGGACCTGTCGGACCTCGGCCCGCGCGGCGGCGAGCTGCTCGCGGCCGGCGACCGCCCGGACGCCCGCGGCGCCCAGGTCGCGCGGGTCGAAGCCGGCGGCGTGCCGGGCCAGCACCTCGATCTCCTGCTCGCGCTCGGGGACGGGAAGCACCACCTTGAGCAGGAAGCGGTCGAGCTGCGCCTCGGGCAGCGGGTACGTGCCCTCGTGCTCCACCGGGTTCTGCGTGGCGATGACGACGAACGGGTCCGGCAGGGGCCGCGGCGTGCCGTCGACGGACACCTGACGCTCCTCCATCGCCTCCAGCAGGGACGCCTGCGTCTTCGGGGGCGTGCGGTTGATCTCGTCCGCGAGCAGCAGGTTCGTGAAGACCGGCCCCTCACGGAACGAGAACTCGGCCGTGCGCGCGTCGTACACCAGGGACCCGGTGACGTCGCCGGGCATGAGGTCGGGCGTGAACTGCACGCGCTTCGTCGACAGGTCGAGCGACGCGCCGAGCGCCCGCACCAGCAGGGTTTTCGCGACGCCGGGCACGCCCTCGAGCAGCACGTGGCCGGAGCAGAGCAGCGCGATGAGCAGGCTCGTCACCGCGGAGTCCTGGCCCACGACCGCCTTGCCCACCTCGCTGCGCACGCCGGCGAGAGCGGCGCGCAGCTCGCGGGACGGGGCACCCGCGGCCTCCGGCGCCGGGGGAGCGGCCTGCGGCGCGGGGGGTGCCGGCGTCGCCGGGTCGCCCGGGGTGGTGGTCGACGCTGTGGTCGACGCGGTGGGCTCGGCAGGGGCCGCGAGCGGCGTGCCCTGCGGGTTCTCGTCGGGGGTCGTCACGATCGGTGGACCTCGCTCTCCAGGGTGTCGAGCCGACGCGCGAGCTCGGTGAGCGCGTCGTCGTCGTGGGGTGGTGGGCCGTACAGCAGGTCGGCCACGTCGTGCGCGGGCCGGCCGGTGGCGCGGGCGACGGCCTCGGTGAGCGCCGTGGCGTCGGCGGACCGGGGCACGCCCAGGCGGCGCGCGACGGTCTCGGCGGTGGCGGCGCGCAGGCCCGCGGCGGCGTGCCCGCGGGACCGGGTCCGCCGGTAGAGGCGGCCGCGGCCGCGGGTGGTCTCGGCGGAGCGGACCACGACCGGGAGCTCCTCCGCGGCCAGCGGTCCCAGCCGGCGGGCCCGCCACACCGCGGCGACGAGCACGACCAGCAGCGCCCACAGGCCGACGACGCCCGCCCAGGGCGGCAGGACGCCGGCGCCGGCGGACGGCGCGCCGCCCTCGCCCGTCGAGCTCGTGTCCAGCGGGTCGGGCACGAGCCACACCAGCGTCTCCTGCGCGCCCAGCAGGCCCAGCGCGAGCGCCGCGTCGCCGTGGTCCAGCACCGCGCCGTTGGTGACGAAGGACGGGTCGTCGACGGCGGTCACGACCCGCCCGCCGGCGCCTCCGGCCGGCTCGACGCGCGCCAGCGCCGCCGGCCCGTCGACCGGCCAGCAGAGCGTGACGTCGGTGGCCCCGGGCTCGGCCTGGAGTCCCGGCGTGAGCCACATCGTGCCGGCGCGCGTGGCGAGCGGGAGGTCGCACGCCGGCTCGACGGCGAACGCGGGAGCGGCGGCCCCGGGCGTACGGCTGACGGCGCCGTCGGTGGCCGCGCGCACCAGCTCGTCGTCGGCGCCGAGCAGCACCAGGTCCGCGTCGACGCCGGCCAGGGCGTCGACCTGCTCGGGCAGCAGCATGCTCCCGGGCGTCACCAGCAGCGTCGTGCCCGGCCCGGCCGCCGCGACGGCGTCCGCGACGCGGGTGACGTGGCGGACCTCGACGCCCTGCCGCCCGAGCACCTGCGCGACGGCGCGGGCACCGGTCGGCTGTGCGTTGTCGGGCGCGTACGGGGTGGTGGACGTGGCCGGGCGCTGCACGGCCAGCACGGCCACCACGAGCGCGAGCACCCCGAGCACCAGCAGCGTCCAGCGGGTCCGGCGCCAGCGGTGGGCGGTGCGACCGCGGCCGGTGGTGCCGTCCCCCGTCACGACCGGCGAGACCACGGCGTCCGGCGAGCCGGCACCCACGGTCTGGCCCTCGACGGTGCCCCGGGTCGAGCCGGGCGTCGTCGGCGTCGGTGCCGTCACGGCGTCCCCACCCCGTCCGGTGCCGCGGCGGCCGCGAGCGGCGCGGGCCGCAGCCCGCGCACCCGCTCGTCGAGGTCGCGCAGCCGGCGGTCGTCCTCCGGACCGGCGGGCAGCGTGCCGTAGCAGACGTCGTCGAACAGGCGGGCCGCGTCGTGCAGCTCGGCGGTGACGACGGGCAGCCGCGCGGCGGCGTCGTGCGCGGCCTCCTGCGCCGTCCGCCCCGGGCGCTCGTCCAGCACGACGCGCTCCTCCAGGGAGCGCACGAGCGCGCGGAACCGGTCCAGCACGGCCGCGGACCAGTCGCCGCGGGCGGCCGCGTCGTCGGCGGAGGCCCGCAGCTCGGCCGCGGTGCGCTCGTCGCCGTCGAGCACGACGACGGAGCGCCGACGACGGCGGGCCAGACGCACGGGCCCGGCCACCCACCAGGCGAGCGCGGCGACGAGCACCACGACCACCACGACCACGAACGCGAGCGGGAACCGCCCCTCGCCGAGGGTCAGGCCGTCGAACAGGTCGCCGAGCCAGGTGAGCAGGCGCTCCAGCAGCGACGGCTGCGTGGAGTACTCGGGTCGCGACAGCTCCTCCAGGAGCCAGCGGTGCGCCGTCTCCCGGTCGGGGTCCACGGGCACGGCGGCGGGCACGTCGACGAGCAGGGTCGTCACGACCCCGTGCACCATCGCCGACACACCGCTCACGCGAGCATGCCGGGCGGGGGTCCGGGTCGGGCGCCGGGCTCGCCGCCGGGCCGCCCGCCGTCGGACGCCTGCGCCGCCGCCGCGAGCTGCACATCCAGGCCCTCGCGGCGCATCCGCACGTCGATGTAGAGCAGGGCGACGACCGCCGCCACGAAGATCGTCGTGATCGCGGCCGAGATGACCGACGACAGCACGCTCATGACCACCGTCGCGGTGGTGAACGACTCGGTGCTGCCCCCGGTCCCGCCGATCACGCCCGCGATGAGGCCGAGAGGGATCGTGATGATGTACGCGGCGGCGCTCACGATGATCATCGCGAGCAGGTAGATGCCGAACAGGCGCCAGAAGGACCCGCGCGTCAGCCGCCAGGCGCGCGCGACCGTGCTGCCCAGGCCCTGCCCCTCGAGCGCCAGCGCGGGCGCGACGAGCCCGATGCGCACGCCCAGCCACACGACGACCACGACGTATCCCGCACCGAGCAGGAGCCCGAGGCCGACGGCGGCCCCGGTGGACTGCTCGCTCACGAGGGCCACGAGCAGGACCAGGACGAAGAACCAGACGAACGTCCCGACGGCACCGGCGAGCGAGCGCAGCAGGGCCCAGCCGATGAGCCGGCCGACGCGCCCGCGGAGCCGCTCCCAGACCTCGCCGAGGCTCAGCTTGCGGCCGATGACCGACTGGCTCACCGAGACGGTGAGGATGCCCTCCACCACGGGCTGGGCGAGCAGCAGGGTCACGCTCATGCCGAGGGACGACGCGAGCGTCTGGGCGATGAGGTTGTCGAACCCGAGCTCGGTGATCTCCGGGTCGGACTCGGCCAGCGTGGAGAACGACGCCGAGAGCGACGGCACGATGAGCTGCGCGACCAGCACGCCGAGCACCGTCGCCACGAGGATCACGAGGGTGGCGGCGCCGAGCATCACCTTCGGGTTGTGCCGGATCGCCGTGAACGCGCCGTCGTAGATCTCGCCGAGCGACAGCGGGCGCAGCGGCACGACGCCGGGCTTCGTCGCCGGCGGCGCGGCCGGCGGCTGCGGGCCGTAGGGGCTCTGCCCGTACTGCTGCCCGTACTGACCCTGTCCGTACTGCTGCCCGTACTGCCCGGGGGCGGGCGGCTGCGGGGCGCCCTCGGGCGCGCGCTGGCCGTAGCGGGGCGGCTCGGGGGCGTCCCCCCAGCCGGACGGCGGCTGGGGCTGGTCGGGCGTGCTCATCGCGGCCTCCCGGGCTGCAGGGCGGTCGGGTCGTGCCGACGCGACGTCGGCGGACGGGACTGTCGGGGCTGTGCTGGTGGCGTTGCTGGCGGAGTGCTGGAGGGACCGGCTGTGACGCCGGTCGCCCCGACCCTAGTACGGCGCGCCCGCCCGCTCACGCGGCCTTCCACCGGACCTGGCGCCGTGGCTGGCAGAATGGCCGCATGAAGTCCCGTGTCCTGGTGGTCGACGACGACACTGCGCTGTCCGAGATGATCGGTATCGTCCTGAAGTCCGAGGGGTTCGAGCCGACGTTCTGCGCCGACGGCGACGGTGCCCTCGTCGCCTTCCGCGACGAGCAGCCCGACCTCGTCCTGCTCGACCTGATGCTGCCCGGCAAGGACGGCATCGAGGTCGCCCGCGAGATCCGCGCCGAGTCCGGCGTCCCGATCATCATGCTCACCGCCAAGACCGACACGGTCGACGTCGTGCTCGGCCTCGAGTCCGGCGCCGACGACTACGTGACGAAGCCGTTCAAGCCCAAGGAGCTCGTCGCCCGCATCCGCACCCGGCTGCGCCGCAACGACGACCCCGGCCCCGAGCGGCTGCGCATCGGCGACGTCGAGATCGACGTCACCGGCCACAACGTGGTGCGCGACGGCGAGCGCATCAGCCTCACCCCGCTGGAGTTCGACCTGCTCGTGGCGCTGGCCCGCAAGCCCTGGCAGGTGTTCACCCGCGAGGTGCTGCTCGAGAAGGTCTGGGGCTACCGGCACAGCGCCGACACCCGCCTGGTCAACGTGCACGTGCAGCGCCTGCGCTCCAAGGTGGAGCGCGACCCCGAGAACCCGACGGTCGTGCTGACCGTGCGGGGCGTGGGCTACAAGGCCGGTGCCCCGCGCTGAGCCCGCCGCGCGCCGCGTCCGCCGGACGTGGCGGCGGTGGCGCGCCTGGACCGTCTCGCGGACCCGGTACCTCGTCCGGCGGTGGCGGTCGTCCCTGCAGCTGAGGGTCGTGACGTCGGCGCTCGCGCTCGGCGTCGTCGCGGTCGCGCTGCTCGGCCTCTACCTGTCGGTCTCGATCCGCGACGGGCTGTACGAGCAGCGCGTCGACCGCATCGAGCGCGAGAACGCCTCGATGACCGAGCAGGTGCGCAGCGCCTTCGACTCCTCGCCCGCGACCTCGAACTCCGACCTGCAGCTCCTGCTGGCGCAGATGGTGCGCACGCTGGCGGCCGGGGCGTCGAGCGCGCAGGACTTCCTGCTGCTCAGGCCCCCCGACCAGCCGAACCGGCTCGCCGAGACGGGCACGCAGATCGGTCTCAAGAGCATCATCGGCGAGGACCTGCGGGAGGCGACGCGCACCACCGAGGGCCAGGTGCTGCAGTCCACGCAGATCCCCGCCGAGTACACGGACACCGAGGCGCCGGAGCCGGGCGTCGTCGTCGGGTCGACGGTCGAGGTGCCGTCCATCGGCACGTACGAGCTGTACGCGATCTACTCCCTGCAGGCCGAGCAGGAGACGCTGTCGTTCGTGCAGCGCACCCTCGCGCTCGGCGCGCTCGCGATCCTCGCGCTGCTCGGCGCGCTCACGTGGGTCGTGACCCGGCAGACGGTCGCGCCGGTGCGCCGTGCGGCGACCGTCGCGTCGCGGCTGGCCGACGGGCACCTGGACGAGCGGCTGCCGGACGCCAAGGGCCAGGACGAGATGGCGACCCTCACCCGCACGTTCAACGAGATGGCCGGGAACCTCGAGGACCAGATCGCGCGGATGGAGGAGCTGTCGGCCGCGCAGCGCCGCTTCGTCTCCGACGTCTCGCACGAGCTCCGCACGCCGCTGACCACGATCCGGATGGCGGGCGAGGTCATCCATGCCTCCCGCGACGAGCTCGACCCCGCCGCCCGCCGCTCCGCCGAGCTGCTGTACACGCAGCTCGACCGCTTCGAGATCCTCCTCACCGACCTGCTGGAGATCAGCCGGTTCGACGCCGGCGCGGCCGTGCTCGACGTCGAGCAGCGCGACCTGCGCGACGTCGTCGCGGCCGTGGCGGACACGTCGATGCCGCTCGCCGAGACCAAGCACGTCTTCCTGTCGGTGACGCTCCCCGACGAGCCGGCGACGGCGGACGTCGACCCGCGGCGCGTCGAGCGCATCGTGCGCAACCTCGTGGTGAACGCCGTCGAGCACGCCGAGGGCAAGCCGGTCGAGGTCACGGTCGGGGTCGACGCCGACGCGGTCGCCGTCGTCGTGCGCGACCACGGCGTGGGGCTCGCCCCCGAGGACATCGACCGCGTCTTCCACCGCTTCTGGCGCGCGGACCCCGCCCGCGCCCGCACCACCGGCGGCACCGGCCTGGGTCTCGCGATCTCCCTCGAGGACGCCCGCCTGCACGCGGGCCGCCTCGAGGCGTGGGGGCGCCTCGGGGAGGGCGCGAGCTTCCGGCTCACGCTGCCGCGCCGGGCCGGGATCCGGCTGCACGGCTCGCCGCTGCCGCTCGAGGGCCCGTCGACCGGCGTCACGGCGCCGCCCACCGGCCAGCTCCCGGTCGTGAACCCGCCGACCGGCCCCACGCCGACCGCCATCCCGGAGCTCGGGGTCGTGGACGCCGACGGCGTGGACATCGCCCACGCGCCCGTCCCGTCCGTCCGGCCGGACGACGAGGAGGAGACCCGATGACGACGCCCCGCACCCCTGGGCCCGTGCGCGGCCCGCGCCGTCGGCTCGCGGCGCTGCCTGCCGCCCTCGTCTCCGTCCTGGCCGTGCTCGCCCTCACCGTCGCGTGCGCCCGCATCCCCACGAACGGGCCGGTGCGCGACGGTGACACCGAGCTGGAGAACATCAGCGAGATCGGCTACATCGCCTCCGGCCCCGCGGCCGGCGCCAGCCCGGACCAGGTGGTGCAGGGGTTCCTCAGCGTGGCGCAGCTGGGCCCCACGTCGAGCTCGTCGTTCGCCGTCGCGCAGGAGTACGTCACGGACGCGGCGTGGGAGGGCTGGGACCGGTACGCGCGCGTGCTCGTGCTGGAGGAGGACCCCGAGCTGGACCTCACCGACGTCCCCGCCGACGCGACCGAGACGACGGTCGACGCGACCGTGCGCGTGGTCGCGACGCTCGACGACCGCGGGATGTACACCGAGGAGGCCCGGACCAACGAGTTCACGGTGTCCTTCGGCCTGTCGCGCAGCGCGGGCGGGGAGTGGCGGATCTCCCAGCTCGAGGACGGCCTCATGCTCCCCGCCGCGTTCTTCGGCCAGGCGTTCCACCCGACGACGCTTTATTTCCCGACGCCCGACCTCGCCTGGTGGGTGCCCGACCTGCGGTGGTTCCCCCGGCAGACCTGGCGCACCGACGCGACCAGCGAGATCCTGGCCGGCCCGCCTGAGTGGCTGCAGGACTCGACGACGACCGTCATCCCGGAGGGGACGTCGCTCGCCATCGACGCGGTGACGGTGACCGACGACGGCACCATCGACGTGAGCCTCACGTCCACGATCTCGCAGGCCAGCGCCGACCAGCGGGCGCTCGCGACCGCGCAGCTGCAGGCGTCGCTCGCCGAGGGGGAGGGCCGCACCGTCGTGCTCTCCGTCCAGAACGCGCCGCTCACGTCCGCCGAGGTCCCGTCGATCTCCGCACCCCGGACGTCGGGGGAGGCGCTCGCGGTCTCCGACGGCGAGCTCGTGCGCGTCGTCGGGCGGGAGCTCCGCGAGCCGGACGAGCCCGTCTCGCTCGCCGGCCTCGACCCGACGGCCCTCGCCGCCGGCCCCGGTGACGAGCCGGTCGTGGTGCGCGACGGCACGCGGCGCATCGTCCGCGTCTCCGGCGACGGCGCGCCCGACGTGCTCCTGTCCGGCGCGAAGCTCGTGGCGCCGTCCGTCGACCGGTTCGGCGCCGTGTGGAGCGCGCAGGGCTCGGAGCTCCTCGTGGCGATGCCGTCCGGCGCGGTGCGGACCCTGGACGTCGACTGGCTGTCGTCGCGGACCGTGCGGTCCGTGCACGTGTCGCCGGAGGGCGCCCGCGTCGCGATCGTCAGCTCCGGCCCCAGCGGTCGCCTGGTGCACGTGGCCGGCGTGGTCCGCGACGCCGAGAACGTCCCGACCGGCCTCTCGGCGCCCGTGCAGGTCGGCGCCTCCGTGCGGCAGGTGACGCAGGCGGCATGGCAGGACGAGGCCGTGCTCGCCCTGATCGGCCAGGAGGCCGACGGTGACGCAGCGGTCTTCCTCTCCGGTGTGGGCGGTCTCGCCGGCCAGGGCGGCTTGTCCCGGGCGCAGCCCGGCGTCCCGGAACCGAGGTCGGTGACGGCATCCGTCGGGACGGGGGCCATGCTCGCCATCGACAGCGGCGGGACCCTGTACTCGCGACAGAGCTCCGCGCTGTGGTCGATGGTGTCCGACGGCGTCGACCTGGTCGCCTACCCGGGCTGACGCCGCCGCAAATGGGGACGGGGGCCCGAGGCTGCCCCCAGGCAGCCGTCGTCCCCAGGCCCCGGCACGGGCGACCGCGCGGCGTCGCGGGCGGGGCACGCTGCCCGCATGCCCTCGACGACGACGACCGCGCCACCCGTCGGGTGGCTCCGCGAGCTCGGCCGCCTCGTCGTGCCCGTGTGGTGCCCCGGCTGCGGCGCCGTCGACGTGCCCTGGTGCCCGGCCTGCGAGGCCCTGCTCGGCGGCCCGCCGGCCCGCGTCGAGGCCGCGGCCGGGCGCCTGGACCGGCTCGACGGCGTCCCCGTGCTGCCGGTCTGGGCGCTCGCGGCCTACGCGGGTCCGGTGCGCGAGCTCGTCGTCGCGTGGAAGGACCGTGGACGCGCCGACCTCGACCGGCTCGTCGGCCCGCCCGTGCGGTCGGCGGCGCGCGCGGTCGCGGCGCCGGTCGCGCGCGCCGTCGACGGGCGACCGCTGCTCGTGGTCGGCGCACCCTCCACGGCGGCGTCCCGCCGGGCGCGCGGCCGGGACCACGTGCGCGTCCTCGCCCGCGCTGCCGCGGCCGGGCTGCACGACGCGGGGCTCGGCGCGACGGTCGTCCCTGCGCTGACCCGGCGCGGCCACGGGCGCGACCAGGTGGGCCTCGGCGCGCGCGCCCGCGCGCGCAACCTCACCCGGTCCGTGGTGACTCGCGACCGGGTGCTGGCCCGCGCCGGCGGTGCCCGCCCCGCGGTCCTGCTCGTCGACGACGTGGTCACGACCGGCTCCACGCTCGCGGCCGCGGAACGCGCCCTCGAGGACGTCGGCGCGGACGTCCTCGGCGCCCTCGTGCTGGCCGCCACCCCGCCTCCCGGGGCCGTCACGAAAGAGCTGAGGAACCTCCTCGCGCCACCGGTATCCCTGGCACGCGAGAGGGGGTTAGCCTGGGGGTCCCACGCGGGCGAGACGCCCCCGAGACCTCGGTCCGGGCCGCTCGCCCGTGCGACCCACGAGCTGTCCGGACTCGCGTCCGGCGACCCGGGAGGTGGTGCCGAGCACGGTGCCCCGGACGGGGTGCCCAGACGGACAGACCCGGGCCGCTCGTGAAGTGGGCGGCCTCACGACGAAGTGGAGCAACACGATGGAGATCGTCGTCGTCGGCAGGCACACGGAGGTGGCGGACAGGTTCCGCCGGCACGTGGAGGACAAGCTGAGCAAGGTCACCCAGCTCGCACCGGCCGCTCGCCGGGTGGACGTGGAGGTGACGCGCGAGAACAACCCGCGGCTCTCCGAGGTCCGGGAGCGGGTCGAGCTCACCGTGCACGACAAGGGGCCCGTGATCCGCGCGGAGGCCGCGGCGGACGACCGGTTCGGAGCCCTCGACATCGCGTTGGACAAGCTCACCGAGCGGCTGCGCCGATCGCGCGACCGCCGCAAGGATCACCGCCGCCGCGCGGGCGGCGACGTCCTCCCGTCCGTGGACGTCCGCCCCTACGACGAGGTCGCCGCCACGGAGGCCGCGGCCCAGCCGTCCGCGCCCGTCGCGCTCGCCGAGCCCGGTGACGCCGTCGAGGAGCAGCTGGGCGACTCCCCGGTGGTGATCCGGCGCAAGCTGCACCACGCCGAGCCGATGACCGTCGACGACGCCGTCTACCAGATGGAGATGGTGGGGCACGACTTCTTCCTCTTCATCTCGAAGGAGACGGCCCGTCCGTCCGCGGTGTACCGCCGCCGGGGCTGGACGTACGGCGTGATCGAGCTGGACTCGACCGTCGGCGGCGTGGAGCCGGTGACCGAGCTGACGTGATGGTCATGTCGGTTCTTGGCTGACGGGCCGAGCCGGTCGAGGCCTTCGTCGCGGTGACGCGTTCACGGGCGCCAGGGCGCCCTCCACTTCGGGAGGGATACGTCCCCGCGACGAAGGCCTCGACCGGCTCTCGTCTGTCCGGTCGCCGTGCCCGGTGGTCGAGCCAGTCGAAACCACACCACCCGCGGTTGAGCCTGTCGAAACCCGGGCCTGTC
>NZ_JBNOZL010000010.1:125875-189581 GCF_050311635.1 Isoptericola nanjingensis | reverse complement strand
GTCGAAACCACACCACCCGCGGTTGAGCCTGTCGAAACCCGGGCCTGTCCCGCGCCGCTGTCGGTGGGGGTCGGCAGGATGGCCGGGTGGACTCCCTCTCGCTCGCGCAGGCCCGCCGCGTCGCCCTCGGGGCCCAGGGGCTGGCCCGGCCTCGACCGAACGCCTCCGGTGCTGCTGACGGCGGCGTGACGATGCGCCGCGCGATGGCGACGGTCGAGCAGCTGAACCTGCTGCAGATCGACTCGGTGAACGTGCTGGCGCGGGCGCACCTGATGCCGCTGTACTCGCGGCTCGGGCCGTACGACGTCGGGCTGCTGGACCGGGCGGCGGGGCGGGCCCCGCGGCGGATCGTGGAGACGTGGGCGCACGTGGCCTCATTCGTGCCGGCGTCGACGTACCCGCTGCTGGAGTGGCGGCGGCGCAACTACCTCGACGAGGCCTGGGGCACCATCGCCGGGGCACCGCTGGCGCACGCGGCCGAGATGGACCTGGTGCGGCAGCTGGTCGCCGAGCGCGGGCCGGTGACCGCGCGCGAGATCCACGACGAGCTGGTCGCCACCGGGCGGTCGGGACCGCGCTCGCGCGAGGAGTGGGGCTGGAACTGGACGATGGCCAAGCGCTGCCTCGAGTTCCTGTTCTTCACCGGCGAGGTGATGGCCGCGCGGCGCAACACCGCGTTCGAGCGCTGCTACGACCTGCCCGAGCGCGTCCTGCCGCCGGCCGTGCGCGCGGCGGAGCCGGTGCCCGGCGACGAGGCCGTGCGCCGGCTGCTGGAGCTCGGCGCCCGGGCGCACGGGATCGGCACGGTCCGCTGCTTCGCCGACTACTTCCGGCTGCGCGGCCCGGCCGTGCGCCGGGCCCGGGACGAGCTGGTGGAGGACGGCGCGCTCGTGCCGGTCGACGTGCGCGGCTGGGACGAGCCCACCTACCGGCACCGGGACGCGCGCGTGCCCCGCCGGGCGCAGGCGCGCGCGCTGCTCAGCCCGTTCGACCCGGTCGTCTGGGAGCGGCGGCGCCTCGAGGCGCTCTTCGACGTGTACTACCGGATCGAGATCTACGTGCCCGCGCCGCAGCGGGTGCTCGGGTACTACGTGCTGCCGTTCCTCGAGGGCGACGCGATCACGGCGTTCGTCGACCTCAAGGCCGACCGGCAGGCGGGCGTCCTGCGCGTCCAGGCGGTGCACCCCACCGCCCACGCCGGCCCCGGCACGGCGGCGGCGCTGGGCGCCGAGCTCGCCGTGCTCGCGGGCTGGCTCGGGCTCGGGTCGACGGCGGTCGCGCCGGTCGGCGACCTCGCGCCCGCGCTGGCCGGGGCCGTGCGCGCGGCGTAGGGGCGCAGGGCGCCCGCCGCTCGTAGGATCGGCGCCACGACGTCGGGCGCGCCCGCGTCGGTCGGGACCGGAGAAGGTCAGGAGCGCTGATGGCCACGGCCGTGCTGTACCTCGCCGCGGCGCTCGTGGGCGGCCTGGCGGCGACGCTGCTGCGGCTGCCGCCGCTGGTCGGCTTCCTCGCCGCCGGGTTCGCGCTCGGGGCGGCCGGAGCCCCCGACCTGCCCGGGCTGGAGACCGTCGCCGAGCTGGGCGTGGCGCTCCTGCTGTTCGCGATCGGGCTGAAGCTCGACGTCCGCTCGCTGCTGCGCCCGGAGGTCTGGCTCACCACGGCGGCGCACCTGGTGCTGAGCGTCGCGGTGGCCGTCGGGTTCCTCGGCCTGCTCGCGGTCGTCGGGATCCGGCTCCTCGCCGACGAGTCGCTCGGCTCCCTGGCGCTGGTCGGGCTGGCGCTGTCGTTCTCCTCCACGGTCTTCGTGGTCAAGGTGCTGGAGGACCGCTCGGACACGACGGCGCTGTACGGGCGCATCGCCGTCGGCGTGCTCGTGGTGCAGGACATCATCGCCGTGGCGTTCCTGGCCGTCTCGACGGGGGAGCCGCCCAGCCCGTGGGCGCTCGCCGTCGTCGCCCTCGTCCCCGGGGCCTGGGTGCTGCGCCGCGTCTGGGACCGGGCCGGGCACGGTGAGCTGCAGGCGCTGTTCGGCGCGTTCGTCGCCCTCGTGCCCGGGTACTGGCTGTTCGAGGTCGTCGGGCTGTCGGGCGACCTCGGCGCCCTCGTGATGGGGGCCCTGCTCGCCGGGCACCCGCGCGCCACCGAGCTCTCCCGCTCCCTGCTCACGGTCAAGGACCTGGCGCTCGTCGCGTTCTTCCTGCAGATCGGGCTGCACGGGATGCCGGCCCCGGTCGACCTGGCCCTGGCCGGCCTGCTGCTCCTGCTCCTGCCGCTGCAGGTGGCGGGGTACGCGGTGCTGCTGTGGCTGATGCGGCTGCGGCGGCGGACGTCGTTCCTGGCCGGTCTGGCGCTCGGCAACTTCTCCGAGTTCGGCATCATCGTCGTCGCGTTCGGCGCGACGGCGGGCCTGCTCGACGAGGAGTGGACGGTCATCGTCTCCCTCGCCGTCGCCGGCAGCTTCGTCGTCTCGGCGATCGTCAACCGGCGCGGCGTCGAGCTCGCGGCCCGCCTCACCGCCCTCCTGCCCCGGCGGGACGTCGACAAGCTGCACCTCGACGACCGCCCGGTCGACATCGGCCGGGTCGATGCCGTCGTCCTCGGCCTGGGGCGGGTGGGCTCGGCGACGTACCGGCGCCTGCGCGACGTGCACGGGCTGTCGGTCATGGGGGTCGAGCACGACCGCACCCGCGTCGAGGCGCTGCGGACCGAGGGGATCGCCGTCGTCCCCGCCGACGCCACGGACACCGAGTTCTGGGCCCGGGTCAAGCGGGCCGGACAGGTGCGCCTCGCCGTGCTCGCGATGCCGTTCCACAAGGCGAACCTCATCGCCCTGGCCCGGCTGCGCGCGGTCGGCTTCGCCGGCCGGGTGGCGGCGATCGCCCGCTACGACGAGGACGCCGCCGAGCTGCGCCGGCACGGTGCGGACGCCGTCTTCCACCTCTACGGCGCCGCGGGGGCGGAGCTCGCGGACCGCGCAGTCGCCGACCTCGCCCCCGGCTCCGGCCGCGACCACGAGACGCTGTGAGCGGGCGTTCGGCCCGGTCCTCGCGCCGAGACCGGGCCGAACGCCCGCTCACAGCGTCCGGACGGGGCGCGACGGGTCGTTCGTCCGTCGCGAACCCGTGCCGGACTCTCAGGTGATCCGCCTAGGATGGGGCCGGTGTGACCCAGGCGACGGCGCGGACGTGCGGTCCTGACCGTCCGTCGTCGCCCGTCGTCACGCCGCACGGTCCCGGCCATCCCCGGGGCGCCACCGACCCTGGAGTACTGCGTGCCTGCGATCCTCGAGAAGGTCCTCCGTCTTGGCGAGGGCCGGATTGTCAAGAAGCTCAACAGCCTGGCCCAGCAGGTGAACCGGCTCGAGCCCAGCTTCGAGGAGCTGAGCGACGCCGAGCTGCACGAGGAGACCGACCGCTTCAAGGAGCGCCTCGAGCACGGCACCACGCTCGACGAGCTGCTGCCCGAGGCGTTCGCCGCGGTGCGCGAGGCCGCGCGCCGCACCCTCGGCCAGCGGCACTTCGACGTGCAGCTCATGGGTGGCGCCGCCCTGCACCTCGGCAACATCGCCGAGATGAAGACCGGTGAGGGCAAGACGCTCGTGGCCACGACCGCCGCCTACCTCAACGCCCTCGAGGGCAAGGGCGTGCACGTCGTCACGACCAACGACTTCCTCGCGAAGTACCAGGGCGACCTCATGGGCCGCGTCTACCGCTTCCTCGGGATGACGACGGGCGTCATCGTCTCGGGCCAGACGCCGGACGAGCGCCGCAAGCAGTACGCGGCCGACATCACGTACGGCACGAACAACGAGTTCGGGTTCGACTACCTGCGCGACAACATGGCCTGGTCGCCCGACGACCTGGTGCAGCGCGGCCACCACTTCGCCATCGTGGACGAGGTGGACTCGATCCTCATCGACGAGGCCCGCACCCCGCTCATCATCTCCGGCCCCGCCTCCGGGGACGCGAACCGCTGGTACACCGAGTTCGCCAAGGTGGTGCGTCGCCTCGAGGTCGAGAAGGACTACGAGGTCGACGAGAAGAAGAAGACCGTCGGCGTGCTCGAGCCCGGGATCGAGAAGATCGAGGACTACCTCGGCATCGACAACCTGTACGAGTCGCTGAACACCCCGCTGATCGGCTTCCTCAACAACGCCATCAAGGCGAAGGAGCTGTTCAAGCGCGACAAGGACTACGTGGTGCTCAACGGCGAGGTCATGATCGTCGACGAGCACACCGGCCGCATCCTCGCCGGCCGCCGCTACAACGAGGGCATGCACCAGGCCATCGAGGCCAAGGAGGGCGTGCAGATCAAGGCGGAGAACCAGACGCTCGCCACGATCACGCTGCAGAACTACTTCCGCCTCTACGGCAAGCTGTCCGGCATGACCGGTACGGCCGAGACCGAGGCCGCCGAGTTCCAGGGCACCTACAAGCTGGGCGTGGTGCCGATCCCCACGAACCGGCCCATGATCCGCATGGACCAGGCCGACCTCGTCTACAAGAACGAGGACGGCAAGTTCAACGCCGTCGTCGAGGACATCGTCGAGCGCCACGCCAAGGGTCAGCCGGTGCTGGTCGGCACCACGAGCGTCGAGAAGTCCGAGCTGCTGTCGGGGCTGCTCAAGCGGGCGGGCGTGCCGCACAGCGTCCTGAACGCGAAGGAGCACGAGCGCGAGGCGTCCGTCGTCGCGCAGGCCGGCCGCAAGGGCGCCGTCACCGTCGCCACCAACATGGCCGGCCGCGGCACCGACATCATGCTCGGCGGCAACGCCGAGTTCCTCGCCGTCACCGAGATGGCCCAGCGCGGCCTCGACGCGGGGGAGGACCCGGAGGCCTACGAGGCGGCGTGGCCGGACGTGCTCGAGAAGGCCAAGCAGGCGGTGGCCTCGGAGCACGAGGAGGTCACCGAGCTCGGCGGCCTCTACGTGCTGGGCACGGAGCGGCACGAGTCACGCCGGATCGACAACCAGCTGCGCGGCCGCTCCGGCCGTCAGGGCGACCCGGGCGAGTCGCGGTTCTACCTGTCCATGCAGGACGACCTCATGCGCCTGTTCAACTCCGGCCTCGCGTCCTCGATGATGGACCGCGCCGGCTTCCCCGACGACATGCCGCTCGAGTCGAAGATGGTGACGCGCGGCATCCAGAGCGCCCAGTCGCAGGTCGAGGCCCGCAACTTCGAGATCCGCAAGAACGTCCTCAAGTACGACGACGTCCTGTCGCGGCAGCGCTCGGTCATCTACGCGGAGCGCAAGCGCGTCCTCGAGGGCGAGGACCTCGAGGACCAGGTGCAGCACTTCCTCACGGACGTCGTCACCGCGTACGTCGACGGCGCGACCGCCGAGGGCAACCCCGAGGCCTGGGACCTGGACGCGCTGTGGACGGCGCTGAAGTCCGTGTACCCGGTGTCGATCACGCCGGAGGACGTGGTCGAGGAGGCGGGCGGCGTCGGCCGGCTGAGCCATGAGATGATCCTCGAGGAGCTGCTCTCGGACGCCCGCGTGGCCTACCAGGCGCGCGAGGAGACCCTCGGCGAGCCCGCGATGCGCCAGCTCGAGCGCCGCGTCGTGCTCTCGGTGCTGGACCGCAAGTGGCGCGAGCACCTCTACGAGATGGACTACCTCAAGGAGGGGATCGGCCTGCGCGCGATGGCGCAGCGCGACCCCCTGATCGAGTACCAGCGCGAGGGCTTCCAGCTGTTCCAGGCGATGACCGAGTCCATCAAGGAGGAGTCGGTCGGGTTCCTGTTCAACCTGGACGTGCAGGTGCAGCAGCCCGGCGCCCAGGGCGCCCCCGGTGCCCCGGTGATCTCGGCGGCCAGCGCCGCGGCCGCCGCGCAGTCCGACGCGGGCCAGGTCGTGGCGGGCGGGACGGCGCCGGCCGCCGAGACCGCGCCGGTCGCCGAACCCGAGGCCCCGGCCGAGCCCGAGCCGGCCGCGGCGGAGCCCGCCGGGGCGGAGGAGCCGGTGCTCCTGGCCAAGGGGCTCGACGCCCCGGCGCCGCAGCGCCTGTCCTACTCGTCGCCGAGCGAGGACGGTTCCACGACGACGACGGGCGCCCCCACGCGCCGCTCGCGCCGCGAGCTGCACGGCGAGGCCACCGCGGCGACCAGCGACGGCCGGACCTTCCCCGGCACGCCGCGCAACGCCCAGTGCCCCTGCGGCTCCGGCAAGAAGTACAAGGTCTGCCACGGCATCAACGAGGAGTGACCCTCCCGCGAGATAGAGAAGCCCTCCCCGCGAGATAGAGAAGCCCTCCTCGCGGGGAGGGCTTCTCTATCTCGCGGGGTCCGGTCAGCCCACCTCGAGGACGGCGACCCGCCAGGTGCCCCGGCGCGCCTCCAGCCGGACGGCAGCGGCGCGCACCCGGCCGTCGTCGTCCAGGACGACGGTCGCCTCGGCCACGTCGTCGCCCAGGCGGACCAGCCGTACGCGCCGCACCTGGACGGGCCGGTGGGCCTCCTCGTCCCGCAGAGGCGCGCGGGCCAGGCCGATCCGGGCGCGCTCGGCGAGCTGGTCCCGCACCTGCGGCGTGACCCAGCGGGCGAGCTGCGTCGCCGGCCGCTCCCCGCGCAGGACCTCGACCGCGGCGCGCACGACCGTGCAGCACTGCGCCGTCGGGTCGGGCAGCGGCGCGGGCTCGGCCTCCCGCATCGGCCGCGCCGTGAGGTCCTCGTCGTCGCCCGGGCCGCGACGGACGCCCGGGGCGCCGACCCGCACCCGCCGCGGCCGCGGCGACGGTCGGGTGCCGGCCTCGGGGTAGCCCGCCGGACCCGAGGGTCGCGGCGGGGTCGACACCCGGAGCGCGCGCGGCGAGGGCGCGCCGTCGTCCTGAGCCGCGGTCGCCGCGGGGCGGCTCGACGGGGTGCCCGGGACGGTGCCGGGCGTCGCCGTCGCGCCGTCCGGTGCGGTCCCGGGGGCGGTGGTGCCCCGCTCGGCGGGGGCCGCCGTCTCCGGCGTGGTCGGCGCGGTCGTCGTCGCGGTCATGTTGCCCTCCGGTGGATGGTGCGGGAGTCGTGGGACGTCGGGGCCGTCAGGCCGGGGCGCGCAGGATCTGGCCGGGCAGGAGGTGGTCGGGGTCGGCGCCGATGACGTGGCGGTTCTCCGTGTGCCAGCGCGTCACCTCGCGGAGGATCTCCGCGTCGGTGGGGGAGCCGCCGAGCGCCAGGGCCGCGATGTCCCACAGCGTGTCGCCGCGGTGCACGACGCGGGTCGGCCCTCCGTCGGCTTCGTCGTCGGCCGCCTCGTCGGCGTGGTCGGTGGCGTCGTCGGCGGCACGGTGTGCGACCGGGGCGGCCACGACCTCCTCGACGAGCGTGTCCTCCTCCGCCGGGCGTTCGACCCCTCCGTCGGCCGGTGCCTCGGGCTCGGTGGCGGTGGGCTGCCAGCCGAGGTCGAGGGCGACCGACGCTCCGTGGTCGCTCGGCGGGGTGGGCGGGACGTCGGCCGCCAGGGCGACGGTCGGGGCGAGCGTGAGGCCGGCACCGACGCCGACGCCGACGGCGGTCCGGACGAGGCGCCGGACGGTGGCGGGCGCGAGCCGCTCCACGGCGGCCTCACCGGCACGCCACCGGCGGCCGAGCAGCGACGCGGCGACGCAGGTCAGGGCGAGCGCCCCGCTCAGGGCGAGCCAGGCCGCGGCGAGGAGCCCGGCGGCGAGCACGGCGAGCTCGACCCACCGGTCGACGGTGAGGCCGGTGGCCGCGGTGGTGGTCCGTGGGGTGACGGCGGCCGCGCGCAGCAGCAGGGCGGCGCCCACGCCCGCGGCGGCGACCGTGAGGACGGCGAGCCGCCCGAGCCCACCCGGCCGTGCGAACCGGTCGCGCTGCGTGCTGCCGGACATCGAGGTCTCCTTCGTCCCTCCGCCGTCATCCCGGATCGTTCACTATGATGCAGGTTGATAGCGGTTGATGTGTTCTGATGGTGCATATTGAAGCGGACTGGTGCCGGATCTGTCCACCCGGGCATCCTGTGGGCACCGACCCCGACGAGAGGAGCCTCATGACATCCGCGGGTCCGGCCAGGTGGGAGCTGCTCTTCGCGGACCTCGAGGCGCGGTTCGACGCCGAGCAGGCGGCCGAACGGGAGGGGGCGGTCGCCGAGCTGACCCGCGCCGAGCAGGCGTCGATCCCGTTGACCGACCGGCTGCGGGCCGCGACGGGCACCGTGCTGCGGCTCGAGCTGCTCGACGGCGAGGGGATCGAGGGCCGGCTCGCCCGCGTGGCGCACGCGTGGGTGCTCCTCGACGGGCGCGGCGCGCGCGGCAGCGTCCAGCACCTCGTCCCGGCGGCCGCGCTCGCCGCCGTCGTCGGTCTCGGCCGGCTCGCGACGCCGTCGCGGGCGCGCACCGACGGTCTCGGGCTGGGCCACGTGCTCCGGGGGCTGCAGCGCGACCGTGCCCGGGTGCTGATCCGTACGGCGGGCGGGTCGGTGACCGGACGGATCGGGCGCGTGGGCGCCGACCATCTCGACGTGGAGGAGGCGGAGCGCGCGCGGCCGGTCGTCCGGACGGTGCCGTTCGCTGCCCTGCTGCGGGTCAGCGAGGCCTGAGTCTGCCGGGGGAGCCCGGCGGAGACGTCAGAGGTCGCCCGACGCGATCCGCTCGCGGGTGCGGGCGTACTGGTGCTCGATGTACTCCTCGAGCTTGCTCGCCTCGACCCGCCACACCTTCTTGGGGCCCACCTGGATGGCGGGCAGCTCGCCCGAGCGCACGAGCGAGTAGGCCTGGGTGCTGGAGATGTTGAGCATCTCCTGCACGTCCGCGAGAGAGAGGAACCGGCTGGCCATACGGGCAATTCTGGCACAGCGGTCATCGACGATGGCGACGGTTGTCCACAGTGGTTGCCGAAAGCACGCGTGGGGTGCCTGATGATAGGTTCCGGCGCGACGCTGCGCCGAGGCCGCGTCCAGACAACCCCGGAGGACGTCCGTGAGCACCGACCCCTTGCCGGCACCCGTGGCTGCGCGCCTGCGCCGCCCCACCTGGCGCGACCCCCGGCTGGTCGTCGGCGTCGTCATCGTCGCCGCGTCCGTGGCCCTCGGCTCGTGGGCGGTCTCGTCCGCGGGGCGCACCGTGCCGGTCTACGCGGCCGACGGGACGCTCACCCCCGGCGAGACCGTGGACGTGGACCGGCTGCGCACGGTCGACGTCAGGATCGACGCGGGCGCGGAGCTGTACCTGCGGGCGGACCAGGAGCTGCCCGACGAGGTCGTCGCGCTGCGGGTGGTCGACGACGGTGAGCTCGTCGCCCGGTCGGCGCTCGGCGACGCGGCGGAGGTCGACGTGCGCTCGGTCTCCGTGCCCGTCGACCAGGCCATGTCGTCCCGCGTGCAGGCCGGGTCCGCCGTCGACCTCTGGTCGACGCCCGAGGCGCCCGCCGGAGCCGACGCGCCGGCCGCGGAGCCGGCGCCGCTCGTCGAGGGCGTCGTCGTCGAGCAGGTCGACGAGGCGGGCACCGGGCTCGTCGTCGCGGACGGCGCCACGCTGCACGTGCTCGTGCCCTCCGAGGACCTGCCCGTCGTCCTCCGGGCGCTGACGGTCCCCGGCAGCGTGACCGTCGTGCCGCAGGCCGGGGCCGGCGTCTGATGGGGAGCGTCACCGTCCTGTGCGCGGTGCGCGGCGCGGCGGAGACCGACGTCGTCCTCGCCCTGGGCGGCCCGGGCTCGGGCGCCACCGTCACGCGTCGCTGCGGCGACGTGGCGGAGCTGCTCGCGGCAGCCGCCGCCGGCGCGGGCGCCGTCGCGCTGGTCTCCGGCGACCTGCCCGGCCTCGACCGGGAGGCCGTCGGCCGGCTGCGCGCCGCGGGCGTCCGCGTGGTCGCGCTCGGTGACGACGTCGCGCCGGCGGCCAGGCTGCACGCGCTGGGCGTCGACGCCGTCGTCGAGCGGTACGACGAGGCCCTCCTGCTCGCCGCGGTCCGCGACGCGGCACCGGGCGCCGCCGCACCCGACCGCCTGGTGCTGGGCCAGGGTGGGCAGGACGTCGACGAGGCGCTCGCCGGCCAGGACGGGATCGGGCTGGAGGACGTCGTCGCGGACGACGCGACGCCCCGCCGCGGGCGCGTCGTCGCGGTCTGGGGCCCCGTGGGCGCGCCGGGGCGCACGACGACGGCGCTCGAGCTCGCGGCCGCGCTCGGCGGCCTGTCGCGCGGGCGCCGCCGCCACGGTCGCGCGCGTCGCGAGGCGGCGGCGACGGCTGCCGAGCACGCGCTGGTCGTGGACGCCGACACCTACGGCGCGTCGGTGGCTGCCCGCCTGGGCCTGCTCGACGACGCCCCGGGGCTGGCGGCCGCCGCCCGCGCCGCCGCGCACGGGTCGCTCGACCTGCCGACGCTCGCCCGGCACAGCCCGGTCGTCGGCGGCAGGCTCCGGGTGCTGACGGGGATCACGCGCGCCGCCCGGTGGCCCGAGCTGCCGGCCAGCGCCGTCGAGGTGGTCCTCGAGCGGGCGCGCGACCTCGCCGACTGGACCGTCGTCGACTGCGGCCCGCTCCTGGAGGCGGACGAGCTGCTGATGTACGACACCCACGCGCCGCAGCGCAACGGTGCGACGCTCGCGGCGCTGCAGGCGGCGGACGTCGTCGTGGTGGTCGGTGCGGCGGACCCGGTGGGCATCCAGCGCCTCGTGCGCGGGCTCGAGGACCTGCGCGAGGTGCCGGTGCCCGTCGCGGGCGAGCGGGTCGTCGTCGCGAACCGGGTGCGCGCGTCGGCGGTGGGCTCGCGCCCGGAGGCGGCGGTGCGGGACGCGCTGGCGCGCTACGCCGGGGTCGAGGACGTCCACCTTGTCCCCGACGACGCCGCCGGCCTGGACGCCGCGCTGCTGGCGGGCCGCACGCTCGCGGAGGAGGCTCCCGGGTCGCCGGTGACCGCGGCGTTCGAGGCGCTGGCCGAGCGGGTGCGGGCGACCGTCGCCGCGGCGGTGCCGGCGGAGGTGTGAGCGCGGGGCGGCAGCTCGCGGCAGACTGTGCGCATGCGCATCTACGTTCCCGCCACGCTGGACGAGCTCGAGGGCGCCGTGGTCGCCGCCGCCGGGGCGCGGTGGGACGTCCCCGCCCGCCGCGCGCACGCGGTGACGCCCGCCCTCGCCCGCGAGCTGCCCGACGAGGACGACGAGAGCCGGGAGTACGAGGCCTTCCTCGCCGCCGCGGACGACTCGCTGGCCCTCGTGGCCTCGCGTCGCGCCGTCGTGCCGCTCCGCGTCGTCGTCTCGCTCGACGTGCCGGACGCCGAGGTCATCGGGGCTGACGGCGCCGACGAGCCCAGCGCGGTCGACGTCGCCGCCCTGACCGGCATGGCCGTCGTCGCCGTCCACGTCGACGAGCCGGAGGCGGCGGACGACGTGCGCGCGGTGCTCGCCGCCGCCGACGAGGAGAACGACGCCGAGCGCACCGGCGACGTCGGCGCGACGTCCGAGGCGGCGCTGGACGCGGCGCTGCAGCGCGTCACCGACCGCGACCTGCTCTGGTACGACCCGACCGAGATCTCCCAGATCCCGCGCCCCTGATCGTCGTGAGCGGGTTCAGCCCAGGTAGACGAGCGTCTCGTCGTGGAGCCTGCCGTTGGTGGCCAGGGCGTTCCCGTGCCACGGTCCGGGGGCGCCGTCGAGCGCGGTGAAGCGGCCGCCGGCCTCGGTGACGATGGGCACGAGGGCGGCCATGTCGTAGACCTCGAGCTCGGGCTCGGCGGCGATGTCGGCGGCGCCCTCGGCGACGAGCATGTACGACCAGAAGTCGCCGTAGCCGCGGGTGCGCCACACCTGGCGGGTGAGGTCGAGGAAGCCGTTGAGCTTCCCGTGCTCCTCCCACCCGGACAGGGACGAGTACGAGAACGAGGCGTCGGCGAGCGTGCTCACGCCGGAGACGGACATCCGCGACGCGGACGCGAGGGACTTGCCGGTCCAGGCGCCCGAGCCCTTCGCCGCCCACCAGCGGCGGCCGATCGCCGGCGCCGAGACGAGGCCCATGACGACCTCCTCGCCGTCGGCCAGCGCGATGAGCGTGGCCCACACGGGGACGCCGCGCACGAAGTTCTTCGTGCCGTCGATCGGGTCGATGATCCAGCGCCGCGCGCCGCTGCCCGCCGAGCCGTACTCCTCGCCGACGATCGCGTCGCGGGTGCGCGCGCGGTGCAGCTGGGCGCGGATGAACTCCTCGGCGGAACGGTCGGCGTCCGAGACGGGCGTGTCGTCGGGCTTCTGCTCGACGTGCAGGTCCACGGCCTTGAAGCGGGACATCGTGATCGCGTCCACCTGGTCGGCGATCACGTGGGCCAGGCGCAGGTCGTCCTCGTACGTGCGCGCGGGCCCGCTGGTCGGGCTGGGAGACGGCTGGGTGTACGACACGCCTCACACCGTAGCGGTCCGCCGCTCCGGCCAGGGCCCCGGCGCGCGGGGGTGGGACAGAGAGGTCAGGCGCCCAGCAGGGCGACCAGCTCGGCGGTCGTGCCGCACTCGCCCAGCCGGGGGAAGAGCCGCCCGACGCTGTGCTCGTGGTCCTCGGCGGAGCGGTCGGCCATCGCGTCGGTGACGAGGGAGACGTGGTAGCCGTGCTCGTGGGCGGCGCGGGCCGTGGACTCGACGCCGATGCTGGTGGCGATGCCGGCCAGGACGACCTGCGTCACGCCGCGGCGGCGCAGCTGGAGGTCGAGGTCGGTGCCGTAGAAGGCGCCCCAGTTCCGCTTGGTCACGACGACGTCCGACGCCGCGGTGTGCAGCTCCGGCGCGAGGACGTCCCAGCCGTCGGGCCGGGCTGCACCGCGCGGTGCGTCGGTGCGACCGGGCACGGCGTCGGCGCCGTCGGGCGCCGCGGTGACGCGCACGAGGACGACGGGCAGGTCGCGGGCGCGGAAGGCCTCGGCGAGCTCGACGCTGCGGGCGAGGACGGCGTCCGCGGCGTGCGGCGCGGTCGGCATGGCGAGGATGCCCGCCTGCAGGTCGACGACGACGAGGGCGGTGCGGGGGTCGAGGGTGGTGAGGGTCATCAGCGGTGCTCTCCGGGTGCGGGGTCGGGTGCTCGGTCGGGTGCGGGGACAGGGGCGGGAACGGGGTGGACGCTCGTGGGACGGCGCCGCAGGGAGCGGTCGACGAGCGTGAGGACGCCGACGACGACGGCGCAGGCCGCCATCGCGAGGGCGAGGTCGTGCAGGCCCGCCGTCGTGGGGCCGTCGGCGTAGAGGGCCGCGATGGCCGCGGTGGACACCAGCGCGCCGAGGTACATGAACGTGCGCAGCAGCCCGGACGCGGCGCCGACGGTCGCGGCGTCGGCCTGGCGGGCGAGCGCCTTCTGGTGCGCGAGCCCGGCCAGCCCCTGCATGCCCCCGATGCCCACGCCGGCGAGGACGAGCAGCCACGTCGGGCTGGCGGGCTGCACGACGGCGAGGATCGCGCCGCCGACCAGCAACGAGCCCGACCCGACGAGCAGGGCCGTCCGCACGGGGGCGCGCCGCCCGGTCGCCGAGGCGACCGCGACCGCGACGACCGACGTCGGCAGCATCAGCAGCCCCGCGGTGGCCTCGCTCAGGCCACGGCCCTGCTCGAGCCACTGCACGTAGCCGAACATGAACGCGTACGTGGCGGTGGCGGTGAGGAGGGCGCGCGCGTACGTGAGCAGCAGCGGGCGGTTCCCGGCGAGCAGCCGCAGGTCGACGAACGGGCGGCGGGCGCTCAGCTCGTGCCGCGCGAACCAGGCGCCGGTCACGGCGGTCGCGGCGAGCACCCACCAGGGCGCGGCGCCGACGAGGACGAGCATCAGGCTGGTGAGCGCGACCGCGAAGAGCAGCACGCCGAGCAGGTCCAGGCGTGTCGCGAGGCTCGTGCCGTCTTCCCGGACGTCGTCCACGGCGTCCTGCACGACGAGGTCGGCGGCGGTCGTGCGCGGCAGCCGAAGGCCGCCCAGCACGAGGCACGCCGCCGCGAGCGGCACGTTGACCAGGAAGATCGCCCGCCAGCCGCCGGCGCCGACGAGCAGCCCGCCGAGCGTCGGGCCGACGATCATCGTCACCTGGTTCGTGACGGCGAGGATCGTGAGCACCGTCGCGATCCCGCGGTCCTCGCCGTAGCGGTCGGTCGCGCGCCGCACGAGCCACATCGCCGCCGGGTAGGCGGCGCAGGTGCCGATGCCGAGCAGCGCGCGGGCCAGCACGAGCACCCCGAGCGACGGGGCCAGCGCTCCGAGCATGCCGGCGATGCCGACGAGCGCGGCCCCGACCAGGTAGGGGCGCCGCGGCCCGACGAGGTCGACCACGCGACCGACCACCGGCTGGCCCACCGCCGTCACGAGGTAGAGCGCGGTGACGAGCCAGACCGTCTGCGCGGCCGGGGCGCCGAACGCGATCCCGATGGGCACGAGGGCCACCGCGATCATCGACGAGTTGATCGGGTTGAGCAGCGACCCCAGCGCGAGCGGCAGCGTGAGGCGGGTGTCGTAGCCGTCCGGCCCGCGGGGTGCGGCCGCCGGGCGGGCGGCGGGGCGGCGGTGGAGCAGGGTCACGGGCGGTCGGCCTCGCGGGCGGGTGCCGGGGCGGTGGGCGCGGCGTCGAGGAGCGTCCGGTCCAGGATCGCGAGGGCCGCCGTCACGGTGGCCAGCTCCTCGGAGGTGAGGCGGTCGCGCAGCGCGTGCGTCAGCCACTCCTGCCCGGCCTCGCGCCGGCCCTCGACGAACGCCCGCCCGTCGTCGCTGAGGGAGATCACCTGGCGGCGGCCGTCGTCGGGGTCGGGGTCCCGGCGCACGAGGCCCCGGTCGGCGACGACGCCGAGGGTGGCCCCGAGCGACTGCGGCCGGACCCGCTCGGCCGCGGCGAGGGCGCCGGGCGACGCGGGGCCGTGCTTGGCGAGCCGGGAGAGCAGCGACGTCTGTGACGGCGTGAGCTCCTGGTTGTCGCTCAGCTCGAGGAAGCGGCGGCGGAGCCGCCCGACCAGCGAGCGCAGCTCGCGCGCCGCGGCGGCGGCCGTGTCGACGGGCATGTCGGCGGGCATGTCGGCGGGCGCGGCGGGATCGGGCGCGGTAGACATCTCTTCACCGTAGAACTCGTCAGCCCAAACTGACAAGTTGTACCTGACGAACAGGGCCCGGACTCTGTGCGCGCGACCTCCGGGGGAACGGGGACGTGGATGGTCCCCGAAATCACCATCCGGCGCGAGGTCAGTCGGCGGCGTGGCGCGCGGTCAGCAGGCGCCGGAACGACGCGACGCGGGCCTCGCGCGCCGGGCGCTCGTCGTCGGACGACGCGGCGAGCCAGTCGTCGAGCGCGCAGTCGGGGGCGTCCGCGAGGTGGGTGCAGCCGCGCGGGCAGTCCTCGGCGACCTCGGCGAGGTCCTCGAACGCCTGCAGCAGGTGGTCCGTCTCGACGTGCGCCAGCCCGAACGACCGGACGCCCGGGGTGTCGACCACCCAGCCGTCGTGGTCGTCGTGCCCGACCGGCAGCCGCAGCGCGACGGCCGACGTGGACGTGTGACGGCCACGGCCGGTGACGTCGTTGACGACGCCGGTGGCGCGGTCGGCGTCGGGCACCAGGGCGTTGATGAGCGTCGACTTGCCGACGCCCGAGTGCCCCACCAGCACGGACGTCCGCCCGGCCAGCCGGGAGCGGACGTCCTCGACGCTCGCGGCGTCGTCCTGCCGCGTGACGACGACCTCGACGCCGATGGGGGTGTAGAGGTCGCGCAGGGGAGCGGGGTCCGCGAGGTCGGCCTTGGTGAGGCACAGCAGCACGTCCATGCCCGCGTCGTAGGCGGCGACGACGCAGCGGTCGATCATGCCGGTGCGCGGCTCGGGCTGGGCGAGCGCGGTGACCACGACGAGCTGGTCGGCATTCGCCACCACGATGCGCTCGTAGGGGTCGGTGTCGTCCGCGGTGCGGCGCAGCACGGACGACCGGTCCTGGATCCGCACGATGCGGGCGAGCGTGCCCTCGTCGCCCGACGTGTCGCCGACGACGTCGACGCGGTCGCCCACGACGACGCGGGTACGTGTGAGCTCGCGCGCCTTCATCGCGAGGACGGTGCGCTCGCGGTCGGTGCCGTCGTCGACCACGAGGGTGTACCGGCCGCGGTCGACGCCGGTCACCATGCCGACCTCGGCGTCCGCGTGCTCGGGGCGCTGCTTGGTGCGGGGCCGTGAGCCGCGCTTCGAGGGCCGCGCGTACTGCGCGTGCTCGTCGACGGCGCGGCGGGCCATCAGGCCTCGCCCTCGGTGACGGGGCCGGCGTCGACCCCCAGCATCCGCTCCCACATCACGTCGAAGCCGGGCAGGGTCTTGGCCGTGGTGCCGACGTTCTCCACCCGCACCCCCGGCACCCGCAGGCCGAGCACGGCGGCCGACGTCGCCATGCGGTGGTCGGCGTAGGTGCGGAACAGGCCGCCGTGCAGCGGCCGCGGCGTGATGACGAGCCCGTCGCGCGTCTCCTCGGCCTGCCCGCCGAGCCGCGTGATCTCGGTGGCCAGCGCGGCCAGCCGGTCGGTCTCGTGGCCCCGCAGGTGCGCGATGCCGCGCAGGCGGCTGGGGGAGTCGGCGAGCGCGGCGAGGACGGCGAAGGTGGGGGCGAGCTCGCCCGCGGCGTGCAGGTCCAGGTCCGCCCCGCGGACCTCGCCCGTGCCGGTGACGGTGAGGACGCCGCCGTCCAGGCGGGCCTGCGCCCCGAGGGCCGCGAACAGGTCCGGGAGCAGCGCGCCCGGCTGGGTGGTCTCCGCCGGCCAGCCCGGCACGCGCACGGTGCCGCCGCCCACCAGCGCCGCGGCCAGGAACGGCGCCGCGTTGGACAGGTCCGGCTCGACCCGCACGTCGCGCGCGGTGACCGGGCCGGGGGCGACCTGCCAGATGCCGTCGCGCGAGTCGTCCACCTCGACGCCGACGTCGCGCAGGGTGGCCACGGTCATGGCGATGTGGGGGACGCTCGGCAGCGTGGTGCCGATGTGCCGCAGCGTGAGGCCGCGCTCGAAGCGGGCGCCCGCGAGCAGCAGGGCCGAGACGAACTGCGACGATGCCGACGCGTCGACGTCCACCGCGCCGCCCGCCACCCGGCCCGTGCCGTGCACGGTGAAGGGCAGGTGCGTCGGGGTGCCGCCGTCGGGGGACGTGACGCGCACGCCCAGGCTGCCCAGGGCCGCGAGCACCGGCAGCATCGGCCGGACCCGCGCCTCGGGGTCGCCGTCGAAGCGGACCGGGCCGTCGGCCAGGGCCGCGACCGGCGGGAGGAACCGCATCACCGTGCCCGCCAGCCCGGTGTCGACGTCCACGTCGCCGCGCAGCGGCCCGGGGGTCACGTGCAGGGTGCTCGGGTCGTCGCCCTCGTCGATGCCGGCGCCCAGGGCCCGCAGCGCGCCGATCATGAGGTCGGCGTCGCGCGAGCGCAGCGCCCCGCGCAGGGTGCCGGGGCCGTCGGCGAGCGCGGCCAGCACCAGCAGGCGGTTCGTCAGCGACTTGCTGCCCGGCACCTCGACCGTCGCGTCCAGCGGAGCCGTCGCGACCGGTGCCGCCCACTCGTCGACGACGTCGGGGGCGGGCGGGGCGGCGTGCGGCGGGACGGCTGAGGTCATGGCTCCGAGGCTAGTTCACGGACCGCACGCACCGCGGGCCGTCTCGCCGGTGCCGACCAGGTCCGGGGCCGTCAGACGGCCTCGGCGACCTTCGCCCGCAGCCTCGCGGCCTCGGCCTTGGTGGCCGCCTTCGCCTTGTCGGCCTTGGCCGCGACCTTGGCCGCCTCGCCCTTCGTCGCGGCCTTGACCGTCTCGGCCTTCGCCTCCGCGAGGCGGGCGGCGTGCGTGCGCGCCTGCTGCACGCGGTAGGTGACGCCGGGCCGGCCCTCGAGGTCGACGCCCGCGATGACGGCGGCGCCGACCTTGCCGAGGTCCTTGACGAAGGCCGCGGTGCGCAGGCTGCGCTCGGCCCCCCTGCTGGTGAACGGCTGGTGGGCGACGGCGAGCGGCGCGGTGAGCGCGGCCAGCGCGAGCGCGGCGGTGCGGGGCGTGCGGCCGACGGCGAGCAGGACGCCGGCCACGGCGGTCACCGCGCCGTGCGCGCGCACCAGGAGGCCGAGCTGGCGGTCGCTGAGCGGCTCGGCGCCGACCGCGTCCGTGACGATCGTGGAGCCCTCGCGGGCGGCGTCCACGTGCTCGGCCGGGTGCAGCACGGCCTGGATCCCGTCGTAGACGAAGGGGGCGGCCAGGAGGGGTCGGGCGATACGGCGCAGCAGCATGGGCCCACTGTGGCAGAGCCGACCCGCGCTTGCGCGGCGACCGGCGGGCGCGGCGCCGGCGGGCGTCAGGCGGGCGCGCCGTCCCACCAGTCGGGGTGGGAGCGCGGCGGCCGGCGGGTGCCGAGGCCGTCGCGGCGGACCGTCCGCACGAGGCGGGCGGCGTAGGCGGTGAGGAGCAGGGCGGCGAGGACGAGGATCAGTGCGGTCATGGCAGTAATCCTTCGCGCATCGCACTTCTGCCACGAGTGGCAGAAGTGCCAGTATGCATCGACATTCCGCCATCGCCGTGGCAGCATGGTCGGCATGATCCACAAGGTCGCCGCCGTCGTCGTCCCGGGCGTCGCCCCGTTCGAGCTCGGCGTCGCGTACGAGGTGTTCGGGATCGACCGGCGCGACACGGGCGGCCCGTCGTTCGACTTCACCCTCTGCGCCCCCGAGCCCGGCCCCGTGATGACCAAGGGCGGCTTCCCCGTCGTCGTCGAGCACGGCCTCGAGGCGCTCGACGACGCCGACCTCGTCGTCGCCGTCGCGTACGGCATCGACGACGACGGCGCGGAGACGCTGCCGCAGGCCTACCTCGACGCGCTCCGGGCGGCCCACGACCGCGGCGCCTGGCTGTTCGCCATCTGCTCGGGCGCGTTCACGCTCGCGCGGGCAGGCCTGCTCGACGGCCGGCGGTGCACCACGCACTGGATGTACACGGAGCGGCTCGCGGCCGAGGTCCCCACCGCCGACGTCGACCCCGACGCGCTCTTCGTCGAGGACGGGCACGTGCTCACCAGCGCCGGGACCGCGGCGGGCATCGACGCCGCGCTGCACCTCGTGCGGACGCAGGTCGGCGCCGACGCCGCGCGCGCCGTCGCGCGGCGCATGGTGGTGCCGCCGCAGCGCGAGGGGGGTCAGGCCCAGTTCGTCGTCGACCCGCTGCCGCGCGAGGGCGTGTCGCTCGCCGGCCTGCTCGCCTGGATGCGAGAGCACCTGGCCGAGGAGCACACCGTGTCCAGGCTGGCGCGCCGGGCCGCGCTGTCCGAGCGCACCTTCGCGCGCCGCTTCCGTCAGGAGACCGGCACGACGCCGGCCGCCTGGCTCGCGCGCCAGCGGGTCGCACGGGCGCAGGAGCTGCTCGAGTCGACCGAGGCGCCCGTGGACGAGATCGCGCGCGTGGTCGGCTTCGGCAGCGCGCCCGTGCTGCGGCACCACTTCGCCCGCCAGCTCGGCACCAGCCCGGTCTCCTACCGCCGGCGGTTCGCCGCGCCGGTGGCCTCCTGAGGCCGGCGGCCGGAGCCGCTCCCACGGGAATGTCGAGGCCCCTTCAGCGGTTGCACACCGCGTGAGCACCCGCACCCCGACGACGGCGACCGCCGTCCCCGCACCCGGACGCGAGTCCGTGCGGTTGTTCGCCGTCCCGGCAGACGCCCTGACGGCGGGCGCGGACGACGCGGTGGTCGGCCGCACGACAGACCTGCACACCCCGTGGATCGGAGGACCCCGCCCAGTGGCTGGACTAGGCTCGACGGTGATGACCCAGGACCTTGGCCCGGCGAGCGGCGACGCGCCGCGCGGGAGCACCCCGGACGGCGAGGAGATCCCCGAGGACACGGAGCGTGCCCCCGAGGGAGAGACCACCGCGGCCCGGGCCGAGCGCTTCGAGCGTGACGCCCTGCAGTACCTGGACCAGCTCTACTCCGCCGCGCTGCGCATGACGCGCAACCCCGCGGACGCCGAGGACCTGGTGCAGGAGACGTTCGCGAAGGCGTTCGCCGCCTTCCACCAGTACAAGCCGGGCACCAACCTCAAGGCCTGGCTGTACCGCATCCTCACGAACACGTTCATCAACAGCTACCGCAAGAAGCAGCGCGAGCCGCAGCAGTCCCAGGCGGAGGACGTCGAGGACTGGCAGATCGCCCGCGCCGCGTCGCACACGTCGCAGGGGCTGCGGTCGGCCGAGGCCGAGGCGCTCGACCGGCTCCCCGACTCCGACGTCAAGCGCGCGCTGCAGGAGCTGCCCGAGGACCGGCGCATGGTCGTCTACTACGCCGACGTCGAGGGCTTCCCCTACAAGGAGATCGCCGAGATCATGGGTACGCCGATCGGGACGGTGATGTCCCGGCTGCACCGCGGACGCCGGCAGCTGCGCGAGCTGCTCGCCGACTACGCCGCTCAGCGTGGCCTGGTCCCGGCTCGTGGAGGAGCGTCATGACCGACCCCGTCACCCCCATCCCGCACGACCGGGCCGAGGGGGAGAACGAGTGCGAGCACGCCCTCGTGCACCTGAACGAGTTCCTCGACTCGGAGATGACGCCCGAGGACGAGCAGCGGATGCGCGCGCACGTCGCGCACTGCTCGCCGTGCCTCGCCGAGCTGAGCGTCGAGGAGCTCGTCAAGCAGCTGGTCCGCCGCTCCTGCTCGGAGCGCGCGCCGGAGACCCTCCGGGTGCGCATCCACGCGCAGCTGACCGTGATGTCCACGGCCGAGTAGCCCTCACGCCGAGGTAGTACGAAATTCGCCGAGGTAGTTCCGGTAGGAGTCGTGGCCACAGGCCACGCGCCCACCGGAACTACCTCGGCGAATTTCGTACTACCTCGGCGCGTCAGGCGTTGGGACGCTTGCCGTGGTTGGCGGCGTTGCCCTTGCGGCTACGGCGCTTGCGACCGCGCTTGCTCATGGTGGTCTCCTCACGAAGGATGGACGAGGGGTCGGTTCCCATGGTCCCACACCGGAGGCCCCGGGTCGGAATCCGGGGCATCCCCGATCCGGACGTCCCCGGGCTCTGCCAGGGTGGTACCCGTCCTCAGCACAGCCCGAGCAGCACAGGGAGCCTCATGAGCACGGAGTCGTGGGCGGTCGCCGCCCCGCAGACCATCGACGTCGAGCAGGCCACGGGGGTGACGCTCCGCCTGCAGGACGGGCGCGCCGACGTCGTCGCCGACCCGGCCGCGACGGGCGTGCGGATCGAGCTGCTCGAGGTGAGCGCCAAGCCGCTCCAGGTCGTGCGCGACGGGGACCGGCTGCGCGTGGGCTACGAGAGCTCCGTGCTCGACTCCGTCATGGCGAAGCTGCGCAACCCGCGCCAGAGCGAGCGTGCCGTGGTGCGCGTCGTCGTCCCGGCCGACGGGGCGGTCGACGTCGGCACCCTCGGCGCGGACGTCGAGGTCGCCGGAGGTCGCAAGGTCGCGGTGAAGACCGTGACCGGCGCCGTGCGCGCGACCGGCACGACCGGGCCGATGTCGCTCAAGACCGTCTCGGGCGCGCTGTCGGCCGAGGGGCACACCGGCGACGTGACGGCGAACAGCGCGGCCGGGTCGATCGCCTTGACGGGCGCGCTCGCGCGGGTCTCCCTGACCACCGTGTCGGGGGCCGCGACGGTCACCGCGACCCAGGCGAGCCCGCTGATCACGGCCAAGACGGTCTCGGGCGCGATCGACCTGCGCCTCCCGGCGGGCAGCCCGGTGAACCTCAAGGTGCGCGGCGCGTCCGGCCAGGTCGTCCTCGACGGCTCGGTGCTGCCGAGCGCCGGCGCGACGCTCGTCGTCGACCACGGCGAGCAGCCCGCCGACGGCCGCAGCGCCGCGTACCTGTCCGCGACGGTGACGTCCGCGCACGTCACCGTCGACCGTCGCTGACCGGCGCCCGCCCGGGGCGCCGGGGAGGAGGAGCACCATGACGGACGCGTCCGTACCCCACGTCGCCCTGCTGACCGACGCCTTCGGGCGGATCGCCGAGACCGCGCACCGCGTACTGCGCGGCGCCACGGCCGACCGCCTGACGTACCGCCCCGACGCGGAGGCGAACACCGTCGCGTGGCTCGTGTGGCACCTGGCGCGGGTGCAGGACGACCACGTCGCGGACGTCGCCGGCACCGAGCAGCGGTGGGCGGCGGGCGGCTGGGCCGAGAGGTTCGGGCTGCCGTTCGACGTCGCGGACACCGGCCACGGCCACACGCCGGAGCAGGTCGCGACCGTCCGGGCCGACGCGGCCCTGCTGCGGGGCTACCTCGACGACGTGCACGCCGCGACGACCGCCTACCTGGCGACGGTGACCGCCTCGGACCTGGACCGCGTGGTGGACACGAGGTGGGACCCGCCCGTCACGCTCGGGGTGCGGCTCGTGAGCGTCGTCGGCGACGACCTGCAGCACGTCGGCCAGGCCGCGTACGTGCGCGGCCTGGCCGAACGGGCGGGCGTCTGAGCGGTCGTCACTCGTCGGCGGGCAGCCCCAGCCACGCGTGCCAGCCGGTGTGCAGCACGAGCCACGCCATGAGGCCGTAGCCCGCCTGCCCGGGGTAGGTGGAGCCGTTCGTCGCGAGGTCGGCCAGCCACTGCTCGTGCTGCGCCAGGGGCGTGTACGTGTCGACGTACGGCACGCGGCGCCGGTTGGCGACGTCCGAGAACGCGGCCGAGAGGTCCGCGATGCGGCCGCCGTCCTCCGGCCGCCCCGGCGGGGGCCCGACGACGAACGCCGGGATCCGGCTCGTCTCCGCCACGTCGAGGATGTTCGCCAGGTTGAGCCGTGACCGCGCCACCGAGAGCGACGAGTCGACGTCGTGCCGGCCGAGGGCGACGACGAGGCGGTTCTCGCACGTGTCCTCCGGGCCGAAGCGCGACTCCGTCTCCGCCTGCCAGCGGGCGCCGAGCGCCGAGCTGGTCTCCCCGGGCACGGCGAGCGTGAACGCCATCGCCGGCTGCCCGAACCTGGTCCGGGCCATGACGCGCCCCGTCCACCCCAGGGCGCGGGCGTCCCCGACGCCCACGCTGAGCTCGTCGCCCACGACGCAGATGCGCACCTCGGTCTGGGTCACTGAGCCTTCACCGTCCAAGTCCTGTCTCGCAGTTGCGCGGCCATTGTCGCCGCACGCCCGTCCGCGACGCAGGATCCCACGCCGCACGGCTCCCCGAGTTGTCAGGGCCACAGCGGGGGTATGCGGCGCGCCGGGTCTGACAGGTCAGAGCAGGGTGGCGCCCCAGCGCACGACGTGCTCGTCGCCAGGGGCGAGGCGGACGAGGCGCTCGCCGGTGTTGAACGCGTCGGCCACGCAGCTCATCGGCTCGGCGGCGAGGCCGAACCGCTCGTAGCCGTCGATGTGGTCGGCCGAGCAGACCTGCCAGCAGTCCATGGAGCCGTCCATCCAGATCGCGGCGGTGCTGCCGTCGGGGCGGCCGAGCCGGGCCCAGGACAGCCCGGCGTCGTCGCGGGTAGCACCCGTCCACGCGTCGTCGAGGTCCAGGCCGGCGAGCGGCCGCGTGGTGCGCAGGTCGTACGGGCCGGCGACGGGCTCGACGCCGGTCGGCAGCAGGCGGTCGTCGACGGTGACGTGCGTCGTGGCGTCCAGGCTGACGGTGCACTCGTCGAGCGCGACGCCGCCGGTGGACAGCCACGGGTGGAAGCCGACGCCGTACGGCGCGGTCCCGGTGCCGACGTTGCGCGCGCCGACCACGACCTCCAGGCCGGCGTCGGACACCGTGTACCGGGTGCGGAGCACGAGCTGGAACGGCCAGCCCTTCTGCGCGGGGAGGGCGAGCTCGAGCGTCACCGCGTCGTCCGCCACCTCGACGGGCGTCCAGCGGTACCAGCACACGAGGCCGTGCAGCGCCGTCCCGCGGTCGGGCTCGCTCACGGCCACCTGGTGCCGGACGCCGTCGGTCGTGTAGGCGCCGTCGCGCAGACGGTTCGGCCACGGGGCGAGGACGGCGGCGTTGAAGACGGGGGCCGCCTCGTCCTCGGCGAACGGCACGAACACGTCGCGGCCGGCGACGGTGTACTCGCGCACCATCGCCCCGACCTCGGTGACGGTGGCCCGGTGCTCGCCGGAGGAGATGCGGAACTGCCGGCCCGACGGGGCGGGGACGGCGGGGGAGTCAGCGGTGTTCACGCTCACACCGTAGTCGGCACGCCGGATCGGTGCGGGCGACGTAGCGTAGGAGAGCCAGATATCTGACGAGACGTCCCCTCGCGCGCGAGGGGTCCGCGCCACGGGTCCGGGGTGCCCGGGGTGCCACCGAACGGGGGAACGATGGAGAAGCAGGTGCTCGGCCGCACCGGTCGGCTGGTGTCGGTCGTCGGCCTGGGAACCTGGCAGCTGGGTGCGGACTGGGGGACGGTCGACGACGACCAGGCCCGGTCCGTGCTGGATGCCGCGTTCGAGTCCGGCGTGACGTTCTTCGACACCGCGGACGTCTACGGGGACGGCCGCAGCGAGCAGGCCCTGGGAGCGTTCCTCGCCGACCACCGTGACGACGCCATCACCGTGGCCACCAAGATGGGCCGGCGGATGGACCAGGTGCCGGAGAACTACGTCCTGTCGAACTTCCGCGAGTGGACCGACCGGTCGCGCCGGAACCTCGGCGTCGAGACCCTCGACCTCGTGCAGCTGCACTGCCCGCCGACCTCCGTCTACTCCGACGACGAGGTGTACGACGCGCTGGACACGCTCGTGGCCGACGGCGTCACCGCCGCCTACGGCGTCTCCGTGGAGACCGTCGAGGAGGCCCTCACCGCCATCGCGCGCCCCGGTGTCGCCACCGTGCAGATCATCCTCAACGCGTTCCGGCTCAAGCCCCTGGAGCGGGTGCTGCCCGCGGCCTCCGCGGCCGGCGTCGGCATCATCGCGCGCGTGCCGCTGGCGTCGGGGCTCCTGTCGGGCCGGTACACCCACGAGACCACGTTCTCGGAGGACGACCACCGCACGTTCAACCGCGAGGGCAAGGCCTTCGACGTCGGCGAGACCTTCTCCGGCGTGCCGTTCGACGTCGGCGTCGACGCGGCCGCCCGCTTCACGGAGCTCGCCGGCTCGGCCCTGAACCAGGACCTCACGCCCGCGCAGGCGGCCATCGCCTGGGTCTGGCAGCAGCCCGGCGTCTCCACGGTCATCCCGGGGGCACGCAGCCCCGAGCAGGCGCGGCTCAACGCCGCCGCCGGTGACACGGGCGTCCTCGGGCCCCTCTTCACGTCCGGCGTGCGGGAGATCTACGACGAGGCGATCAAGGAGCACGTGCACGACCGCTGGTGACCGCGAGATAGAGAGGCTCCTCGCCGAGATAGAGAGGGGGCGGACCGCACGTGGTGCGGTCCGCCCCCTCTCTATCTCGGCGAGGAGCCTCTCTATCTCGCGGGGAGGTCAGCGGTCGAAGGCCTGGGCGACCAGGATCTCCTGCTGCTCCTTGTGCCGCTTGGCCGTGCCGGCGGCGGTCGACGCGGACGCGGGGCGGGACGCGACGCGCACGCGCGGCATGTCATCCGGGAGCGCCAGGTGCAGGAAGGACCAGGCGCCCTGGTTCTCCGGCTCGTCCTGGACCCACACGACGTCGGCGTCCGGGTACTGCGCCAGCTGCGCGCGGACCTGCTCCTCCGGGAACGGGTAGAGCTGCTCCAGGCGGACGATGGCGGTCCGGGTGTCCTGGCGCTTGGTGCGCTCGGCGAGCAGGTCGTAGTACACGCGGCCGGTGCACAGCAGCACGCGGTCGACCTGCGCTGCGTCCACGGTCGTGTCCGGCAGCACCGGCTCGAACGTGCCGGTGGTGAAGTCCTCGACGCTGGAGGCCGCCGCCTTGAGGCGCAGCAGCTGCTTCGGCGTGAAGACGACCAACGGCCGGCGCGGCCGGGCGTACGCCTGCTGGCGCAGCAGGTGGAAGTACGACGCCGGGGTGGACGGCTGCGCCACCGTCATGTTGTTCTCGGCCGCGAGCTGCAGGAAGCGCTCGATGCGGGCGGACGAGTGGTCCGGCCCCTGGCCCTCGTAGCCGTGCGGCAGCAGCATGACCAGCGACGAGTGCTGGCCCCACTTCTGCTCGGCCGACGAGATGAACTCGTCGATGATCGTCTGGGCGCCGTTGACGAAGTCGCCGAACTGCGCCTCCCAGAGCACGAGGGCGTCCGGGCGCTCGACCGAGTAGCCGTACTCGAAGCCGAGTGCGGCGTACTCGCTGAGCGAGGAGTCGTACACCCAGAACTTCGCCTGGTCGCCCGACAGGTACAGCAGCGGGGTCCACTCGGCACCGGTGTTGCGGTCGTGCAGCACGGCGTGGCGCTGGACGAAGGTGCCGCGGCGCGAGTCCTGCCCGGCGAGGCGCACGGGGGTGCCCTCCATGAGCAGCGACCCGAAGGCGACGAGCTCGCCGAAGCCCCAGTCGATGCCGCCCTCCTTCGCCATGAGCTGCCGCTTCTGCAGCATCTGGGCGAGCTTCGGGTGCACCGTGAAGCCCTCGGGGGCGGACACCTGGACGGCGCCCACGCGCTCGAGCACGGCGTGCGGGACGGCCGTCTGCCAGCCCACCATGTCGCCGGCGCCCTCGCGCTGGGCCTCCGGGCGCTCGAGTCCGAGGATCTCGTCCTCGCCGTCGGGCGTGCTGGCCTTGCCGGCCGACTTGGTCTCGGTGAAGACCCGCTCGAGCTGCGCCTGGTAGTCCTGCAGCGCCTGCTCGGCCTCCTCGACCGTGATGTCGCCGCGGGCCACGAGGTTCTTCGTGTACAGCTTGCGCACCGACTGCTTGGCCTCGATGAGGTTGTACATCAGCGGCTGCGTCATCGACGGGTCGTCGCCCTCGTTGTGGCCGCGGCGGCGGTAGCAGACCATGTCGATGATGACGTCGCGGTCGAACTGCTCGCGGTACGCGAAGGCCAGCTCGGCCACGCGGACGCAGGCCTCGGGGTCGTCGCCGTTCACGTGGAAGACGGGGATCTGGTAGCCCTTGGCGACGTCGGTCGCGTACGTCGTGGAGCGCGACGACGACGGCCCGGTGGTGAAGCCCACCTGGTTGTTGATGATCACGTGGATCGTGCCGCCGGTGCGGTACCCGCGCAGCTGCGCGAGGTTGAGCACCTCGGGCACCACGCCCTGGCCCGCGAAGGCCGCGTCGCCGTGCAGCAGGATCGGCAGCACGGAGAAGCCGTCGCCGCCCAGGTCGATGCGGTCCTGCTTGGCCCGCACGATGCCCTCGAGCACCGGGTCGACCGCCTCGAGGTGGGACGGGTTCGCCGCCAGGTACACCTTGGTCGTGGCGCCCGACTCGGCGGTGAAGACGCCCTCGGTGCCGAGGTGGTACTTCACGTCGCCGGAGCCCTGCACGCTCTTCGGGTCGAGCTGGCCCTCGAACTCCTTGAAGATCTGGCCGTAGCTCTTGCCCGCGATGTTCGCCAGCACGTTGAGGCGGCCGCGGTGCGCCATGCCGATGCCGACCTCGTCGAGCCCGCCCTCGGCGGCCCGCGACAGGATCGCGTCGAGCAGCGGGATGACCGACTCGCCGCCCTCGAGCGAGAACCGCTTCTGCCCGACGAACTTGGTCTGCAGGAAGGTCTCGAACGCCTCGGCGGAGTTCAGGCGGCGCAGGATGCGCAGCTGGTCCTCGCGGGGGGTGCGGGCGTAGCCCGACTCGAGCCGCTCCTGGAGCCACTTGCGCTGGGCCGGGTCGGCGATGTGCATGTACTCGACGCCGATGGTGCGGCAGTACGAGTCGCGCAGCAGGCCGAGGATGTCCCGCAGCGTGTCCTTGGCCTTGCCGCCGAAGCCGCCCGTCGGGAACTGGCGGTCCAGGTCCCACAGCGTCATGCCGTGGCTCTGGATGTCCAGGTCCGGGTGCTTGCGCTGGCGGTAGGCGAGCGGGTCGGTCTCGGCCATGAGGTGGCCGCGCGAGCGGTAGGAGTGGACGAGCTCCGCGATCCGGGCCGGCTTCGCGGCCTCGACGTCGGCGTCCACGGTGTTGTCGCGCACCCAGCGCACGGGCTCGTACGGCACGCGCAGGGCCGCGAACACGCGGTCGTAGAAGCCGTCCAGGCCGAGCAGCTTGTTCGCGAGCACCTTGAGGAACTCGCCGGACTGCGCGCCCTGGATGATGCGGTGGTCGTAGGTCGACGTGATCGTCATGACCTTCGAGATGCCCATGCGGGCGAGCTGCTCCACGGACGCGCCCGCGAACTCCGCGGGGTAGTCCATGGCGCCGACGCCGATGATCGTGCCCTGCCCGGCCATGAGGCGCGGCACGGAGTGCACGGTGCCGATGCCGCCCGGGTTGGTCAGCGAGATCGTGGTGCCGGCGAAGTCGTCCATGCCGAGCTTGCCGCCGCGCGCCTTGCGCACGAGGTCCTCGTACGCGGCCCAGAAGCCGGCGAAGTCGAGCTCCTCGGCCTTCTTGACGCTGGGCACGAGCAGCTGGCGCGAGCCGTCCGGCTTGGCGAGGTCGATCGCGAGGCCGAAGCCGACGTGGGCCGGCTGCACGACGTGCGGCTTGCCGTCGATGCTCTCGTAGTGCGCGTTCATCACCGGCATGTCGGACAGCGCCTCGACGAGCGCGAACCCGATGAGGTGCGTGAACGAGATCTTGCCGCCGCGGCCGCGCGCGAGGTGGTTGTTGATGACGATGCGGTTGTCCACCATGAGCTTGGCGGGCACGGCGCGCACCGACGTCGCGGTCGGGACCTCGATCGAGGCCTCCATGTTGGTGACGACGCGCGCGGCGGGGCCGCGCAGCTTCTGCACGTCGTCGGTGGCCTCGTCCTCGGTGGCCTTCGGCGAGGACTTCGCGACCTCGGCGTAGGGCGCGGTCGAGGGCAGGGCCTCGGCGACCGGGCGGACGGCGCTCACCTCGGGGTCGGCCGGGACGGGGGCCGGCTTCGAGGCCTTCCGCTCGGCCTTCGCGGTCTCGGCGGCGGCGGTGCCCGACCGGCCGGCCGGGGCCGCGGGTGCCGGGGCTGCCTGCGCCGGTGCCTGGGGCTCAGCCGGCGCCGCGGGCTGCGCGGGTGCAGCCGGCGCGGCGTCCGCCGTGGCGCCGTTGGTCTCACCCGGCTCGTAGTCGGCGAAGAAGTCCCACCACGCGGGGTCCACCGCGTTCTTGTCCTTCAGGTACTGCTCGTAGAGCTCGTCGACAAGCCATTCGTTGGCTCCGAACGCGCTCGCCACGCTGATCGACTCTGACCCGTCCTTCGGGGACACCACGCGCGGATCGCCCACTTTCACACAGTTGCAACTCGTTCGACCGGAAATGCGCCCGACAGCGCCGGTGCGCAGGTCCAGCCTACGTCCTTCGCGGCGTCCGACCGGGGAGGTCGAGCGGCGTCAGACGGCCGTTCCCGGGCTCACGGCGCGCATCGTGACCGTCCGGTAATGGGGTGGGCAACGACTCCTCGGGTCGACACGATGACTCCGTGTTCCGGCGTCATGTCCGGACCACGCGGGCCGTCCTGTGACGGACGAGTGTGACCAACCTCACGCCGGCGCCGCGGGGCGGGCCGGGGCGCGGGATCACTCGGAGGGCTCGGTCGTGACGCCGGCGGCGGGCCGGGCCTGCGCGGGAAGCGTCACGCGCATCGTCGCGCCGCGGTCGGTGTCGGCGACCTCGACGTGCCCTCCGTGCAGGTCGACCGCCCAGCGGACGATGGCGAGGCCGATGCCCGTGCCGCCGCTCGCCATGCCGGACGGCGGCGCGGCGTGCGGGCGACCGGCGGCCGCGCCGCTCGCGAACCGCTCGAAGATCCGGCCACGGTCCTCGGGCGCGATGCCGGGGCCCTCGTCGCTCACCTCGAGCACGACGTCGTCGTCCACGGGGTAGGCGTCGAGCCGCACCGTCCCGGCGTGCGGCGAGTGCCGGATCGCGTTCTGCAGCAGGTTGGTGACCACCTGGCGCAGCCGCTCGACGTCGGCCTCCAGCGCGAGGTCCGGCGGGGTGACGTCGACGACGTAGCTGAGGCCCTTCGCCGCGTCGACCATCGACATCGCCTGCGCGGACTCCTCGAGGAAGTCGCCCACGGAGAACTCGCTGAGCACCAGCGCGGAGGCGCCTGCCTCCACCCGCGACAGGTCGAGCAGGTACGTGACCAGCCGGGTGAGCCGCTCCGTCTGCTCCAGGGACAGCTCGAGGGCCGACGGCGTCGGCTCGGTGACGCCGTCGACCATGTTCTCGAGCTGGGCCTGCAGCGCCGCCACCGGGGTGCGCAGCTCGTGCGACACGTTGGCGATGAGCTCGCGCCGCACCCGGTCGGAGGCGTCGAGGTCGGCGGCCATGACGTTGAAGGCCTCGGCGAGCTGGCCCACCTCGTCGCGGCTCGTGGCGCGCACGCGGATGGAGTAGTCGCCCGCCGCCATCGCCTGCACGGCCGCCGTCATGTCCCGCAGCGGCGACGTCATGCCGCGCGCCAGGAGCTGCACGATCACCAGGGACAGGAAGATCGCCAGGGGCAGCGTGCGGGTGGGGCCGAGCTCGTTCTGCAGGCCGATCCACGTGATGAGGACGGCGAACGTCACCGTCGCCACGACGAGCACGCCGAGCTTGGTCTTGAGCGACCGCAGCGGGTCCAGCGGGCGGACGTCGGGCAGCCGGTGGTGCTCCTTGCGCCGCGGCGCGGCCGGCCCGGTGTCGTCGCCGGCGGCGGGGTCCATCAGGCCTCCGGCGGCTCGAACGCGTACCCGACGCCGTGCACGGTGCGGATGAGGTCCGGCCCGAGCTTGCGGCGCAGCGCCTTGATGTGGGAGTCGACGGTGCGGGTGCCGCTGGCGTCCGCCCAGTCCCACACCTCCGCGAGCAGGCGCTCGCGCGTCTGGACCGTCTTGGGCGAGCTCGCGAGCATGACCAGCAGCTCGAACTCGGTCGGCGTGAGGTGCACCTCGTCGCCCGCGCGGTGGACGCGGCGCTGGGCGCGGTCGATCGTGACGTCGCCCATGACCATCGGCGGGTCGGCGGGGGTCGTCACCGCGGCCTGCTGCGCGCGCTCCACGCGCCGCAGCAGCGCCTTGACGCGCGCCACCAGCTCGCGCATCGAGAACGGCTTGGTCATGTAGTCGTCGGCGCCGACGCCGAGGCCGACGAGCATGTCGGTCTCGTCGTCGCGCGCCGTGAGCATGAGGATGGGGATCGGGTTCTCCGCCTGGATGCGGCGGGTGACCTCGAGCCCGTCGATGCCGGGCAGCATGACGTCCAGCACGATGGCGTCCGGGCTCAGGCGGGAGGCGGCGTCGACGCCGGCGAGGCCGTCGCGCGCGACCTCGACCCGCCAGCCCTCGGCGGACAGGCGCTGGGCGATGGCGGCCGCGATCGCGGGCTCGTCCTCGACGACGAGCACGGTGGCGTTCTGCTGGCCCGAGGCGCCCGGGCTGCTCGGAGGGGTCGCGGTGGTCATGGTGCCATCTTGCACCGGCTCCCTGGGGGAGCGCTGAGTACACGCTGTCCAGGGCCCTCCCGCGCGGACGCCGACTCGCCCGCGGGCTCCGTCCCGATACCATCGGAGCACGATGGACGAGAGCCGATATCGCGCGGGGTCGCCCGCGCCGTCCCGCCTGGCCACCCCGCCGCCCCGCCGCCCGGCCGCGCCGCGCCGCACGACCGGGAGCCGCCCGTGCTAGGCGACGTCCTCATGATCGTGCTGGGCGTGGTGCTCACCGCGGGCACCGCGGTGTTCGTCGCCAGCGAGTTCTCCCTCGTCACCCTCGACCCGGCCGTCCTCGGGGCCGACGACGAGGAGGGCGACAGTCCCTCGCCCGGCCACGACACCGCGCGCCCGTCGGACCGACGGGACCGTGCCGTCCGCGCCGGGCTCAAGCACCTGTCCACGGAGCTCAGCTCCGCCCAGGTCGGCATCACCATCACCACGATCCTGCTGGGCTACACCGCCCAGCCGGCGCTGCTGTCCCTGTTCTCCGAGGCGTTCGCCGCCACGGCGATGGGGCAGGGCGTCGCCGGGGTGCTCGCGGTCGTGCTGGCCCTCGTGGTCGTCAACGCGTTCTCGATGCTGTTCGGCGAGCTGATCCCGAAGAACTTCGCGCTGTCCGCCCCGCACGCGACGGCGCGGCTGGTCGTCCCCGTGCAGCGCGTGTTCACCATGCTGTTCCGGCCGCTCATCGCCGTGCTCAACGGCTCGGCCAACGCGCTGCTGCGCAGGGTCGGGGTCGAGCCTCGCGAGGAGCTGTCCGGCGCGCGGTCGTCCTCGGAGCTGCTGTCGCTCGTCCGACGTTCGGCGCAGGAGGGCACGCTCGACCAGTCGGTCGCGACCCTGCTCACCAACTCCCTCGAGCTCGACGAGCTGTCGGCGCGCGACGTCATGACCGACCGCATGCGGATGGCCGTCGTCGAGCGCGACACGACGGCCGCCGAGGTCGTGGCCCTCGCCCGGCGCACCGGCCACTCCCGGTTCCCGGTGATCGGCGTGGACCGCGACGACGTCGTCGGCCTCGTGCACCTGCGCCGCGCCGTCGGCGTGCCGCACGACCGCCGCGCCGAGGTGCCGGCCGCCGCGCTCATGGTCGACGCGCCACGCGTCCCGGAGACGGTCCGGCTCGGGCCGCTCCTCGTCGAGCTCCGGGGTCTCGGGCTGCAGATGGCCGTGGTCGTCGACGAGTACGGCGGCACCTCGGGCATCGTCACGCTCGAGGACGTCGTCGAGGAGCTCGTCGGCGACGTCGCCGACGAGCACGACCCGCGCCGCGCCGGGGTGGTGCGCGGCGCCGACGGGTCGTGGGTCGTGCCCGGGGTGCTGCGCCCCGACGAGCTGGAGGAGCGCACCGGCCTGGTGGTGCCCGAGGGGCCGGCCTACGAGACGCTCGGCGGCCTGGTCATGGCGGTGCTGGGGAGGGTGCCCGAGGTGGGCGACGAGGTCGAGACCGACGGCGTGCTGCTGCGCGTCGAGGCGATGGACGCGCGGCGCGTCGAGCGGCTGCGCGTGCTCGCCGTCGACCCGGCCGGGACCCGGCACGGGGAGATGGGCCGATGAGCACCGGGACCGCCCTGCTGATCGGCGTGCTGCTGCTCGCCGGCAACGCGTTCTTCGTCGGCGCCGAGTTCGCCGTCATCTCCGCGCGCCGCAGCGCCATCGAGCCGCGGGCCGAGGCCGGCGACCGACGCGCCCGCACCGCCCTGTGGGCGATGGAGCACGTCTCCCTCATGCTCGCGTGCGCGCAGCTCGGGGTCACCGTGTGCTCCACCGGCCTGGGCATCGTCGCGGAGCCCGCCCTCGCCCACCTGCTCGAGGTGCCCTTCGAGGCCCTGGGGGTCCCCGAGGCGCTGCTGCACCCCGTCTCGCTCGTCCTGGCGCTCGCGATCGTCGTGTACCTGCACGTGGTGCTCGGCGAGATGGTGCCCAAGAACCTCGCCGTCGCCGGCCCGGAGACGGCCGCCCTCTGGTTCGCGCCGCCGCTGGTGCTGCTCGGCCGGGCCGTGCGCCCCGTGATCGCGGCGCTCAACTGGGTCGCGAACCATGCCGTGCGGCTCGCGGGGGTCGAGCCGAAGGACGAGGTCGCCTCCGCGTTCACGGCGCAGGAGGTGCAGTCGATCGTCGAGCACTCGCAGGCCGAGGGCGTGCTCCGCGACGAGCAGGGCCTCCTGGCCGGGGCCATCGAGTTCTCCTCGCGCACCGCGGGCGACGTCATGGTGGCCGTGGACGAGCTGGTCACCGTCGACCCGCGCACCACGCCCGACGACGTCGAGCACCTCGTCGCGCGCACCGGCTTCAGCCGGTTCCCCGTGCGGGGCGACGACGACGCCCTGCGCGGCTACCTGCACCTCAAGGACGTCCTGTACGCGTCGAACGGCGACCGGTTCGACCCGGTGCCGGCGTGGCGCGTGCGCGCGCTCGCGTCCGTGCGGCCGGCCGACGAGGTGGAGGACGCGCTGCGCGCCATGCAGCGCTCCGGGGCGCACCTGGCCCGCGTCGAGGGACCCGACGGCGTCCTCGGCGTCGTGTTCCTCGAGGACATCCTCGAGGAGCTCGTGGGCGAGGTGCGCGACGCGATGCAGCGCCGACCGTGAGCAGGGTGGACACCCTCCCACGCCGCCTGGCCCTGGCCGCGGCCTGACCGCCTGTGGACGGGGACTTGGCGGGGGCGCCCGACCCCGTTATGGTTCCGTGACGGATCGCCTCGTCGGTCGCGTGCAGGGCACGCGACGCCGGGCGGTCCGTGTTCTGGTCCGAGGAGCACGGGCGACCATGGCGGCCGCCCGGAGCACGAGCGCGGAGGTGCCGTGGAGGCGACGTCGCAGGGTGACGCAGCCGCGCCGCGCTCCCGTCGCGAGATGCGGGAGGCCGAGCTCGCCCGGGCCGGCAAGAAGCCCCGCAAGCGCCCCGCTGCCGCCCGCGGCGACCGCTCCGGCGGCCGGCATGCCGCCCCCGCGGGGCACGCCTGGGTCACCCGACTGACGGTGCTCGGCTCGCTCGCCGCCGCCACCATCGCCGCACCCCTCGTCACCGACGGCCAGGCGCACGGCGGTACCCCGTTCGACCTCGACACCCAGCCCACCGGCCCCTCCACGCTGGCGCTCCTCGAGCATGGCGTCGAGACCCCCCGCACCTCCCAGGGCATCGCCGCCGCACCCCGTGACGTGCGCGTCGAGGCGTCCGCCGCCAGTCGTACCGCCGAGCGCAGCCCTCTGCCGGGCTGCGACTCCGGGGCCTCCATCGACGGCGGCAACGGCAGCCTCGCCGACCACTCGCTCTGCGACATCTGGCAGCCGGGCGAGAAGCTGCGCGCCGACGCCGCCGTCGCCCTCAGCGCCCTCAACGAGGCGTTCCGCGTCCGCTTCGGCCGCGACCTGTGCCTCGTCGACAGCTACCGCTCCATCTCCTCCCAGTACGCCGTCAAGGCCAGCCGCGGCTACCTCGCCGCCACCCCCGGCACGTCCATGCACGGGTGGGGGCTCGCAATCGACCTGTGCGGCGACGAGTACCGCTCCAGCGAGGTCTACGGGTGGCTGTGGGAGAACGGGCCGGCGTACGGGTGGGAGAACCCGCCGTGGGCGCAGCGGGGTGGCATGGGGAACTACGAGCCCTGGCACTTCGAGTACAAGCCCGGTGTGGTGGAGATCACGCCCTGGCACTGAGCCCTCTGTGGTGCTCCCTTGCTCACGGCCGCGGGAGGTGCAGGATCCTTCGCGCGGTCGCGTTCGCGCGCCCCAGGGGGCGCTCCACTTCGGGAGGGATACGACCGCGCGAAGGATCCTGCACCTCCCGCTCTCCTGAACGCTCGCCCTGCGCGACGACGGCGTCCACCGTCCCGCCGCTCCGGCGTCGGCTCTCACGGACCCCCGCCCGTGCGTGCGAAGGGTGGGCGCACGGGCGGCGCAGGGCTCTGTGGGCTGTCAGGTGGTGATCGTGGTGTTGCCGCCGAAGTCGTCGCGGAAGCGGGGGCCCTGGGTGGCGAGCTCCTGGGCGTAGGCGGCGGACCACCCGCGGAAGGGGTCGACGGCGAGGGACTCGTTGGAGAAGCGGCGGTCGTCGGTGAGCTCGGTGACGCAGAAGTCGGGGATCTGGAGGTCCGTGACCGGGCCCGAGCGCTCGCACTCGGCGACGATGAGCGGGGCGTTGGCGCCGCCGAAGACGTCGATCGACCAGCCGTCGGCGCCCAGCCAGGCCGCGTAGCGCGTCTTGATGACCTGGGCGCCGCCGCGGCGCACCAGCTCCGCGCCGACGTCCGGCTCGAGCGGGCGCTCCGCCTCGTACCGGGTGCCGCCCACCGACGGGCCCTTGACCGTGACCGCGGCGAAGTCGACGCGCGAGCGGTAGAGCTCGAGGACGTCCCGCGCGTCGCTGTCGGGGCCCAGCCGTGCCTCGACGCCCGTGGCCTGCACCCGCACGCGCAGCGCGTAGCCGCCGTCGGACAGGAAGTAGGACTGGACGATCAGAGCGGGGGCGTCGCGCAGCGCGTCCGGCAGCTCGCGGACGAAGAACCGGCGCTCGAACTCGAAGTCGGAGTAGTCGGCGGACATGACTGCGAGCCTAGTGCGCCGCGGCGACGGTCCGGTCCCGCGGCCCGGTGGTGTCGTTCAGGTGCGCCGCGCGCGCAGCACGCCCGTGCGCATCGGCAGGGTGAACTCGCCCTGCGCCGTCTCCGGCCGGTCCGCGAGATAGGCGCGGATCCGCCCGGTCGTGGCCGCGCGCTCCGCCTCCGGCATGACGAGCATCCCGGCGCGGGTCGCGAGCGTCGCGACGAGCGAGTCGGCGGTGCGGCGCTGCCCGTGCGGGAACTCGGCCCGCTCCGCCCGGGCCGACCACGCCTCCCCGGCGGGCGGGAGCAGGCCGGCGGTCGCGCGGCGCCAGGCGGTCGGTGTGTCCCGTGGCCCCACGGCCGCGCTCCCGCTCACGTCGGCGAGCCCGGCGACCCAGGCGACGTCGTCGTCCAGGAGGTTCCAGAGCCCGGCCAGGACGCCGCCGGGGGCGAGCACGCGGGCGATCTCGGGCCCCGCGACCGCCGGGTCGAACCAGTGCAGGGCGTTGCCCGCGAGCACGGCGTCGACGGAGCCGTCGGGCAGCGGGATCGACTCGGCGCTGCCCGCCAGGGCGCGGACGGCCGGCAGGCCCCGCCGCAGCTCGGCCAGCATCGCCGGGTCCGGCTCGACGGCGACGACCTCCGCGCCCGGGGCGACGGCCGGGTCGAGCAGGGTGGCGGTGAGCTTGCCCGTCCCCGCGCCGAGGTCGAGCACCCGCGGGCCCGGCGCCGCCCGCAGCGTCCAGCGCACCGCGGCCGCCGCGTAGTCCGGGCGGTGCTCGGCGTACGCGACGGCCGCCGCACCGAAGGACGACGCGGGGCGTGCGGCGTCCCGGTCGGCGCTCACCGGTCCGCGGGGCCGGGCACCTCGCGGCGCTCGGGACCGACGTAGGCCGAGAGGGGGCGGATGAGGGCGTTGGCGGCCTGCTGCTCCATGATGTGCGCCGTCCAGCCCGTGACGCGGGCGGCGACGAACAACGGCGTGAACGTGGCCGTCTCGAAGCCCATGAGGTGGTAGGCCGGGCCCGACGGGTAGTCGAGGTTCGGGTAGATGCCCTTGCGGCGCACGAACTCGGACTCCAGCGCGTCGTAGAGGGCGGCCAGGTCAGGGCGGTCGTAGTGCTCGACCAGGGTGTCGAGGGCGGCCTTCATGGTCGGCACGCGCGAGTCGCCGTGCTTGTAGACCCGGTGCCCGAAGCCCATGATCTTGCGCTTGGCGTCGAGCGCCTCGTCGAGCCAGGACGCCGCACGCTCGGCGGTGCCGATCTCGGCGAGCGTCTCCATGACCGCCTCGTTGGCGCCGCCGTGCAGCGGCCCCTTGAGCGCCGCGATCGCGCCCACGACGGCCGAGTGCAGGTCGCTGAGCGTGGACGTGATGACGCGCGCCGTGAACGTGGAGGCGTTGAACGAGTGCTCGGCGTACAGGATCATCGAACGGTTGAACGCGTCGGCCACGACGGGGTCCGGCTCGACCTCGAAGGTCATCCAGAGGAAGTTCGCGGAGAAGTCCAGGTCGTCGCGCGGGGCGACCGGCTCCAGTCCCTGGCGGCGGCGCTGCCCGTACGCGACGACGGCCGGCAGGGCCGCGAACAGCCGCACGCTGCGCTCGAGGTTGACGTCCGGGTCGGCGGCCGCCTCCAGGGCCGTGAGGCCCGCAGCCTCGCGCGCGCCGACGACGCTCACCGCCGTGCGCACCTCGTCCATCGGGTGCGCGGTGAGGGGCAGCAGGTCGATGGCGGCGCGCACGTCGTCGGCGAGCGGGCGGTGCTCGCGCTCGGTCGCGCGCAGCGCGTCCAGCTCGTCGGGCGTGGGCAGCTCGCCGTGCCACAGCAGCCACGCGACCGCCTCGAACGGACGGGTCGCCGCCAGGTCCTGGACCGGGTAGCCGCGGTACAGCAGGGAGTTGGTCTCGGGGTCCACCTTGGAGACGGCCGTCACGTCGGCGACCACCCCCGCCAGCCCGCGTCGGACCTCGGGCTCGGACCCGGTGTGCTCTGTCATCGATGCTCCTTCGCTGCGATGTGCTGCGGTGCGTGCTGCGGCGGCGCTCAGCCGTGCAGGTTGTCGTCCAGGCTGAAGTCGAAGACGCCGGTGTCGAACGCCGAGTAGGCGCCGTAGTCGAGCAGCTCGTAGAGCCGGGCGCGGGTCTGCATGTGCTCGACCTGCCCCGTCAGCGAGCCCTCGGCGCGCAGGGCGTCCAGGCCGCGCTCGGCGGCGCCCATCGCGAGGCGCAGCAGCGAGACCGGGTAGATGACGAGGGCGACGCCCGCGTCGGCGAGCTGCGTCGTCGTGAACAGCTCGGACTTGCCGAACTCGGTCATGTTGGCCAGCACGGGGACGTCGACGGCGCTCGCGACGGCCTCGAACTCGGCCAGGTCGCGCATCGCCTCGGGGAAGATCGCGTCCGCGCCCGCGTCGACGAGCGCCTTCGCGCGGGCGACGGCGGTCGCGAGCCCCGCCACGGCGCGCACGTCGGTGCGGGCCATGACGAGCAGGTTCTCGTCGCGCCGCGCGGCGACGGCGGCGCGCACCCGTTGCAGGGCCGTCGGCTCGTCCACGACCTGCTTGCCGTCGAGGTGCCCGCAGCGCTTGGGGTTCACCTGGTCCTCGACGTGCAGCCCCGCGACGCCCGCGTCCTCCAGCGTCTGCACGGTCCTGGCCATGTTCATCGCCTCGCCGAAGCCGGTGTCGGCGTCCACGAGCGTCGGCAGGTCGGTCATGCGCGCGATCTGCCCCGCGCGGGTCGCGACCTCGGTGAGGGTGGTCAGCCCGACGTCGGGCAGCCCCAGGTCGGCGGCGACCACTGCGCCCGAGACGTACACGCCGTCGAACCCCTTGTCCTGGATCAGCCGCGCGGCGAGCGGGTTGAACGCGCCGGGCAGCTGCAGGAGCTCGCCGGAGCGCAGCCGCTCGCGGAACGCGGCGCGCTTGGCGGCGGGGGTGGTGGTCGTGTAGAGCACGGTCGCCCTCCGGGTCTCAGAACGGGTCTCAGAAGATGCCGCGCGCGACCGGGTGGGTCGCGAGCGGGTCGGCGAGCGGCGTGACGGTGAGACCGGACAGCTCGTCGGCGGACAGCTCCGGCAGCCGCTGCGCGAGGTCGAGGAACCGCTCGGTCTCCTCGTCGGCGAGCACCCCGGCGGCCAGCGTGCGGAACTTCGCCACGTACTGCTCGCGGGCGAACGGGCGCGCGCCCAGCGGGTGCGCGTCCGCGACGGCGATCTCCTCGACGACGCGCGAGCCGTCCGTGAGCTCGATCTCCACGCGACCGCCGAAGGACTTCTCGTCCGGGTCGCTCGAGTGGTACCGGCGGGTCCACTCGGCGTCCTCGGCCGTGGTGACCTTGCGCCACAGGTCCACGGTGTCCGGGCGGGCGGCGCGCTCGGGGGCGTAGCTGCCGACGTGGTCCCAGGCGCCGTCCTGCAGCGCGACCGTGAAGATGTACGGGATCGAGTGGTCGAGCGTCTCGCGGCTGGCCGTGGGGTCGTACTTCTGCGGGTCGCCGGAGCCGGAGCCGATCACGTAGTGCGTGTGGTGGCTCGTGTGCAGCACGACGGCGACGACGTTCGCCGGGTCGCGCAGCTCGGGCCGCTCGGTGCCGAGGCGGCGCGCGAGGTCGATCCACGCCTGCGCCTGGTACTCGGCCGAGTGCTCCTTGGTGTACGTGTCGAGGATGGCGCGCCGCGCCTCGCCGGCGGCCGGGAGCGGCACCGTGTAGCGGGCGTCGGGCCCGTCGAGCAGCCAGGCGATCACGCCGTCCTCGCCCTCGTAGATCGGGCTGGGGGAGGTCTGCCCGCGCATCGCGCGGTCCGCGGCCTCCACGGCCATCTTGCCCGCGAACGCGGGGGCGTGGGCCTTCCACGTGGAGATCTCGCCCTTGCGCGACTGCCGCGTCGCCGTCGTCGTGTGCAGGGCCTGGCCGACCGCCTGGTAGATGGTCTCCGCGGGCAGGCCGAGCAGCGTGCCGATGCCCGCCGCGGCCGACGGGCCGAGGTGGGCGACGTGGTCGATCTTGTGCGCGTGCAGGCTGATGCCCTTGACGAGGTCCACCTGGATCTCGTACCCCGTGACGATCCCGCGCAGCAGCTCCGCACCGCTGCGGCCCAGGTGCTGCGCGACGGCGAGCAGGGGCGGGATGTTGTCGCCAGGGTGCGAGTACTCGGCCGCGAGGAACGTGTCGTGGTAGTCCAGCTCCCGCACGGCGACGCCGTTCGCCCAGGCCGCCCACTCGGGGCTGGTCCGCCCGGGGGAGCCGAAGACCGTCGAGCCCGCGCCGCCGCGGGAGACCGGGTGCGCCTCCGCCTGCGCGCGGGCCGCGAGGATCGGGCCGCGGCCCAGCGACGCCGTCGCCACCGCGGCGTTGTCGATCACACGGTTGATCACCATGTCGGTGACCTCCGGGGCGGGCTCGAGCTGCTCGGCCGCGACCTCCGCGATCTTCCACGCGAGCTGCCCCTCGCGGGGCAGCGGCTCGTCGGAGCGGTAGACGCGGACCTCGTGGTCGATCATGCGGGGAGTCCTCCCTGTGCAGGCCTCGGCAGACATCGTGTGCGGGCGTCGTCGCCGCCCGTGTCCGGGCCGCTCCGAGAACGTAACGCCCGGTGAGCGCCGGGTCCAGCGAGCGGTGGCGGGCGGCCGTCGCCCGGACGGCGGTGCGAGGGCGCTTCTCGAGCCCTGTGGCGGGCTTCACGAATACCGTGTCAAGGAATGGTGTCGCCGCAGGTGAGGGCGTCGCGCCGAGGGCACTTCCGGGCCCTTGGTTGCCCAGCCGAACTTGATTCTCGGTCAAGGATCGGTAACGTGGCCGCCCATGTTCGGGCTCGGCGTCCGCCCTCGTGGCGGGCGCCGGCTCCCTGTCACGGGCCGGGCCGCTGCGTTCACACCGCGTGCGCGCCGCGCCGGCCACGGAAGGAAACATGACCGCCGTACTCCCTCAGGAACCGACCGGCACCACTCCCGAGAACGCTCCGGCCACCCGGGCCGCGCGTCGCAGGCTCCGCGTCTCCGACGTCACCGTCGTGGACAACTCCATGCTCAAGAAGACGATCGGCGGCACCGCCGTCGGTAACCTCATGGAGTGGTACGACGTGGGCGTCTACGGCTACCTGGCCGTGACGATGGGTGCCGTGTTCCTGCCGCAGGCGTCGTCCGGCGTGCAGATCCTCTTCTCCCTCGGCGTGTTCGCCGCCACGTACGTGGCGCGCCCGCTGGGCGGCATCGTCTGCGGCCGCATCGGCGACAAGGTCGGCCGCCAGAAGGTGCTGGCCTTCACGCTCGTGATGATGGCGGCCTCGACGTTCCTCATCGGGCTGCTGCCGACCTACGGCGTCCTCGGCGTCGCGGCGCCGCTGCTGCTCGTGCTCCTCAAGGTGGTGCAGGGCTTCTCCACCGGCGGTGAGTACGCCGGCGTCACGACCTTCGTCGCCGAGCACGCCCCCGACCGCCGTCGCGGCTGGGCCGCGTCGTTCCTCGACTTCGGCAGCTACCTCGGCTTCGCGCTCGGCGCGGTCGTCGTGACGGTGCTGCAGGTGACGCTGGGCGAGCAGGCCATGCTCGACGGCGGGTGGCGGATCCCGTTCCTGGTCGCCGGCCCGATCGGCGCGTTCGCCGTGTGGTTCCGCCTGAAGATCGAGGAGTCCCCGGCGTTCCAGGCGCAGCAGGTCGCGGCCGAGGCCGCCAAGACGCACGGCGTCGAGACGCCCGCGCCCGCCGACGTCACGCTGCGCTCGCAGTGGCGCCCGCTCGCGGTCGCCATGGTGCTCGTGGCCGTCGCCAACACCGCCGGCTACGCCCTGACGAGCTACATGCCGACCTACCTCACGGACACCCTCGGCTACGAGGCGACGGCGGGCACCCTGCTGACCGTGCCCGTGCTGGTGCTGCTCGCCGTGATGATCCTCGTGGCCGGCCCGATCAGCGACCGCGTCGGCCGCCGTCCGCTGCTGTGGTTCGGCGCGGGCTCGCTCGCGGTGCTCGCGGCCCCGGCCTTCCTGCTCCTGGCGATGGGCCACGTGTGGTCCACGATCCTGGGCCTCGTGCTCATGGCGGTCCCGGTGGCGTGCATGGTCGGCGTGCAGGCGGCGACGCTGCCCGCGATGTTCCCCACCTCCGTGCGCTACCGCTCGATGGGCCTGGCCTACAACGTCTCGCTCGCGATCTTCGGCGGCACGACCCCGCTGATCGTGGAGTCGCTGACGCAGGCCACCGGCTCGAGCATGGCCCCGGCCTACTACCTGATGGGCTTCGCGCTCGTGGGTGCGGTCGCCGTCGGCTTCGTCAAGGAGAGCGCCGGCAAGCCGCTGCCGGGCTCGATGCCGTCGGTCGACACCGACGCCGAGGCCAAGGCGCTCGTGAAGACGCAGGAGAAGAACCCGGACCTCGACCTCGACACCATGCCGCTGGGCGGCCTCGCCGGGGCGCGCTGAGCCGCCGGGCCGACTCTGACGTAGCGATCGGTCGCCGTCCCGTCGCGGGACGGCGACCGATCGCGACGTCGGGGTCGAGGGAGAACGAAGAACGAAGAACGGCCCTGGTCGATGACCAGGGCCGTTCTCTCGTGGTGCGCCTGAAGGGATTCGAACCCCCGACCTTCTGCTCCGGAGGCAGACGCTCTATCCACTGAGCTACAGGCGCGGGCGCCGGACGGAAAACCGCTCGGCACGGTGCACGAGACTACCAGCACCTGAGCGCCGGACGGCACACGGCGGACGATCCCACCACGACGGCGAGCACCTGGCGGCCCGCCGCCTTTGTAGAATCGCCCGGTGACCCCCGACGAGCTCTCCGGAGCACTCAGCGCTGCCCTCGCCTCGGCCGTGGCCGACGGCACCCTCGCCCTGCCCGCCGACGCCGTCCCGGCCTCGGTGCACGTGGAGCGACCCCGGCAGCGCGAGCACGGGGACTGGGCCACCAACGTGGCGCTGCAGCTCGCGAAGAAGGCGGGCACCACGCCGCGCGCGCTCGCGGAGGACCTGGCGGCCCGCCTCGCGGCGACGCCGGGGATCAAGGCGGCCGACGTCGCCGGCCCGGGATTCCTCAACATCACGCTCGAGGCGGGCGCCGCGGGCGAGCTCGCCCGCACGATCGTCACCGCCGGAGACGCGTACGGCCGCACCGACGCCCTCGCGGGCCAGGTGCACAACCTCGAGTTCATCTCCGCCAACCCGACGGGCCCGCTGCACATCGGCCACACCCGCTGGGCGGCGCTCGGCGACGCGCTCGCGCGGATCATGCGAGCGGCCGGCGCCGACGTGACGGCCGAGTACTACATCAACGACGCGGGCGCGCAGATGGACAAGTTCGCCGCGTCGATCCTCGCCCGCGCGAAGGGCGAGGACGTGCCCGAGGGCGGGTACCCCGGCGAGTACGTCGCCGAGCGCGCCGCCGAGGTGCTCGAGCAGGAGCCCGACCTCCTGTCGCTCCCGGCGGACGAGGCCCTCACGACCGCGCGCGAGCTCGGCTACCAGGCCCAGCTCGAGGCGATCCGCCGCACCCTCGACGCGTTCGGCGTGCACTTCGACGTCTGGTTCTCCGAGCGCACGCTGCACGACTCGGGCGCCGTGGAGCAGGCGGTCGCCCGCCTGCGCGAGCAGGGGCACGTCTTCGACGTCGACGGCGCGGTGTGGCTGCGCACCACGGACTTCGCGGACGACAAGGACCGCGTGATGATCCGCGCGAACGGCGAGCCCACCTACTTCGCCGCCGACGCCGCGTACTACCTGTCGAAGAAGGACCGCGGGTTCCCGGGCAAGATCTACCTGCTCGGCGCCGACCACCACGGGTACATCAACCGGCTCAAGGCCATCGCCGCCTGCGCGGGCGACGACCCGGAGGCGAACATCGAGGTGCTCATCGGCCAGCTCGTCAACATCGGCGGCGAGCGGATGGGCAAGCGCCGCGGCAACGCCCTGTACATGGACGACCTCATCGAGTGGCTGGGCTCCGACCCGCTGCGGTACTCGCTCGCGCGCTACCCCGCGGACTCGCCGCTGTCGCTGTCGGGCGAGGAGATGCTCAAGCAGAGCAACGACAACCCCGTCTACTACGTGCAGTACGCGCACTCGCGCACCTGCGCCGTCGACCGGAACGCGGCCGACCGCGACGTCGCGCGTGTCGCGGCCGACGGCTCCGACGCCTTCGACCCCGCCCTGCTCACGCACGAGACCGAGGCGGCGCTGGTCGGCGCGCTCACCGAGTTCCCGCGGATCGTCACGCAGGCGGCCGAGCTGCGCGAGCCGCACCGCGTCGCGCGCTACCTCGAGTCCCTCGCCGCGGACTACCACAAGTGGTACCAGGAGTGCCGCGTGACGCCGTACCCGGACGAGGAGGTCACCGACACGCACCGCACGCGCCTGTGGCTGAACGACGCGGTGCGCCAGGTGCTGGCGAACGGCCTCGACCTGCTCGGCGTCTCCGCCCCGGAGCGGATGTGACCGGGGCCGGGAACCAGGCCACGACGGGCGTGCTCGGGGTCCCCTGGTCGACGGGCGTGCGCCGCCGCGACGACGGCGTCGTCGAGGTGGGCGGGGTCGGCGTGGACGCGCTGGCGGCCCAGCAGGGCACCCCCGCCTACGTCCTCGACGAGGCCGACTTCCGGGCCCGCGCCCGCGGCTACCGCACGGCGTTCGCGACGGCGTTCGCCGAGGTGGGCACCGGCGTCGACGTCTACTACGCGGGCAAGGCGCTGCTCACCGTCGCCGTGGCCCGCTGGGCGCGCGAGGAGGGCCTGCGCGTCGACACGGCGTCCGGCGGCGAGCTCGCCGTCGCGCTGCGCGCCGGTGTCCCCGGCGCCGAGATCGGCCTGCACGGCAACAACAAGTCGGACGCCGAGATCCTCGCGGCACTCGACGCGGGCGTCGGCCGCATCATCGTCGACTCGCTCGTCGAGATCGACAGGGTGGCGGCGCTCGCCGGCTCCCGCGGGCTCGTGGCTCCCGTCATGGTGCGCGTCACGACCGGCGTGCACGCGGGCGGGCACGAGTACATCTCCACCGCGCACGAGGACCAGAAGTTCGGCCTCTCGGTGAACCCGGGTCCGGACGGGGGAGACGGGCCCGCGATGCGCGCGCTGCTCGCGGCCGTCGAGCGCCCGGAGCTGCACCTGCTGGGCATCCACTCGCACATCGGCTCGCAGATCCTCGACCCGGCGGGCTTCGAGGCGGCGGCGCGCGTCGTGCTGCGGCTGCGCGCCGAGCTCGCGGAGCGCACGGGCGTGCTGGTCGGCGAGGTGGACCTCGGCGGCGGGTACGGCATCGCGTACCTGCCGGGGGAGGTGCCGCTCGACCCGGACCGCATCGCGAAGGACGTGGCGAGCGCGGTGGCGGCCGTCTGCGCCGAGCTGGGCACTCCGCTGCCCCGGATCTCGATCGAGCCGGGCCGCGCCATCGTCGGCCCCGCGGGGCTGACGCTCTACACGGTCGGCACGGTGAAGCCGGTCGCGCTCGACGACGGCCGTGTCCGCACCTACGTCTCGGTCGACGGCGGCATGAGCGACAACATCCGCCCGGCGCTGTACGAGGCGCAGTACCACGCGGAGCTCGTGGGCCGGACCTCGGCGGCGGAGCCCGTGCTCGCGCGCGTCGTCGGCAAGCACTGCGAGAGCGGTGACATCGTCGTGCACGAGACCTGGCTGCCCGGCGACGTGCGCGACGGCGACCTGCTCGCCGTCGCCGCGACCGGCGCGTACGGGCGCTCGATGGCGTCGAACTACAACCTGCTGACCCGCCCGCCCGTGGTCGCCGTCTCAGGCGGCGCGTCGCGCGTCCTGGTGCGGCGCGAGACGGTCGACGACCTGCTCGCGCTCGACCTGGGCTGACGGCCGTGGACGGCGGCCCGGCGGCCGACGCGCCGCGGCTATCCTGACCCCGTCCCGGCATCCCGTTCCGAAGGTTCTCCCGTGCCTGCAGCCCCCTCGTCCGGGCCCCTGACTGGGGCCGTCCCCGCGGCCCGTCCCCGCCAGGCGGCCGACCCGACCCCCACGGTGCTGCGCGTCGCGCTGCTCGGCTGCGGGGTCGTCGGCTCCCAGGTCGCGCAGACGCTGATCCAGCACGCCGACGACCTCGCCGCCCGGGCCGGGGCACGCCTCGAGCTGGTGGGCATCGCCGTGCGCGACGCGAGCCGTCCGCGCGGCGGCGTCGGGACGGTCGTCCCCGCCGACCTGCTCACCGAGGACGCCGAGGCGCTCGTCGACCGGGCCGACCTCGTCATCGAGCTCATGGGCGGCATCGAGCCGGCGCGCGGGCTCATCCACCGCGCGATCGCCGGCGGCGCGAGCGTCGTCACGGCGAACAAGGCGCTCCTCGCCGCGCACGGCCCGGAGCTCTTCGAGGCCGCCGACGCCGCGGGCGTCGACCTGTCGTTCGAGGCCGCCGTGGCCGGCGCGATCCCGATCGTCCGCCCCGTGCGCGAGTCGCTCGCCGGCGACCAGGTGCGCCGCGTGCTCGGCATCGTCAACGGCACCACCAACTACGTGCTCGACCAGATGACGACGCACGGGCTGGACCTCGAGGAGGCCCTCAAGGAGGCGCAGACCCTCGGGTACGCGGAGGCCGACCCCACGGCGGACGTCGAGGGGCACGACGCCGCGGCGAAGGCCGCGATCCTCGCGTCGCTCGCGTTCCACACCCGGGTCTCGCTGGCGCAGGTCGCCTGCGAGGGCATCACCCGCGTGACCGCCGCCGACGTCGCCGCCGCGCAGCAGACCGGGCACGTCGTGAAGCTGCTGGCGATCGCGGAGCAGACCGCCGAGGGCGTGTCCGTGCGGGTGCACCCCGCGCTCGTGCCGGCCACGCACCCGCTCGCCGCGGTGCGGGGCGCGTTCAACGCGGTCTTCGTCGAGGCCGACGACGCCGGGCCGCTCATGTTCTACGGGCAGGGCGCGGGCGGCCGCCCGACGTCGTCCGCCGTGCTCGGCGACCTCGTGTCGGCCGCGCGCGACCGGATGGTCGGCGGGCGCGGGCCGCGCGAGTCCGCGTACGCGTCGCTGCCGGTGCTGCCGCACGACGCCGCCGTCACGCGCTACCAGGTCCGCCTCGTCGTGGCGGACCGCCCCGGCGTCCTGGCGCAGGTGGCGCAGGTGCTCGCCGACCACGGCGTGTCGATCGACACCGTCCGCCAGGCGCCCGACGAGCCGTACGCCGTCGACGTCGCCGAGGGCACCGCCGCGCTGCTGCTCACCACGCACTCCGCCCGCGAGGCGTCGCTCGCCGCGACGGTCGCGGCCGTGCGCGGCCTCGAGCCGGTGCGCGAGATCACGTCCGTCCTGCGAGTCGAGGGAGCCTGACATGTCGACGCCCCAGCCTGCCCACCAGTGGCGCGGTGTCATCACCGAGTACGCCGACCGGCTGCCCGCCCACGTGGCGGAGCGGATCGTGACGCTCGGCGAGGGCGGCACCCCGCTCGTGGCCGCCCCCGCGCTGTCGGACCGCACCGGCGCCGACGTCTACGTCAAGGTCGAGGGCATGAACCCGACCGGGTCGTTCAAGGACCGCGGCATGACGACGGCGATCTCCGCGGCCGCGGGCCGCGGCGCGAAGGCCGTCGTGTGCGCCTCGACCGGCAACACGTCCGCCTCGGCGGCCGCGTACGCGACCCGCGCCGGCATGACCTGCGCCGTGCTCGTGCCGGACGGCAAGATCGCGATGGGCAAGCTCAGCCAGGCGATCGCGCACGGCGCCCGCCTGCTGCAGGTGGACGGCAACTTCGACGACTGCCTGATCGCGGCGCGCAAGCTCGCCGAGGTGTACCCGGTCGAGCTGGTGAACTCCGTCAACCCGGACCGCATCGAGGGTCAGAAGACGGCGGCGTTCGAGGTCGTCGACGCCCTGGGCGACGCCCCGGACATCCACTGCCTCCCGGTCGGCAACGCGGGCAACATCACCGCGTACTGGAAGGGCTACCGCGAGTACGCGGGCCTGGACGACGGCGCCGCGCACGGCGCGGTCGCGACCCGCACGCCGCAGATGTGGGGCTTCCAGGCCGCCGGCGCCGCGCCGATCGTCCTGGGGCACCCCGTCGACCAGCCGGAGACGATCGCCACCGCGATCCGCATCGGCAACCCCGCGTCGTGGGAGCAGGCGGAGGCCGCCCGCGACACGTCCGGCGGCGTGATCGAGTCGGTCACCGACGAGCAGATCCTCGCCGCGCACCGCGTCCTGTCCGCCGAGGTCGGCGTGTTCGTCGAGCCGGCGTCCGCGTCCGGCGTCGCGGGCCTGCTCGCCCGCGCCGAGCGCGGCCTGGTCCCCGCCGGGGCCCGGGTCGTCGTGACGGTCACCGGCCACGGGCTCAAGGACCCGCAGTGGGCTCTGCGCACGCCGGACGGCGGCGAGGTGACCCCGACACGCGTGAGCGCCGACGTCGTCTCCATCGCCGACGCGCTCGGCCTCGGCTGAGCCCCTCCCGCCCGACACCGTTCCGACCGAGCCCCGAGAGGGAGACGCGCATGCAGCTCGGCGCCGACCACGTGCTGGTCCGTGTTCCCGCGACCAGCGCCAACCTGGGCCCGGGGTTCGACGCGATGGGCCTGGCCCTCGCGCTGTACGACGACCTGGAGGTCGAGCTCCTCGCGAGCGACGACGTCGTCATCGAGGTCGAGGGGCAGGGGGCGGGGGAGGTGCCGCTCGGCGACGACCACCTCGTCGTGCGCGCCCTGCGGCACACGCTCGAGCTCGCCGGGGCGCCCCGGACCGGCCTGCGGCTGCGGTGCGTCAACCGGATCCCGCACGCGCGGGGGCTGGGCTCGTCGTCGGCGGCCGTCGTGTCGGGCATCGTCGCGGCGCGTGCGCTCCTCGCCGACCCCCACGTCCTGGACGCGGCCGCGGTGCTGCGGATCGCGACGGAGTTCGAGGGCCACCCGGACAACGCGGCTCCCGCGATCCGGGGTGGCGCGACGCTGGCGTGGCGGTCGGGCGACGGCCCCCGCGCCGTGGACCTGGACGTCGACGACCGCATCGAGGCCACCGTCCTGGTGCCCGACGCCCGCCTGGCCACGAGCCGCGCCCGGGGCGTGCTCCCGGCGGAGGTGCCGCACGGCGACGCGGCGTTCACCGCCGGGCGCGCGGGGCTGCTCGTCGAGGCGCTGGCGCGGCGCCCGGAGCTGCTGCTCGACGCCACCGAGGACCGGCTGCACCAGGACTACCGCGCGAGCGTGATGGCGGGCTCGGCCGAGCTGCTGCGGGCCCTGCGCGCTGAGGGGCTGGCGGCCACGATCTCCGGCGCCGGTCCCACGGTCCTCGTGCTCACCGCGGGCGACGGCACGGGCCGGCTCGACGCCGTGCTGGCCGACCTCGTCGACGACGTGGCGGGCTGGCGCGCGCTGCGGCCGGGGGTGGACCACGACGGCGCGGTGGCGCGCCGCGTGGCGGCCGGCGCGTCGGCCTGGGGCCGGGTGTGAGGTGATATGATGCGGTGAGCCTTCGGGATCGACCGCGAGGGCACCCCCTCTCCACCGCACGGCGCGCCAGCGTGCCCGGTCAGAGCCAGGTGCCTCGGTGGTCGCGATGCGGTGCAGGACCGCCGCGCCAGTCCCGCGAGAGGGTGAAACACCAACCCCGCCAGCCGACGTCGTCGTACCACTGATGCGAGGTTCCACGCGTCTCGGCGCTCCCCGCGCCGGACGGCAACCACCCCGGCCCCGAGATCTGCGGGCCGCATACGAGGGGGAAGGGTCCTTCGTGACGAACACCACCGACAGCCGGAACGGCGCCGCCGCATCCGGGAACCTGAGCTCGATGCGTCTGGCCGAGCTCCAGGCGCTGGCCTCCGGCATGGGCGTCAAGGGCACGTCCCGGATGCGCAAGAGCGACCTGCAGGACGCGATCCGGGCCGCCCGCGGCCAGGGCGCGCGCACCGCCGGTGCCCCGGTCGCCGCGGCGATCGCCGTGGCGCCGACGGTCCGCAGCGACGCCCCGGCCCAGTCGCCGGCCGAGCAGAGCTCCGGGCAGGCCTCGAGCGGCGCCCGCTCCCCGCGCGCCGACGGGGCCGAGGCCCCGCGCCGCTCGCGCCGGGCCACCCGCTCGGCCGGCTCGGCCGAGGGCGACGCGGCGCCGCAGCAGCGCGCGGCGGAGGCGCCCGCCGAGCAGCAGCCCTCCCGGGACGAGCAGCGCGGCAGCGAGCAGCGCGGCCAGCAGAACGACGCCGACCGCGAGGCGCGCCTCGCCCAGCTCGCGGAGGCCGTCGCGGCCCCGCGCGAGCGCGGCGGCCGCCGGTCCGGCAACGGGCAGAACGGCAACGGCCAGAACGCCGGCCAGGGACAGGGACAGGGCGAGGGTGACGGCCAGCGCTCGGGTCAGGGGCGCGGCAACGACGGCTCCGGCCAGCAGCAGCGCTCGGGCGCCCAGGGCGGCCAGCGCGACGAGCGCCCGCGGCGGGACGACGACGACGAGCGCGGTTCGCGCCGTCGCCGGGGTCGCGACCGCGGCCGGGACCGCAAGCGCAACCGCGGCGGGCGTGCGGGCGGCCCGGACGTCGCCGGCCTGGACGACGTCGAGGTGCGCGAGGACGACGTGCTGCTGCCCGTCGCCGGCGTGCTCGACATCCTCGACAACTACGCCTTCGTGCGCACGAGCGGCTACCTGCCCGGGGCGGGCGACGTCTACGTCTCCCTCAACCAGGTGAAGAAGTCCGGCATGCGCCGCGGCGACGCGATCGTCGGTGCCATCCGCCAGCCCCGCGAGGGCGAGGAGCCGCCGGCGGGCAAGAACGTCCGCAGCAAGTTCAACGCGCTCGTGCGGCTGGACTCCGTCAACGGCATGACGCCGGAGGAGGCGCGCCAGCGTCCCGAGTTCACCAAGCTGACGCCGCTGTACCCGCAGGAGCGGCTGCGGCTGGAGAACCCGGAGGCCACCCGCCTCACGCCGCGCGTGATCGACATCGTCGCCCCGATCGGCAAGGGCCAGCGCGGCCTCATCGTCGCGCCGCCCAAGGCCGGCAAGACGATCATCATGCAGCAGATCGCCAACGCGATCACCGCGAACAACCCCGAGGTCCACCTCATGGTGGTGCTCGTGGACGAGCGGCCCGAAGAGGTCACCGACATGGAGCGGACGGTCAAGGGCGAGGTCATCGCCTCGACGTTCGACCGCCCCGCGTCGGACCACACGATCGTCGCGGAGCTCGCCATCGAGCGGGCCAAGCGCCTGGTCGAGCTGGGCCAGGACGTCGTCGTGCTGCTCGACTCGCTCACCCGCCTGTCGCGCGCCTACAACCTCGCGGCGCCGGCGTCGGGCCGCATCCTGTCCGGTGGTGTCGACGCCGCGGCGCTCTACCCGCCGAAGAAGTTCTTCGGCGCGGCGCGCAACATCGAGAACGGCGGCTCGCTGACCATCCTCGCCTCGGCGCTCGTGGAGACGGGCTCGAAGATGGACGAGGTGATCTTCGAGGAGTTCAAGGGCACGGGCAACATGGAGCTGCGCCTCTCCCGCAACCTCGCGGACAAGCGGATCTTCCCGGCGGTGGACGTCAACGCGTCCGGCACCCGGCGCGAGGAGATCCTCATGTCGAAGGACGAGCTGGGCATCGTCTACAAGCTGCGCCGCGTCATGGGGGCGCTCGACCAGCAGCAGGCGATCGAGCTGCTGCTCGGCCAGCTCAAGAAGACCAAGACCAACGTCGAGTTCCTGCTGCACGTGCAGAAGACGACGCCGGCCGGGCTCTCGGACGAGAACCCGGGCGAGACGATCTGATCGTCCCGGTACGCCGGGCCCGCGGGGCCCGGCGCACCGGGGATGTCCGGGGCGCGTCCGCGTTCTGGCACAATGGTTCGTCGGCCATCCGGTTCACGGCCCGCTGTCCTGCGGGGCGACCCGGTGGCATCACACCAAGGAGCATCATGAAGTCCGGAATCCACCCCGAGTACGTCGTCACCGAGGTGACCTGCACCTGCGGCAACACGTTCACGACCCACAGCACCGCGACCTCCGGCAAGATCAGCGTCGAGGTCTGCAGCGCCTGCCACCCGTTCTACACGGGCAAGCAGAAGATCCTCGACACCGGTGGCCGCGTCGCCCGCTTCCAGGCGCGCTACGGCAAGAAGAAGTAGCTGCCTGACCCCTGTCGGGGTCCCTGCGAACGCGCGGAGCGAAGCGAGCACGTTCGTGGGGTGGCTAGCGCCGGTGGTCCGCCCGACAACCTCTCCAGGGGCAGTCGGACGACGGACCACCGGCGCTTCTGCTTTGCCGAGGGAATGTCGCCACCCGCCGAGGCAGTGCGTGTCCCGGTGAGGTGGTCCGCGCCGGGCCCGACGCCGCCTCGCGCCCGGACCGGGAGTACCCATGACCGACTCGTTCGCCGCCGCGCGGCCGCTGCTCGACGAGCACGCCGAGATCGAGCGCGCGCTGGCCGACCCGGCCGTGCACGCGGACGCGGGGCGCGCCCGCTCTCTCGGCCGCCGCTACGCCGAGCTGAACCAGGTCGCCGCGGCGTACCGCGCGTGGGAGCAGGCCCGCGACGACGCGGAGGCGGCCGCCGAGCTCGCCGCGGAGGACGAGGCCTTCGCGGCCGAGCTGCCGGCCCTGCGCGCCGCGGCGGACGACGCGTCCGAGCGGCTGCGGCGTGTGCTGGTGCCGCGGGACCCCGACGACGCGCGCGACGTCATCCTCGAGATCAAGGCGGGGGAGGGCGGCGACGAGTCGGCCCTCTTCGCCGGCGACCTCCTGCGCATGTACCTGCGCTACGCCGAGCGCCGCGGCTGGGCCACCCAGGTGCTCGACGCCACCGAGACCGAGCTGGGCGGCTACAAGGACGTCCAGGTCGCGGTCAAGGCGCGGAGCGTCTCCGACCCCGCCGAGGGCGTGTGGGCGAGCCTGAAGTACGAGGGCGGCGTGCATCGCGTGCAGCGCGTGCCGGTCACGGAGTCGCAGGGACGCATCCACACGTCGGCGGCCGGCGTGCTGGTGCTGCCCGAGGTGGACGATCCGGGCGAGGTGGAGATCGACCCGAACGACCTGCGCATCGACGTCTACCGGTCGTCGGGCCCGGGCGGCCAGTCCGTGAACACGACGGACTCGGCCGTCCGCATCACGCACGTCCCCACGGGGATCGTCGTGTCGATGCAGAACGAGAAGTCGCAGCTGCAGAACAAGGAGCAGGCGATGCGCGTGCTGCGCGCCCGGCTGCTCGCGGCGCAGCAGGAGGCGGCCGCCGCGGCCGCCGCCGACGTCCGGCGCTCCCAGGTGCGCACCGTGGACCGCAGCGAGCGGATCCGCACCTACAACTTCCCGGAGAACCGCATCGCGGACCACCGCACCGGGTACAAGGCGTACAACCTCGACCACGTGCTCGCGGGGGACCTCGACCCGGTGGTGCGCTCGGCGGTCGAGGCCGACGAGGCGGCGCGGCTCGCGGCCGCGGGCAGCGCCGGTGACTGACGCGACGCCCGCGGTTCCCGCCGTGCCCGCGACCGTCGGCGGGGCCGTGCGCTGGGCGACGTCGCGGCTCGGAGCAGCCGGCGTGCCCAGCCCGCGCGTCGACGCGGAGACCCTGCTCGCGCACGCCCTCGGCGTCGACCGGTCGGAGGCGCGGCGCCTCGCCGTGCTGGACCGCGTGATGCCGGACGGCGCGGCCGACCGGTTCGCCGCCGACGTCGAGCGCCGCGCGGACCGGGAGCCGCTGCAGCACCTCACCGGCGTGGCCGCCTTCCGGCACCTGGAGCTCGCCGTCGGGCCGGGCGTCTTCGTCCCGCGGCCCGAGACCGAGGAGGTCGCGCAGGTCGCGATCGACGAGGCGGTGCGCGTGGTGGCCCGCGAGGGCACGGCGGTCGTGGTCGACCTGTGCACCGGGTCGGGAGCCATCGCGCTGGCCGTCGCGACCGAGGTGCCGGGCGCCCGCGTGCACGCCGTCGAGCTCGACGCCGCGGCCCACGGGTGGGCCGCCCGGAACGTCGCCGCGGCGACGGGGGACGGGGCGGACGCCGTCGTCCGCCTGCTGCGCGGCGACGCGCGCACCGCGCTGCGCGAGCTGGACGGCGCCGTCGACGTCGTCGTCTCCAACCCGCCGTACGTGCCGCCGGGCGCCGTGCCGCGCGACCCCGAGGTGGCCGACCACGACCCGGCCGTGGCGCTCTACGGCCTGGGCGACGACGGGCTGGAGGTGCCCCGCGGAGTGACCGCCGCCGCGGCGCGGCTGGTGCGGCCCGGCGGTCTGTACGTCATGGAGCACGCGGAGGTGCAGGCTGCCGCGGCGCGCGCGATGGTGGCGGGCACGACCGGGTTCGGCCCCGCGAGCACGCGCGAGGACCTCACCGGCCGGCCGCGGATGGTGGTGGCGCGCCGCTGCGGCGGAACGCGCGAGCACCGGGCCACCGACCCGGACGGCCGGCCGGGGGCCGGCCGAACCGTGACAGACTGAGCCCGTGAGCAGCGTGCACGACGTCACCGACCCGAACACCTGGGGCCCTGCGATCGACGAGGCGGTGAACACGGTCTCGCGCGGCGGCCTGCTGGTGCTGCCGACCGACACCGTCTACGGGATCGGCGCCGACGCCTTCGACGCGGAGGCCGTCGCGGCCCTGCTCGCGGCCAAGGGCCGCGGGCGCCAGATGCCCCCGCCCGTCCTCATCCCGGACGTCCGCACCCTCGACGGGCTCGCCACCGAGGTCCCCGACGACGCGCGCAAGCTGGCCGAGGCGTTCTGGCCGGGCGGGCTCACGATCATCCTGCAGGCGCAGCCCTCGCTGCAGTGGGACCTGGGGGAGACGCACGGCACCGTCGCGCTCCGCATGCCCGACCACCCGGCCGCGCTGGCGCTGCTGCGGCGCACGGGCCCGCTCGCGGTGTCGAGCGCCAACGCCACCGGCAACCCGGCGGCCCTCGAGGTCGCCGACGCGCAGGCGCAGCTCGGGGACGCGGTGACCGTCTACCTCGACGGCGGGGACGCGCCCGGCGGGGTCGCCTCGACCATCGTCGACGCCACCGGAGAGCAGCTGCGCGTGGTGCGCCAGGGCGCGATCACGCTCGAGGCGCTGAACGACGTCGCGCCCGTGCGGGGCGTCGACGAGCCCGTCGAGGAGCCCGCCACCGAGACCACTGCCGAGACCGCTGACGCGTCGACCGAGCCTGCCGACGAGAGCACGCCCGCCCGGACCGAGGAGCAGAGCTCCGCCCCCGCGGAGGAGTCCGCCGGGTGAGGGCCTATCTGCTCCTGCTGCTCGTCTCGGCGGCGGTCACCTACCTCGCCACGCCGGGCGCGCGGTGGGTCGCGCGCCGCACGAACGCGATCACCGCGGTGCGGGCGCGCGACGTGCACGTGCAGCCGACGCCCCGGCTGGGCGGCCTCGCGATGCTCCTCGGGATCGTCGTCGCGGTGGTGCTGGCCTCGCAGATGCCGTTCCTCGCGGGCGTCTTCGAGACCGGCCCGCAGGCGTGGGGCATCGTGGGCGGCGCCGTCATCGTCTGCCTGCTCGGCTGGGCCGACGACGTGTGGGACCTGGACTGGATGACCAAGCTCGCCGGGCAGGTGCTCGCGGCGGGGTTCATGGCCCTCCAACAGGTCCAGCTCACGTCGCTGCCCACCCCGGACTGGCTGTTCATCACCTCGTCGAGGATCTCGCTGTTCCTGACGATCCTGGTGGTCGTCGTGGCGATGAACGCGGTGAACTTCGTCGACGGCCTGGACGGGCTGGCCGCGGGCCTGATCGCGATCGGCGGCTCCGCCTTCCTGCTGTACACCTACGGGCTGACCCAGCAGGCGACGCCGGAGAACTACGCCAACCTCGCGACGCTCATGATGGCCGTGCTGGTCGGCGCGTGTCTCGGGTTCCTGCCGCACAACTTCTTCCCGTCGCACATCTTCATGGGCGACTCGGGCTCGATGGTGCTCGGCCTGGTCTTCGCCGGCTCGGCCATCACGATCACGGGGAACGTCGACCCGGTCTCGATGGGGGCGACGCTCTCCGGCGCGCAGCGCGTGCCCCTGTTCATCCCGCTGCTGCTGCCGGTCGCGGTGGTGCTGCTGCCGCTCCTCGACATGGTGATGGCCGTGATCCGTCGCCTCGCGGCGGGCAAGTCGCCGTTCCATCCCGACCGCATGCACCTGCACCACCGGATGCTGGCGCTCGGCCACTCCCACCGGCGCGCGGTGCTGATCCTCTACGTGTGGGCCGCCGTCTTCTCCTTCGGCGTCGCCGCCCTCGTGCTCTGGGACTGGAAGGCCGTTCTTGCCGGCCTCGGCGTCGCCGTGGTGGTGGCGCTGCTCCTCACCCTCGGCCCGCTGCGCACCCGCGGCCGTTTCCTGGACGACGACGTCGCCACCGGCAGCCACCCGGCGGTCGTGGCGGCGCACCCGGCGCCCGCGCCGCACCGTTCCCCGACCCCGCCGCCGGCCGGCCCGGCCGCGCCCACCCTGACGACGCACGAAGGACGCCCCCGATGACGACGCCCGACGCTCCCGGCCCGACGCCCGACCCTGCCGCCGCGGACGAGCACGCCACCGACGCCGAGCGGCGGGTGCTGCGGACCGCGCTGCGGGACACGATGCTGCTGGTCGGCGCCCTGGTGGTGCTGGGCGGCGGCATCGGCCTGCTGGTCGCCGGCCTGCCCGGGTTGTGGGGCGCCCTGGTGGGCGCCGCGATCGCGGCCTTCTTCTGCGCCACGACGATCTGGTCGATGATGCGCACCGTCGGGTCGAGCCCCGCGCGCATGGCCGCGTTCGTCATGGGCGCCTGGGTGGCCAAGATCGTCGTGCTCATCGTGGTGCTGGCGCTGCTCCAGGGCGCCACGTTCTACGCGCCGTGGGTGCTGATCGCCGTGCTCGCCGTCGGGGCGATCGGGTCCGCGCTGCTCGACTACCGCGCGGTGAACAGCGGCCGCGTGCCCTACGTGCAGCCCTGATCGCGCCGTCCGACCGAGCCTTTGACCAGGGTGCTTGCGCCGGGCGACCATTCGTCGCCGGGGGCAACATCGTGCGCTTCTTCACAAGCCGCGAGATCTGGCCGGAAAAACTGCTCCGCGATGTCGGAGCACCTGTGAACATCCGGTAGGCTGTCCGCGAATCCATGACGGCCAGGTCCGATGGCGTGCCCTCCCAGGAGTGGAGCGCCCGGACCGTACGACCTCCGGGAGAACCCCCTGTCTACGCCAGCGATCCCCCTGCTGCTTGCCGCCGAAGGTGACGGCGAGTTCCACGCGCCGACGATCGCGGACTTCTTCCCGCCGGCCATCTTCTTCGAGGGCACTCCCTTCGAGTTCAACCGGATCATGCTGGTCCGCGTCATCATGGCCACCGTCCTGCTGGTGGTGTTCTGCCTCGCAGCCCGGCGCGCCCGCCTGGTGCCCGGCCGGTTCCAGAACGCGGTCGAGATGATCCTCGACTTCGTGCGCAACTCGATCGCCATCGAGGTGCTGGGCCAGGAGAACGGCCGCAAGTACTTCAAGCTGCTCGCGACGATCTTCTGCACGGTCCTCGTGATGAACATCGCCGCGGTGATCCCGTTCCTCAACATCGCGGGCACCTCCGTGATCGGCCTGCCGATCGTGCTCGCCGCGTGGACGTACGTCATGTATCTCTCCGCGGGGGTCAAGGCGCACGGTCTGGGTGGCTACCTCAAGAACTCTCTCTTCCCGCCGGGTGTGCCGAAGCCGCTCTACGTGCTGCTCGTGCCGATCGAGGCGCTGCAGGTCTTCGTCCTGCGCCCCGCGACGCTCGTCATCCGGCTCCTGGCCAACATGGTCGCCGGGCACCTCATGCTCGCGATCTGCTTCGCGGCCACGTCGTTCTTCCTCTTCGACTCGGCCGGCGCGATGAAGCTGTTCGGCGCGGGCACGTTCGTGGCCGGCGCGGCGTTCTTCTTCTTCGAGGTCTTCGTGGCCGCCCTGCAGGCGTACGTCTTCGCGATCCTCACCGCCGTGTACCTCAACATGTCCGTCGAGGCGGAGCACTGACCGTCTCGCGGTTCCCGGCCTAGCCGGACCCGTCCTACCAACTGCACCCAGAAAGCGACGCCGGGCCACCGTGGTCCGGCGCCCAACGGAAGGAAACCCAGTGGACGTCACCACCCTCGCCGAGGTCACCGGAAACATCGGCACCGTCGGTTACGGCCTCGCGGCGGTCGGCCCGGGCATCGGCCTCGGCATCCTCATCGGCAAGACGATCGAGGGCATGGCTCGCCAGCCCGAGGTCTCCGGCCAGCTCCGTACCACGATGTTCATCGGTATCGCCTTCGTCGAGGTGCTCGCGCTCCTCGGCCTGGTGGCCGGCTTCATCGTTCCGTGATGATGACCTCTTCCCTGAACACCTCCACGCCGGCGGTCCTCGCCGCCGAGGGGACCGAGCAGAACATCCTGCTGCCGCACACGTACGACATCGTGTGGTCGCTGATCATCGTGATCATCGTCGGGTTCGTGTTCTACCGGTACGTCCTGCCCAAGTTCCAGGCCGTGCTGGACGAGCGCACCGCGAAGATCGAGGGCGGCATCGCCAAGGCGGAGAAGGCCCAGGAAGAGGCCGCGGAGGCGCTGAAGGAGTACCACCAGCAGCTCGCCGAGGCCCGTGCCGACGCCGCGAAGACCCGCGAGGAGGCGCGCGCCGAGGGCACCGCCATCGTCGCGGAGCTCCGCACCAAGGCGCACGAGGAGGCCTCGCGCATCGTCGAGACCGCCCACCGCCAGATCGAGGCGGAGCGCCAGACGGCGGCCGTCTCGCTGCGCGCCGAGGTCGGCGAGCTGGCCACCGAGCTGGCGTCCAAGATCGTCGGCGAGTCGCTGCAGGACTCCGCGCGCCAGTCGCGCGTGGTCGACCGCTTCCTCGACGAGCTCGAGGCCGCGGGCGACGAGTCGCGCACGGCGGCGCCGGTCGGCAACTCGGTCGGCAAGGAGGGCTGATGCGGGGCACCAGCGGAGCATCCCTCGCGGCGGCGCAGGAGCGGTTCGAGCCGGTCCTGCGGTCCGCCGGGTCCGACGCGAAGGCGCTCGGCGAGCAGCTGTTCGCCGTCGTCGCCGCCCTGGACTCCTCCGGGCCGCTGCGCCGGTCGCTCGCCGACCCGTCGCGCGACCCGGAGGACCGTGCGGCCCTGGCCGGCCGCGTGCTGGCCGGGGGCTTCGACGAGCGCGTCGTGGACCTCGTCACGGGGCTGGCGCGGTCGCGCTGGTCCGGCGACCGGGACCTCGCGGACGCCGTCGAGCGTCTCGGGCTCGACGCCGTGCTGGCGTCCGCCGAGGCGCGGGGCACCCTCGAGACGGTCGAGGACGAGCTGTTCCGGCTGACCCGGGCGCTCGTCGGGCAGCGTGAGGCGCGCCAGGTGCTCTCGGACTCCACGACGGAACCCGGGCGCCGCGCGCAGCTCGTCGACTCCCTGCTCACGGGCAAGGTGGACGACGTGACGCTCGTGCTCGCCCGCCGCGCCACGACCGCCCTGCGCGGCCGCCGCTTCGTGGCGACGCTGCTGTGGTACGGGGAGATCGCCGCCGAGCGTCGTCGCCGGCTCGTGGCCACGGTCACGAGCGGCAGCGTGCTCAGCCAGCCCCAGCAGGACCGGCTCGCCGGGCTGCTCGAGCGTGCCTACGGGCGCGCCGTGCAGCTCAACGTCACGGTCGACGCCGCCGTCATCGGCGGCCTGCGCATCCAGGTCGGCGCCGACGTCGTCGACTCCACCGTGCTGTCCCGCCTGGCCGACGCCCGTCGCCGGCTGGCCGGCTGAACCCCTAGGCCCAGCGCCGGCCCCGGTCGGCTACGCAGAACGTGAGGCCGCGCGATACGCGGCCACGACAGGAGAGAGCAATGGCTGAGCTGACGATCCGGCCGGAGGAGATCCGCGCCGCTCTGGACAGCTTCGTGAAGTCGTACGAGCCCGAGGGCGCGGTCAGCGAGGAGGTCGGCCGCGTCACCGTCGCCGCCGACGGCATCGCCTACGTCGAGGGTCTCCCCGGCGCGATGGCGAACGAGCTGCTGCGGTTCGAGGACGGCACGCTCGGCCTCGCCCTGAACCTGGACGTCCGGGAGATCGGCGTCGTCGTCCTCGGCGAGTTCACGGGCATCGAGGAGGGGCAGGAGGTCCGCCGCACCGGCGAGGTCCTGTCCGTCCCCGTGGGCGAGGGCTACCTCGGCCGCGTCGTCGACCCGCTGGGCAACCCGATCGACGGCCTGGGCGACATCGAGAGCGAGGGCCGCCGCGCCCTCGAGCTCCAGGCGCCCGGCGTCATGCAGCGCAAGTCGGTGCACGAGCCGCTGCAGACCGGCATGAAGGCGATCGACTCGATGATCCCGATCGGTCGCGGTCAGCGTCAGCTGATCATCGGCGACCGGCAGACCGGCAAGACCGCGATCGCGATCGACACGATCATCAACCAGAAGGCCAACTGGGAGTCGGGCGACCCGAGCAAGCAGGTCCGCTGCATCTACGTCGCCGTCGGCCAGAAGGGCTCGACGATCGCCTCCGTGCGCGGCGCCCTCGAGGAGGCCGGTGCGCTCGAGTACACGACGATCGTCGCCGCCCCGGCGTCCGACCCGGCGGGCTTCAAGTACATCGCCCCCTACACCGGCTCGGCCATCGGCCAGCACTGGATGTACCAGGGCAAGCACGTGCTGGTCATCTTCGACGACCTGTCGAAGCAGGCCGAGGCCTACCGCGCCGTGTCGCTGCTGCTGCGCCGCCCGCCGGGCCGCGAGGCGTACCCCGGCGACGTCTTCTACCTGCACTCCCGTCTGCTCGAGCGCTGCGCCAAGCTCTCGGACGACCTGGGCGCGGGCTCGATGACCGGCCTGCCGATCATCGAGACCAAGGCGAACGACGTCTCGGCGTACATCCCGACCAACGTCATCTCCATCACCGACGGCCAGATCTTCCTGCAGTCGGACCTCTTCAACGCCGACCAGCGCCCGGCGGTCGACGTCGGCATCTCCGTCTCCCGAGTCGGTGGTGACGCGCAGATCAAGGCGATGAAGAAGGTCTCCGGCACGCTGAAGCTCGAGCTGGCGCAGTTCCGCTCGCTCGAGGCCTTCGCGATGTTCGCGTCCGACCTCGACGCGGCGTCGCGCGGCCAGCTGGCCCGCGGTGCGGTGCTCATGGAGCTGCTCAAGCAGCCCCAGTACACGCCGTACCCGGTCGAGGACCAGGTCGCGTCCGTGTGGGCCGGCACCAAGGGCAAGCTCGACGACGTCCCCGTCGAGGACGTCAAGCGGTTCGAGTCCGAGATGCTCGACCACCTGCGTCGCCACACCTCGGTGCTCTCCACGATCGCCGAGACCGGCAAGCTGGAGCAGGACACCGAGGACGCGCTGGCCGCGGCCGTCGAGGACGTGCGCAACGGCTTCCTCAAGGCCGACGGCACCCCGCTCGTCGGTGGCGACGACGAGGGCGACTCCGCGGACGTCGAGCAGGAGCAGCTCGTCGTGCAGAAGAAGGCCTGAGCATGGCCGGTGGAGCCCAGCGCATCTACAAGCAGCGGATCAAGTCGACGCAGTCGCTGAAGAAGATGTTCCGCGCGCAGGAGCTGATCGCGGCCTCCCGCATCGGCAAGGCGCGGGCGCGCACCGCCGCGGCGTCGCCGTACGAGCGTGCCATCACCCGCGCGGTGTCGGCCGTGGCGACGCACACGTCGACCAAGCACCCCCTGACGAGCGAGCGGCACGACACGGACCGCGTCGCGGTCCTCGTGATCGCGTCCGACCGCGGCATGGCCGGCGCCTACTCGGCGTCGATCATCCGGGAGGCGGAGCGCCTGATCGCCCAGCTGCAGGGCGAGGGCAAGCAGGTCGAGCTCTACGCGACCGGCCGGCGCGCCGTCTCGTACTACGGCTACCGCGGGCGCCAGCTCGCGGGGCAGTGGTCGTACGGCTCGGACAGCCCGGACTCGGACGTCGCCGGCGAGATCGCCGAGACCCTGCTCGGGGCGTTCCTCGCCCCGGCGGACGAGGGCGGCGTCGGTGAGCTGCACGTCGTGTACACGCAGTTCGTCAACATGGTCACGCAGCGGCCGCGCGTCGTGCGGATGCTCCCGCTCGAGGTCGTCGAGGGCGTCGCCGCACCCGGCGAGCACGAGACGTTCCCGCTGTACGACTTCGAGCCGTCGCCGGAGAGCGTCCTCGACGCCCTCCTGCCGCGCTACGTCCGCAGCCGCATCTTCAGCTTCATGCTCGACGCCGCGGCGTCGGAGCTGGCCGCGCGCCAGCGGGCGATGCACACGGCGACGGACAACGCCGAGGACCTGATCCGCACCTACACGCGCCTGGCGAACCAGGCCCGCCAGGCGGACATCACCCAGGAGATCAGCGAGATCGTCTCGGGTGCCGACGCCCTCGCGGCGTCATGACGCCGGCCATGGCAGCAGCCCAGCCGGCTCTGACGACCGTACTGACATCCGCAACGTTCCTTTCGAAGCGAGGCAAGCAATGACCGCCACCACCGTGGAAGCCCCGGTCGAGCACCAGAGCGGACCCGGCGTGGGCCGTGTCGCGCGCGTGATCGGCCCCGTCGTCGACATCGAGTTCCCCGAGGACGCGATCCCCGACATCTACAACGCCCTGACGGTCGACATCGACCTGTCGTCGCAGGGCGAGGGGGAGAAGTCCTTCGCCCTCATGCTCGAGGTCGCCCAGCACCTCGGCGACGGCCTGGTCCGCGCCATCGCGCTGAAGCCGACCGACGGCCTCGTGCGCGGCTCCGCCGTCACCGACACGGGCGCGCCCATCAGCGTGCCGGTCGGCGACATCACCAAGGGCAAGGTCTTCAACGTGACCGGCGACGTCCTCAACCTCGCCGAGGGTGAGAAGCTCGAGGTCACCGAGCGCTGGCCGATCCACCGCAAGCCCCCGGCCTTCGACCAGCTCGAGTCGAAGACCGAGATGTTCGAGACCGGCATCAAGTCGATCGACCTTCTCACCCCGTACGTGCAGGGTGGCAAGATCGGCCTCTTCGGTGGTGCGGGCGTCGGCAAGACGGTCCTCATCCAGGAGATGATCCAGCGCGTCGCGCAGGACCACGGCGGTGTGTCCGTGTTCGCAGGCGTCGGTGAGCGCACCCGTGAGGGCAACGACCTCATCGCCGAGATGGAGGAGGCCGGCGTCTTCGACAAGACGGCCCTGGTCTTCGGCCAGATGGACGAGCCGCCGGGCACGCGTCTGCGCGTCGCCCTGTCCGCGCTGACGATGGCGGAGTACTTCCGCGACGTGCGCAAGCAGGACGTGCTGCTCTTCATCGACAACATCTTCCGGTTCACGCAGGCCGGCTCCGAGGTGTCGACCCTGCTGGGCCGCATGCCGTCCGCGGTGGGCTACCAGCCCAACCTGGCCGACGAGATGGGCCTCCTGCAGGAGCGCATCACCTCGACGCGCGGTCACTCGATCACCTCGCTGCAGGCGATCTACGTGCCGGCGGACGACTACACCGACCCGGCGCCGGCGACCACGTTCGCCCACCTGGACGCGACGACCGAGCTCTCCCGCGAGATCGCGTCGAAGGGTCTGTACCCGGCGATCGACCCGCTGACCTCGACGTCCCGCATCCTCGACCCGCGCTACGTGGGCCAGGAGCACTACGACGTCGCCACCCAGGTCAAGTCGATCCTGCAGCGCAACAAGGAGCTGCAGGACATCATCGCGATCCTCGGTGTGGACGAGCTCTCGGAGGAGGACAAGACGGTCGTCGCGCGTGCGCGCCGCATCCAGCAGTTCCTCTCCCAGAACACCTACATGGCGAAGAAGTTCACCGGCGTGGAGGGTTCCACCGTGCCGCTGAGCGAGACCATCGAGGCGTTCAAGAAGATCGCCGAGGGCGAGTTCGACCACATCGCCGAGCAGGCGTTCTACAACATCGGCGGCCTCGAGATGCTCGAGGAGAACTGGGCCCGGATCCAGAAGGAGTACGGGGCCTGACGGTCTCGTCCCGCCGCGTCGCCGCGCCGGGAGGCACCGCCTCCCGGCGCG
>NZ_JBNOZL010000010.1:0-125865 GCF_050311635.1 Isoptericola nanjingensis | reverse complement strand
CCCCCCCCCCCCCCCCCCCCCCCCCCCCCCCCCCCCCCCCCCCCGCGACCGCCTGACGAACCCGCACGATCGGAAAGAGGACATGGAGATGGCAGAGCTGAACGTGGACCTCGTCGCGTCCGACCGCAAGGTCTGGTCCGGCGCGGCGCGCGAGGTCAGCGCCCCGTCCGTCGACGGCCAGGTCGGCATCCTCGCCGGCCACGCCCCGCTCCTCGCGGTGCTGCGCCCGGGCACGGTCAAGGTGTCGACGGCCCACGGGACCGCGGTCGAGGCGCACGTCACCGGCGGCTTCGTCTCCGTCGACGGCAACCTCGTGACGATCGTCGTCGACGAGGTCTCGGAGCTGTCCGGCCGCGAGCCGGCGCTGCGCTGAGGCAGGTGCCGGTGGCGTACGCAGTCTGGTCCGCGGTGGCTCTCGTCGTCGCGCTCGGACTGGTGCTCGCCGCCGGCGCCTCCCGCCTGCGGACCCTCTCCCGGAGGGTCGGCTCCTTCCCCTGCCACGCACGCCCCGCGGACGACCCGCAGGCCGCGTGGATGGTGGGGATCGCCCACTACGCCGTGGGCCGTATCGACTGGTGGCGCGGGTGGTCGCTCGCGCCGCGCCCGGCGCGCGTCTGGCGCCGCGACGGGCTCTCGATCACCGGCCGCGCCCCGCTCGACCAGGCCGGGCAGCCCGACCAGGTGCTGGTGCGCTGCCGCTACGACGGCACCGACTTCGAGCTGCTGATGTCCTCCGGCGCGTACGCCGGGCTCGCGTCGTGGCTCGAGTCCGCGCCCCCGGGGCGCCGCGACCTGGTCCTGTAGAGCACCGCCACAGCACCCGCCACGAACGAAGAGGGGGACCGTGCGTCTCGTCGTCGCCCGCTGCTCGGCCCGGTACACCGGCCGGCTCACCGCCCACCTGCCGCTGGCCTCGCGGCTCCTCGTCGTCAAGGCGGACGGCAGCGTGCTGCTGCACTCCGACGGCGGCTCCTACAAGCCGCTCAACTGGATGAGCCCGCCGTGCTCGACGGCGGTCGGCGAGCCCGACGACGAGGCGCGGGGGCGCGGCGTCACCCAGGTCTGGACGGTGCAGCACCAGAAGTCCGACGACCGCCTGGAGATCGAGCTGCACGAGGTGGAGCACGACTCCGCCCACGACCTCGGCGTCGACCCCGGCCTCGTGAAGGACGGCGTGGAGGCGCACCTGCAGGAGCTGCTGGCCGCGCAGATCCACCTCCTCGGCGCGGGCCACTCCCTCGTGCGCCGCGAGTACATGACGGCGATCGGACCGGTCGACATCCTGGCCCGCGACGCCGCCGGCGCGACCGTGGCGGTCGAGCTCAAGCGCCGCGGCGACATCGACGGCGTCGAGCAGCTGACCCGCTACCTCGAGCTCCTCAACCGCGACCCGCTGCTCGCCCCGGTGCGCGGCGTCTTCGCCGCGCAGGAGATCAAGCCGCAGGCGCGCGTGCTCGCGACGGACCGGGGGATCGAGTGCCTGGTGCTGGACTACGACGCGATGCGCGGCGTGGACGACGTGGACTCGCGCCTCTTCTGAGACCTTCCGGAGTTTGTCAGGAAGGTTTCGCAATCCACCAGCCCTGCGGCAGGATGGGCCCATGATCGCTGCCACCCCCACGGCCCCCCTCTCCGACTTCGGCGCGCCGGTCGCGCTGCGCGGTCGCGTCGTGACGCCGCAGGACGACGTCGAGGACGGCGCGGTCGTCGTCGCGGACGGCCTCGTGCGCTGGGTGGGCCCCGTCGCGGCGGCCGAGCACGCCGACGCGGAGGTCGCCGCCGCGGTGGCCGCGGCCCTCGCCCCCGAGCCCGGCACCGTGCTGCTGCCCGGTCTCGTGGACCTGCACAACCACGGCGGGGGCGGCGTCGGCTTCCCCGACGCGACGACCGCCGACGACGCGCTGGTCGCGGTGCTCGAGCACCGCCGGCACGGCACTACGACGATGCTCGCCTCCCTCGTCACGGCCGACCGCGAGACCCTGCTGGCCCGGGCGGGCCTGCTCGCCGGCCTCGCCGACGCGGGCGAGATCGCGGGGATCCACGCCGAGGGGCCGTTCCTGTCGCACGAGCGGCGGGGCGCGCAGAGCCCGGACGACCTCGTCCCGGGTGACGTCCGCCTCGTGCGCGACCTCGTCGAGGCGTCGCGCGGGCACCTGCGCACCATGACCGTGGCCCCCGAGGTCGACGGCGTGGTCGGGGCCGACGGCGCGGCCGACGCGCTCGTGGCCGCGGGCGTCGTGCCGTCCCTCGGGCACACCGACGCCACCACAGAGCAGGCGGAAGAGCTCCTCGCGCAGGTGGCCGCGGCCCTCGCCGCCGCCGCCGAGGCGGGCGAGGCCCCCGCGCGCGAGATGACCGCCACCCACCTGTTCAACGGGATGCGCCCCCTGCACCACCGTGCGCCGGGGCCGATCGCCGCGTGCCTCGCGGCCGCCGCCCGCGGCGAACTCGTCGTGGAGCTGATCGCCGACGGCGTCCACCTGGCGCCGGCGACCGTGCGGACGGTCGTGGAGACGGTCGGGGCCGACCAGGTCGCGCTCGTCACGGACGCGATGGCGGCCGCCGGCATGGCCGACGGCTCCTACGAGCTGGGGCCGATGGCGGTGACCGTGCGCGACGGCGTCGCCCGCCTCGCCGATCCGGGCGACCCCGACGGCGGCGCGATCGCGGGCGGCACGGCGCACCTGGTCGACGTCGTGCGCGACACCGTCGCGGCGGGCGTCCCGCTCGTCGACGCCGTGCGCTCCGCGTCCTGGGTGCCGGCGCGCGTGCTGGGCCTCACCGACGTCGGCGGCCTCGTCGTGGGCCGGCGCGCGGACGTCGTCGTCACCGACGGCGACCTGCGCGTGCGGCGCGTGCTGCGCGGCGGCGTCGGGGTGCCGCTCGGCTGAGCGCGGCCCTCCGCAGCGCTGCTCTCCAGCAGGCGATCCGCCGCGCCGTCGGAACCGATGACGCGCCCCCGCGCCGTCGCGGAGCCGCGGTCCTACCGTCGAGCGGTGCTCCCGCGGGTGGTCAGCACGGGCGCGAGCAGCCGGGTCTCGGCAGGCCGGCCGTCGTCGAGCCGACCCATGACGATGTCCACGGCGAGGCTCCCGATGGTCGACGCGGGCAGGTCGATGGCGGTCATCGGCATCGCCTGCGCGAGCGCGACGTCCTCGGGGCACAGCGCGATCACCGACACGTCCTCGGGCACGGCTCGGCCGGACTCGCGCAGCCGGGACAGGACGTGGGGAAGCGCGCGCTCGTTGTGCACGAAGAGCCCGCTGGTGCCGGGCGCGTCGGCGAGGAGCTCGTCGACGACGCGGGCGACCTCGGCGGGCGCGCCCGGGCACGCGACGACCCGCGCGTCCAGGCCCTGCTCCGGTGCGGCCTCCGCGAAGCCGCGCATCACGCGGTCCACGTACGACGTGTGCCGGTCCACGACCTCCGGCGGGGCGCCGAGCATCGCGACGGTGCGGTGCCCCAGCTCGGCCAGGTGGCGCGCGGCGAGCCGCCCGGCGGACTCGAAGTCCAGGTCCACGCACGACAGCCCCGAGGCGTCGCGCGGCAGCCCCACCAGCACCGACGGCTGCCTCGACCGGGTGAGGATCGGGATGCGCGCGTCGTCGGCCTCCACGTCCATGACGACGAGGGCGTCGACCATCGACCCGTTCGTGGCGCGCTCCAGACCCTCGAGGTCGTCCTGGGTGAGCAGCAGGACGTCGTGCGCGTGCTCCCGCGCCCGGGTGACGACGCCGCCCGCGAACTGCATGATCACGGGCACGTCGATGCCGGAGCGCAGCGGGATCATGAGCCCGATGACCTCGGTGCGCGCCGACGCGAGGGCCCGAGCCCCGGCGTGCGGGCGGTAGCCCAGCGTCGCGATCGCCTGCTCGACGCGCCGGCGCGTGGGCGCGGAGATGGACCGCTTGCCGGAGAGCACGTAGGAGACGGTCGACGCCGAGACTCCCGCCGCCTTGGCGACGTCCTCGATGGTGGCCACGGCTATCTCCTGGGTGCGTGAGGGACGGCGGCGCCCACGACCGGGAGGTCACCGGGCACGTCGAGGATCACGGTAGCGCCCGCCGCGACCGAGACCGGGGTTCCCGCTGCGGCCACGCCGCCGTGGCCCACCACGACCTCCAGGGCCCGGTCGTCGGGCGCCCGCAGCCGGGCGCGGGTCAGCGCGCCGTCGCGCCACGCGAGGTCGACCTCGGCCCCGCCGCGGGCCCGCAGCCCGGTGACCTCGCCGTCGGGCCATGCCGGGGGCAGCGCGGGCAGGAGGTCGAGGCGCACGGCGCCGCCGTCCCGCCGGTGCGACTGCAGCAGCATCTCCGCGACGCCCGCGGTGAGGCCGAGGTTGCCGTCGATCTGGAACGGCGGGTGCGCGCTGAACAGGTTCGGGTACAGCCCGCCGCGCTGCCCGGCCGGGTGCCGCTCGTCGGGGCCGTCGGCGGGGCGCAGCGACAGCAGCACCTGGTCGTGGGCCCGGCCGCCCTCGCCGAGCCGCGCCCACAGCGAGATCCGCCAGGCGAGGGACCAGCCCGTGGACTCGCGGCCGCGCAGCTCGAGGCTGCGGGCGGCGGCCCGCGCCAGGTCCGGGGTGGTCGTCGGGTCCAGGTCTCCGAGGGGGTAGAGCCCCACGAGGTGCGACAGGTGCCGGTGCTCGGGCTCTGCCTCGGGGACCTCCTCGCCCCACTCCAGCAGCTCACCGCGCGACCCGGTCGCCGGGCCCGGCAGCGCGGCGGCGACGGCCTCGAGGCGGGGGAGCCACGGCTCGTCGGCGTCGTCGAGCCCGAGCCCGCCGGCGGCCTCGCGGCAGCCTGCCGCCAGGGCGCGCACCAGCGCCACGTCCATCGCGGCGCTGGTCGTGACCGCGGCGGGCTCGCCGTCGGGGGCGACGAACTGGTTCTCCGGTGAGGTCGACGGGCTGGTCCAGGCGTGCAACCGGTCTCCGTCCCGCCCGGCGCCGGACGGGGAGCCGCCCGCCGTCTGCACCCAGGCCAGCGCGAACTCGCCCGCCCCGCGCAGCGCGGGCCACGCGGCCCGCAGCGCGGCGTCGTCGCCCGTGAACCGGTGGTGCTCCAGGAGGTGCTGGGCCAGCCACGTGCCGCCGTGCGCCCACGCGGACCACTTCGCCTCGCCGCGGCCGTTGCCGACGGGCGCCGCGTGGCCCCACGCGTCCGAGTTGTGGTGCGCCACCCACCCGGCGGCGCCGTACAGGTCGCGGGCGACGACGGCGCCCGGCCCGTCGGCGAGGCCGCGGACGTAGCGCAGCAGCGGTTCCTGGCTCTCGGCGAGCCCGGTCGTGCCGGCCGCCCAGTACGCCATCTGCAGGTTGATGTTCAGCGTGTAGCCGCTGCTCCACGGGCCCGGCAGCCACGGGTTCCACAGGCCCTGCAGGGTGAGCGGCAGGCCGCCCGCCCGGGAGGACGACAGCAGCAGGTAGCGGCCGAGATGGAACGTGAGCGCCGCGAGGCCCGGGTCGGGGCGCTCGGCGGCGGCCAGCACACGGCGGTCGGTGGGCAGGTCGGCCGCGCCCGCCGGGGACGGCAGCGCCAGGTCCACGCGGCCGTAGTGCCGCGCGTGCTCCGCGACGTGCGCGGCGCGCAGGCGCTCGCGGAGCGCGTCCGCGCCCTCGACGGAGGCGTCGTCGCCCTGACCTGCGCCGCCGGGGTCCCCGGTCGTGAGCTGTGCCGCGATCCGGTCGGCCGGCGCCGCGGCCCCGGCGTCCCCGGGCGGGTCGGTCGTGGCGGTGGCGACCAGCAGGACGTGCGTGCGTGCGACGCCGGTGCGCAGCGTGCCGTCGTCGACGGCGGCGTCGCGGTCGGCGGGCGCGGCCACGGCGACGGTGCCGGTGCGGCCGAGCGCGGCGTCGTACCGCAGCTCGCCCTCGGGATGGTGCGACGGCGGGACGTCGACGGGCAGGTCGAGCGTCCGCACCAGCACGGCGGCGCCCGCAGGGCCGGCCGGACCGTCGGCTCGCGACAGGTCGACGGGCGGGCGGGCCGACGCCCGCAGCAGGCTCTCGACGCGCACGACCAGGCGGACCGGGCGCTCGGCGCGCACGGTGTGCACCACCGCGCCGCCGCGGGAGTCGGCCCAGGTCTCCTGCACGACGCGCCCGGCCACGGGGTGCTCCCACGCGTGCGTGGCGACGGCCGTGCGCAGGTCCAGCTCGCGCCGCTCGATGCCGTGGGGGTGCGGCGCGGGCCCGCTCGGCGGGCCGGCGGGCTCGACGGCGACGTCGATCTCGGCGAGCGGGAGGTAGGCCTGCGCCCACGGGGTCTGCATCTCGGCGAGCAGGGCCTCGGCCCCGCGCACGTCGCCCGCCTCGACGGCGGCACGTACCCGGGCGAGGTGCTCGGGGCCACGGGCTCCCGCCCCGGCCAGCGGGTCGGGGTGCGGCGAGCCGGACCAGGCGGTGAGGTCGTTGAGCCACAGGTGCTCCACCCCGGCGCGGCCCGTGCACATCACCCCCCGGTGCCCGTTGCCGACGGGGTAGGCCTCGACCCACCGGGTGGCGCTGCTGTCGGTGTGGAGGACGTGCGTCGTCGCGCGTAGCTCGGCCATGGTCGGAGAGCGTAGTGCGCGCGGGCGAATCGGTTCGACCGCCGGGGCGGTCGCCGGGAGGCGCGCGGTCCCAGGTCGAGGGGCACCTGCTTGACGACGGTTCGTCCGGGGTCGATACTCGCCGTCGAAGCGCTTCGATTTACATCGGGCGCCTCGCCGCGGCCCGTGCACTGCCGCCGCGGCGCTGGACTCGACGAGGAGGACCCCATGCTCCACCGCGCACGCACGCTGTCCGCGGCCGCACTGATCGCCGCGTCTGCCCTGACGCTGACCGCCTGCGTCGGCGGCGGGGGAGGCGGCGGAACGACCGCCGGGGGCGGCGACACCGACGACAAGACCCTGACGATCTGGCACTACGAGAACGAGGACTCGGCGATGGGCCAGGCGTGGGCCAAGGCGATCGAGATCTTCTCCGAGGAGCACCCGGACGTCACGGTCGAGGTCGAGAAGCAGACGTTCGAGCAGATCCAGAAGAACGCGAAGATCGTGCTGACCGGCGACGACGTGCCCGACGTCATGGAGTACAACAAGGGCAACGCGACGGCCGGCCAGCTCGCCGCGCAGGGCCTGATCGCCCCGCTGACCGACGCCGCGGAGGAGAACGGCTGGGCCGACAAGCTCTCCGGCTCGCTGCAGACCACCGCACGCTACGACGAGAACGGCCTCATGGGCTCCGGCGACTGGTACGGCGTGCCCAACTACGGCGAGTTCGTCGGCGTCTACTACAACAAGCAGATGTTCGCGGACGCGGGCCTCGAGGTGCCGACCACGCTCGAGGAGCTCGAGCAGGTGATGAAGGCGTTCAAGGACGACGGCGTCACCCCGCTGGCCGAGGCCGGCGCCGAGTACCCGATGGGACAGCTCTGGTACGAGCTCGTGCTGGCGAACGCCGACCGGGAGCTCGTCGACCAGTACCAGCTCTTCGACGGCGACGTCGACTTCCACGGGCCGGAGATGACGGCGGCCACCGAGCAGCTCGACTCGTGGATCGAGGACGGCTACGTCGCCTCCGACTCCGCCGGCCTCACGGCCGAGGACATGGGCGTCGCCTTCATGAAGGGCGACTACCCGATGATGGTCTCCGGCTCGTGGTGGTTCGGACGGGTGACGGCGGAGATGAAGGACGACTGGGGTCAGTTCAACTTCCCGGGGAACACGCTGCACACCGGCTCGTCGGGCAACCTCTGGGTCGTCCCGACCAACGCGGACTCGCCGTCGCTGGCCACGGAGTTCATCGACACCACGCTGCGCCCCGAGGTGCAGGACGTGCTGGCGCAGACGGGCGGCCTGCCGGTCGCAGGCGACGCGTCCACGATCACCGACGACACGACGCGCGAGCTCACCGAGAACTTCCAGGCGATCCTCGACGACGACGGCCTGGCGTTCTACCCCGACTGGCCCGTGCCGGGCTACTACGACACGATCGTCAGCCAGCTGCAGTCCCTGATCAACCGGTCGAAGACACCGGACCAGGTGCTCGACGGGCTGGAGTCGGCCTACACGGACGGCAAGGCCGACCTGCTCGGCGAGTGACGACGTGACCGCCACCCTCAGCCCGCCCGCGGCGGCGTCCCGGGCCGACGCCCGGACGCGCCGCCGCCGGCGGGGCACGACCCTGCCCTACCTGGCGTACCTGCTCCCCGGCGCGGTGCTCTTCGTGCTCGTCATCGGGTACCCGCTGGTGACCAACGTCTACATCAGCCTGTTCTCCTGGCGCGGCGGCCTGGCGCCGCTCACCTGGGTGGGCCTCGACAACTACACGGAGCTCTGGCACGACGCCGCGTTCTGGACGTCGTTCCAGAACTCCGTCGCGATGATCGTGGCGATGGTGCTCGTGCCGACCGTGATCGGCCTGCTGCTCGCGGCGGTGCTGTTCGACTACCTGGGCCGGCGGTTCGGCGCCCGCGTGGCGTCGGTCCTGCGGGCCACGTACTACCTGCCGCAGATCCTCCCGGTCGCCGTCGCGGGCGTGCTGTGGAACTGGATCCTCAACGCCCAGACGGGCGCGCTCAACGAGATCCTGCGCGCCGTCGGCGTCGCGGACCCGCCGAACTGGCTGGGCGACCCGAGCACGGCGCTCCCGAGCGTCATGCTCGTGCTGATCTGGGTGCAGATCGGGTACCCCGTCGTGATCTTCATGGCGGCGCTGCAGCGGGTGGACCCCGAGCTCTACGAGGCGGCGGAGCTGGACGGCGCCGGCTGGTGGCGGCGGTTCCGGGCCATCACGATCCCGCAGATCCGCCCGGAGACGTTCGTCGTGACGCTGACCTGCACGGTCGCGGCGCTCAAGGTGTTCGGCCCGATCTACGTGCTGACCCGCGGCGGCCCGGAGAGCTCCACGCTCGTGCCGAGCTACTACTCGTACCTCAACTTCTTCGACAAGTCGCGGGTGGGCTACGGCGCCGCCGTCGCGACCGTGCTCACCGTGGTGATCCTCGTGGTCGCCGTCGTCATCCTCGCGCTGCAGACGCGCGCCGAGCGGGCCGAGGAGGTGGGGCGCTGATGGCCGCGACCCTGGCGACGGTCCGGTCGCGCGGCGGGGACCGCCACCACCGGGGCGCCGGGCGCTGGTTCGTGCTCGCGGGCGCCGTCGTCGTCGCGCTGCTCGTGGTCGCGCCGCTGCTGGTGATGCTGCTCAACGCGTTCAAGTCGCCCGACGACTACACGCAGCACGGACCGCTCAGCCTGCCGACGAGCCTGTACCTCGACGGGCTCGTGAACTTCTGGCAGCGCACCGAGTTCCCGGTGAAGCTGTGGAACTCGTTCTTCATCTCCGCCGTCGTGGCGGTGGCGGCGTGCGCCCTCTCGCTCCTCAACGCCTACGCGATCGGGATCGGCCGGATCAAGGGCCGGATGTGGGTGGTGCTGCTCTTCCTGCTCGCGAACATGCTCCCGCAGGAGGCGCTGATCTACCCCCTGTTCGACATGGCCCGGCAGGTGGGGCTGTCGAACTCGCAGTGGTCCGTGATCATCATCTTCACGGTCATCCAGTCGGCCTTCGGCACCTACCTGCTGGCGTCCGTGCTCGGCACGTTCCCGCCGGCGCTGCTCGAGGCGGCGGCGCTCGACGGCGCGGGCCGCTGGCGGATCCTGTGGCGGGTCGTCTTCCCGATCGTGCGGCCCACGCTCATGGTCCTGATGATCTTCTTCTTCATCTGGACCTGGAACGAGTTCTTCATCCCGCTGGTCATGCTCACGACCAACGACACGCAGACGATCCCGATCGCGCTCGCGTCGCTGCAGGGCGACCGGATGATGGACGCCCCCACGACCAACGCCGGGGCGCTCGTCTCCCTCGTCCCGGCCCTGGTGTTCTTCCTGATCTTCCAGCGCACCCTCACCCGGGGCGTCACCGCCGGCGCGGTGAAGTAGCGCACCACCCCCTCGCGCGGCGTGCTCCTCGGCGCTCCGCCATCATCGACACGACAGCACGGAGTAGGTGCACCTGATGAAGTTCACCGACGGCTACTGGCAGACCCGCCGTGGCATCGCGCCGCTGTACGCGGTGGAGGTCGACGACGTCCGCGTCGACGAGACCGCGGGCACGATGACCGTGTACGCCCCGACGGCGCCGGTCCGGCGTCGGGGCGACACGCTCAACCGGCCGATGCTCACGGTCACCTACTCCTCTCCCGCGCCGGGCGTCGTGCGGGTGCGCGTGGAGCACTTCGCGGGGGCCGCGCGCCGCGGGCCGGAGTTCGCCATCCAGGGCGAGCCGGGCTTCCTCCCGGTCGTCAAGGTCGACGAGACGGAGGGCGTGCTCGAGACCGGCGGGCTCTCCGTGCGGGTGCACCGGGGCGGCGGGTGGCACGTGGACGTCGAGCACGACGGCCGGGTGCTCACCTCCAGCCTGCCGAAGTCCGTGGGCGCGATGAGCGCGACGTCGGGCCCGCTCGAGGGCGGCACCTGGGTGCACGAGCAGCTCACGCTCGAGCCGGGGGAGCACGTGTACGGCCTCGGCGAGCGGTTCGGGCCGTTCGTCAAGAACGGGCAGTCCGTCGACGTCTGGAACGAGGACGGCGGCACGTCCAGCGAGCAGGCGTACAAGAACGTGCCGCTCTACCTGACCAGCAAGGGGTACGGCGTCTTCGTGGCGCACCCGGAGCGGGTGTCGCTCGAGGTCGCGTCCGAGGTGAACACGCGCGTCCAGTTCTCGGTGGAGGGCCAGTCGCTCGAGTACTACGTCATCGCCGGCCCGACGCCGAAGGACGTGCTGCGCCGCTACACCGCGCTCACCGGGCGGCCGGCGCGCGTGCCGGCCTGGTCGTACGGCACGTGGCTCTCGACGTCGTTCACCACCGACTACGACGAGGCCACGGTCACGAGCTTCGTGGACGGGATGGCCGAGCGCGGTCTCCCGCTCAGCGTGTTCCACTTCGACTGCTTCTGGATGCGCGAGTACCAGTGGTGCGACTTCGAGTGGGACCCGCGCGTCTTCCCCGACCCGGAGGGCATGCTCGCCCGCCTGCACGACCGGGGCCTGAAGGTGAGCGTCTGGATCAACCCCTACATCGGGCAGCGCTCGCCGCTGTTCGAGGAGGGCCGCGCCAAGGGCTACCTGCTGCGCACCACGGACGGCGGGGTGTGGCAGTGGGACCTGTGGCAGGCGGGCATGGCGCTGGTCGACTTCACCAACCCCGAGGCCGCGGACTGGTACCTCGGCCACCTGGAGCGCCTGCTCGACCAGGGCGTGGACGCGTTCAAGACCGACTTCGGCGAGCGGGTGCCCACCGAGGACGTGGTCTGGCACGACGGCTCGGACCCGCGCAAGATGCACAACTACTACGCCGAGCTGTACAACGAGCTGGTCTTCCGCCTGCTCGAGCGGCGCCGGGGGCGCGGCGACGCCGTCGTCTTCGCGCGGTCGGCCACGGCGGGCGGCCAGCAGTTCCCGGTGCACTGGGGCGGCGACTGCGACTCGACCTACGCGTCGATGGGGGAGTCCCTGCGGGGCGGGCTGTCGCTCGCGCTGTCGGGCTTCGGCTACTGGAGCCACGACATCGGCGGCTTCGAGGGCACCCCCGACGCCGGGGTGTTCAAGCGCTGGCTCGCGTTCGGCCTGCTGTCGAGCCACTCGCGCTTCCACGGCTCGTCGTCGTACCGCGTGCCGTGGGCCTTCGACGAGGAGGCGGTCGACGTCGCGCGCCGCTTCGCGCACCTGAAGATGTCGCTCATGCCCTACCTCGCGCAGGCCGGGGAGGAGGCGCACGCCGCGGGCACGCCGATCATGCGGCCGATGGTGCTGGAGTTCCCCCGCGACCGGGCCACGTTCGGCGTCGACATGCAGTACATGCTGGGTGGGTCGCTGCTCGTGGCCCCGGTCTTCCGGGCCGACGGCACGGTCGAGTACTACGTGCCCGAGGGCACGTGGACGCGGCTGCTCGACGGCGCGGACGGCGGGCACGCCGAGACGGTCACGGGCCCGCGGTGGGTCACCGAGACCCACGGCTTCGACTCCCTGCCGGTGCTGGTGCGCCCGGGCACCGTGCTGCCCGTGGGGGCGCGGACCGACCGGCCCGACTACGCGTGGGCCGACGGCGTGGAGCTGCGCTGCGTCGAGCTCCCGGACGGCTACGACGCCGTCACCCCCGTGCCGATGGGCGGGCCCGGCGGAGAGACGGCGCACTTCCACGTCCGCCGCGCGGGCGACGAGGTCGCCGTCACGAGCGACGACGCCCCCGGCGCCTGGACCGTCCGGGCGGGCACCCGCACGGCCACGGGCGACGGCCCCGGGACCGTCACCCTGACCGTCTGAGCCGCTCTCGAGCACGCGGCCCGTCGCGCCACCCAGTGGCATGACGCGACGGGCCGCACGCTCGACCGCGACGCCCTTCGGGTCCGGCCCGTTCCCGTGACCTACACTGACAGGAGTGTGGAAGCGCTCCCACACTCCTCTGCCACCCGCCATGACCTCCAGGATCGAGGACCGAGAACCATGACCAGCACGTCCACGGCCACCGCGACCGAGACGGTCGGCGAGGCGACCGCCGCCCGCACGTTCCCCGCCGACTTCCTGTGGGGCACCGCGACCGCGGCGTACCAGATCGAGGGCGCCGCCTCCGAGGGCGGTCGCGGGCCCTCCATCTGGGACACGTACTCCCACACCCCCGGGCGCACCCGCGACGGCGACACCGGCGACGTCGCGTGCGACCACTACCACCGCTGGGCCGAGGACGTGGACCACCTCGACCGGCTCGGCGTCGGCGCCTACCGCCTGTCGATCTCGTGGTCGCGCGTGCAGCCCGGCGGGAGCGGCCCCTTCAACCCCGAGGGCGTCGCGTTCTACCGCGACCTGCTGGACGCGCTGCGCGAGCGCGGCATCCGGCCGTTCGTCACCCTCTACCACTGGGACCTGCCGCAGGAGCTCGAGGACGCCGGCGGCTGGGCGAACCGGGACACGTCGTACGCCTTCGCCGAGTACGCCCGGCACATGGCCGCCGAGCTCGGCGACCGCGTCGAGGCCTGGACCACCCTCAACGAGCCGTGGTGCTCCGCCTACCTGGGGTACGGCTCCGGCGTCCACGCGCCCGGCCGTACCGAGCCCGCCGCGGCGCTCGCGGCCGTCCACCACCTCAACCTGGCGCACGGGCTCGCCGCGCAGGCGATCCGCGAGGTGCTGCCGGGCGCGCAGGTGTCGATCACCCTGAACCTGCACGCCATCCGGCCGGCGGACGCGACGTCCGGGGGCGACGCCGACGCCGTCCGGAAGATCGATGCGCTCGCCAACCGCGCGTTCCTCGGTCCGATCCTCGACGGCGCGTACCCCGACGACCTGCTCGCCGACACCGCCCACGTCTCCGACTGGTCCTTCGTGCACGACGGCGACCTGGAGCAGATCCGCCAGCCCCTGGACGTCCTCGGCGTCAACTACTACTCCACCGTCACCGTGCGGAAGTTCGCGGGCGACGGCGAGCGGTCGGAGAACGACGGGCACGGCGCGTCCAGCCACAGCCCGTGGATCGGCGTCACCGACGTCGAGTTCGCCGAGCAGCCGGGCCCGTACACCGCGATGGGATGGAACATCGAGCCCTCGGGGCTCACCGACCTGCTGCTGCGGCTGCACCGGACGTACCCCGGCCTGCCGCTGGCCGTCACCGAGAACGGGGCCGCCTTCGACGACGAGCTCGTGGTGGACGACGGGGAGCGCCGCGTGCACGACGACCGCCGCGTGGCCTACCTGCACGACCACGTCGAGGCCGTGGCCGCCGCCCGCGACGCGGGCGCGGACGTGCGCGGGTACTTCGCCTGGTCGCTCATGGACAACTTCGAGTGGGGCTACGGCTACTCCAAGCGCTTCGGCATCCTGCACGTCGACTATCCGACGGGCGAGCGCACCTGGAAGGACTCCGCCCACTGGTACCGCCGGCTGGTCACCTCAGGCGAGGTGCCGCCCGTCACCGCCGCCGCCCCCTGACGGGCACCCGGCCCCGCCTGTTCGGCACTACCGTGCGGGCATGACCGCCGCGCGTCCCGACCTGCCGCCCACCACCACGCCGGACGAGGCCGCCCGGTTCGACGCCGCGCTCCGTACGCGGTGCCGGGAGCGGCGGGTGCCGGCCCTGTCCGCCGCGGTGGGGCGCGCCGGCGAGGTGGCGTGGACCGGCACGGCCGGCTGGGCGCCGTCCGGCCCGGGCACGGCGTTCCGGATCGGGTCGATCTCCAAGCCCATGACGGCCGTGGCCGTGCTGCGGCTGGTGGCCGCCGGGCGGCTCGGCCTGAACGACCCCGTGGGCCGGCGTCTCGCGGACGCCCCCGCCCCGGACGCCACGGTCGCCCAGCTGCTCACGCACACCGCGGGCCTGCCGGCCGAGCCGCCGGGGCCGTGGTGGGAGCGGCACGGCGCGGGGTCGTGGGACGGCCTCGTCGCGTCCGGCGTCGAGCCGCTGTGGGAGCCGGGGGAGCGGCACCACTACTCGAACGTGGGCTTCGCGGTGCTGGGGCGGCTTCTCGAGGAGGCGCACGGCCGGTCGTGGGACGCCGTCCTGCGCGACGAGGTCTGGACGCCGCTGGGGATGACGAGCACCGGGCGGACACCGTCCGGGGACCCCGCCGTCGGATACGCCGTGCACCCCGACGCCGACGCCGTCCTCGTCGAGCCCGTGGCCGCCTACGGCGCGATGGGGCCGGCGGGGGAGGTGTGGTCGACCCCGTCGGACCTGGTGCGGTTCGGGTCGTGGCTGGTGGACGCGGGCGGCGCCGCCGGTGACGAGGTGCTCCCGCTCGCGTGGCGGCGCCGGATGGCGGTGCCACGGGCGGTGGTCGACGACGACGTGCCGTTCACGTCCGCGTGGGGGCTGGGCGTGTCCGTGCACCACGCGCCGGGCGACCTGGGACGCCCCGACCGGCGCACGGTGGGCCACGGCGGCTCGGTGCCGGGGTTCACCGCGACACTGCGCGCGGACCCCGCGACGGGCGACGTCGTCGCCGTCTGCGGCAGCTCGACCGCCGGGTTCGGCGACGCGTCCTTCCTGCTCGACCTCCTGGACGGGCCGGCTCCCGTCCCTGTCCCCGCCCCTGCCGGCGCCGACGCCGCCGACCCCCGCGCCCTGGCGCTGGCCGGGACCTGGTACTGGGGCCCGATGGCGTACACGCTGTCCGTGCGCCCCGACGGCTGCCTTGACCTGAGCGCGTCGGACGGCCGGAGCACGGTGTTCGGGCCCGCGCCCGACGGCGGCTGGGTCGGCGTGGCGGGCGGCTACTGGCGGGGGGAGCGGCTGCGGCCCGTCGCGACCGGCACGCCCGCGGAGGCCCTCGACGTCGGCACCTTCCACTTCACCCGCACGCCGTACGACCCGGCGACGGCGGTGCCGGGCGGCGTCGACCCCGCGGGGTGGCGCGCCGTCGACTGACGGGTCGCGCGCGGGTGTGCGACACACCACCGCGCGCGACACGCCGATGACGTCGACGAGTTTTCGGCCGGTTCCGCGCCGGGAATGTCCGATCTGCCGGGCGCTGCCCGGACGGGAGCTCGAGGGCCGGCCGGACCGCGGCCCCGCCGCGCGGGGGCGCGTCGTCGCGCACACGCTGTGGACGCCCGTCGCCCACCGCCTGTGGACATCTGGTCGAGATCCGCACGGTGCTGCGGAAGGTCGACCCGAGGCGGTGTTGACGGCGCCCCGTACGCCCTGTGGACGAGGACTGTCGGACCCCCGTGGGACGCTGTGAGAGAGGGTGCGAGGCGAGGGGTGTTCGACGAATGACAGTCGTGTCAACCACAAGATGTCGGCCCCGCGCGCGCCCCGACCACTAGGTGTAGTGTTTGGAGCACGCGGGGCGCACAGCCCTTCGAACAAAGCACACCGGCGTAGTTCCACGGGCGTCATCCCTGGTCCGGGCCCTTTCGAGGCCCGTCGAGGGGACCGGCTCGCAGGGTCGCGACACCGGTCGGACGAAGCCCCCCGGCGGGGAGCGCAGAGAGGGAGAGACACATGAGCATCACGGTCTACAGCAAGCCGGCCTGCGTGCAGTGCGATGCGACCTACCGCGCCCTCGACCGGAAGGGTGTCGAGTACTCGGTGGTCGACATCACCCAGGACGCCGAGGCGCTCGAGATGGTCCGCGGGCTCGGCTACCTGCAGGCCCCCGTCGTCGTCGCCGGTGACACCCACTGGTCGGGCTTCCGCCCGGACCAGATCGCCGCGGTCGCGGCGCAGCAGGCCGTCTCGGCCTGACGCGCACCTCCGCACAGACTCGACAGGACGCGGGGCGCGCAGGCCGCGGCCCCGCACCCCACGAACGGCCGGCGCCCCGGGCTTCGACACCCGACCCGGGGCGCCGTGCGTGTTCCTCGACGCAGCGCGTCGGCCTGGTAGCAGCATCCGGGGGGAGGCTGAGCATGAGTTCTCTCGTCTACTTCTCCAGCGTGTCGGAGAACACCCACCGGTTCGTCGAGCGTCTCGGGCTCGAGGAGCTCGGCATGTCCGTGCACCGGATCCCGGTGCGCAAGCATGACGGCTTCCTCACGGTGACCGAGCCCTACGTGCTCATGGTCCCGACCTACGGCGGGGGCAACGAGGGCGGCGCGGTGCCACGGCGCGTGCGCGAGTTCCTCAACGACCCGCACAACCGGTCGCTCGCCCGCGGCGTCATCGCCGCGGGGAACACCAACTTCGGCGCTGCCTACTGCATCGCCGGCGACATCATCTCCGCGAAGTGCCAGGTGCCCTACCTGTACGCCTTCGAACTCCTGGGGACGGCTGAGGACGCCACGCGCGTCCGTGACGGATTGGGACGATTTTGGCAACGACAGTCACTGATCTCGGCGTGAGCTCGACGACGGACCCGGAGCTCGCGGGGGCCACCCCCGTGCCGCTGCAGGGCGTGCAGCTCGACTACCACGCGCTGAACGCGATGCTGAACCTGTACGGCGACGACGGCAGGATCCAGTTCGACAAGGACCGCGAGGCCACCACGGCCTACTTCGAGCAGCACGTGGTGCCGAACACCATCCAGTTCGAGACGCTCGACGCGAAGCTCGACCACCTCCTCGAGAACAAGTACTACGACCCGGCGGTCCTCGAGAAGTACTCGCGCACCTTCGTCAAGGAGCTGTTCCGGCTCGCGTACTCGAAGGACTTCCAGTTCGAGTCGTTCCTCGGCGCGTTCAAGTACTACACGTCGTACACGCTGAAGACGTTCGACGGGAAGAAGTACCTCGAGCGCTTCGAGGACCGCGTCTCGATGGTCGCCCTCGGCCTGGCCGACGGGGACGAGCAGGTCGCGCGCGACATCGTCGAGGAGGTCGTCTCGGGCCGGTTCCAGCCGGCGACGCCGACGTTCCTCAACGTGGGCAAGGCGCAGCGGGGCGAGCCCGTGTCCTGCTTCCTGCTGCGCATCGAGGACAACATGGAGTCCATCGCGCGCGGCATCAACTCCGCCCTGCAGCTCTCCAAGCGCGGCGGCGGCGTGGCGTTGCTGCTCAGCAACGTCCGGGAGCACGGCGCGCCGATCAAGCACATCCAGAACCAGTCGTCCGGCGTCATCCCCGTGATGAAGCTGCTCGAGGACTCCTTCTCGTACGCCAACCAGCTCGGGGCGCGCCAGGGCGCCGGCGCGGTGTACCTGCACGCGCACCACCCCGACATCATGCGGTTCCTCGACACCAAGCGGGAGAACGCGGACGAGAAGATCCGCATCAAGACGCTCTCCCTCGGCGTCGTCATCCCCGACGTCACGTTCGAGCTGGCGAAGACGAACGCGGACATGCACCTGTTCAGCCCGTACGACGTCGAGCGCGTCTACGGCAAGCCGTTCGCCGACATCTCGATCTCGGAGAAGTACGACGAGCTCGTCGCCGACGACCGCATCACGAAGACGACGATCAAGGCGCGCGACTTCTTCCAGACGATCGCGGAGCTGCAGTTCGAGTCCGGCTACCCGTACGTGATGTTCGAGGACACCGTGAACGCGGCGAACCCGATCAAGGGCCGCATCACCCACTCGAACCTGTGCTCGGAGATCCTGCAGGTGTCGACGCCGTCGACGTTCCACGAGGACCTCTCCTACGACCACGTGGGCCGGGACATCTCCTGCAACCTCGGCTCGCTGAACATCGCGAAGACGATGGACTCGCCGGACTTCGCGAAGACGATCGACACCGCGATCCGCGCGCTCACGGCCGTCTCCGACCAGACGAGCATCGAGTCGGTCCCGTCGATCCGCCGCGCCAACGAGCTCGGCCACGCCATCGGCCTCGGGCAGATGAACCTGCACGGCTACCTCGCCCGCGAGCGGATCTACTACGGCTCCGACGAGGGCGTCGACTTCACGAACCTCTACTTCTACACGGTCGCGTATCACGCGATCGCCGCGTCGAACCGCCTCGCGATCGAGCGCGGCAAGGCGTTCGGCGGGTTCGAGGACTCCAAGTACGCCACCGGCGAGTACTTCGACAAGTACACCGACGGCGAGTGGAAGCCGGCGACCGAGCGCGTCGCGCGGCTCTTCGCGGAGGCCGGCGTCGCCATCCCGACGCAGGACGACTGGCGCGCGCTCAAGGCCTCGGTCATGGTGCACGGCATCTACAACCAGAACCTGCAGGCGGTGCCGCCCACCGGGTCGATCAGCTACATCAACAACTCGACGTCGTCGATCCACCCGGTGCCCGCCAAGATCGAGATCCGCAAGGAGGGCAAGCTCGGTCGCGTGTACTACCCGGCGCCGTACATGACGAACGACAACCTGGACTACTACCAGGACGCGTACGAGATCGGCTACGAGAAGATCATCGACACCTACGCCGCCGCGACGCAGCACGTGGACCAGGGTCTGTCGTTGACGCTGTTCTTCCCCGACACGGTGACGACGCGCGACGTCAACCGCGCGCAGATCTACGCCTGGCGCAAGGGGATCAAGACGCTGTACTACATCCGTCTCCGTCAGATGGCCCTCGAGGGGACGGAGATCGAGGGCTGCGTCAGCTGCATGCTGTAATTGCGTCGGGCAACTATCGAGAATTCGGGGAAGAGAAGACAATGGCGCCCACGGGGAAGCTCAAGCTCATCGATCGCGTGAGTGCGATCAACTGGAACCGGCTGCAGGACGAGAAGGACCTCGAGGTCTGGGACCGCCTGGTCGGCAACTTCTGGCTGCCGGAGAAGGTACCGGTGTCCAACGACATCCAGTCGTGGCACACGCTCAGCGACGCGGAGCGGCTCATGACGACCCGCGTGTTCACCGGCCTCACGCTGCTGGACACGATCCAGGGCACGGTCGGCGCGGTGTCGCTCATCCCCGACGCGCTGACCCCGCACGAGGAGGCGGTGTACACCAACATCGCGTTCATGGAGTCGGTGCACGCCAAGAGCTACTCGTCGATCTTCTCGACGCTGATCTCGACGCGGGAGATCGACGAGGCGTTCGCCTGGTCGGAGCAGAACCCGCACCTGCAGCGCAAGGCCGAGATCGTGCTCGACTACTACCGGGGCGACGACCCGCTGAAGCGCAAGGTCGCCTCGACGATGCTCGAGTCGTTCCTGTTCTACTCCGGCTTCTACGCGCCGATGTACTGGTCCAGCCGCGCCAAGCTCACGAACACGGCCGACCTCATTCGCCTCATCATCCGCGACGAGGCCGTGCACGGGTACTACATCGGCTACAAGTACCAGAAGGGGCTGGCGCAGGTCAGCCAGACCGAGCAGGACGAGCTCAAGGCCTACACCTTCGAGCTGCTCTTCGAGCTGTACGAGAACGAGGTCGAGTACACCGACGCGCTGTACGGCGAGCTCGGCCTCACCGAGGACGTCAAGGCGTTCCTGCGGTACAACGCCAACAAGGCCCTCATGAACCTGGGCTACGAGGCGCTGTTCCCCAAGGAGGACACGGCCGTGAACCCGGCCATCCTCGCCGCGCTGTCGCCGAACGCCGACGAGAACCACGACTTCTTCTCCGGGTCGGGCTCGTCGTACGTCATCGGCAAGGCCGTGGCCACCGAGGACGACGACTGGGACTTCTGACCCCTGCCGAGGGAGGACGAGAGGGCGGACCGCATCACGTGCGGTCCGTCCTCTCGTACTACCTCGGCAGATCTCGTACTACCTCGGCAGATCTCGTACTACCTCGGCGGTCGAGGGCGGCGTCGACGACGAGGGTGAGGGTGGGGCGCGGGTCGGTCGGGTCGTGGCGGGCGATCGCGTGCAGCAGCAGGCCCTCGTAGGCGCCGGAGACGGCGATCATCGCCGCGCGCGGGTCGGCCGCGCCGAGCCGGCCGACCATCCGCTCGCCCCAGTCGAGGAGCGCCTCGCGACCGCGGTTGACGCGCCCGCGCAGGTCGGGGTCGTGGCTCGCCTCGAGGAAGAGGACCAGGCGGGCGGTCGTGGTGGCGCGGTCGGGGCCGGTCGCCTGCGCGAAGCCGGCGCACAGCATGTCGACGAAGTCGGCCGCCGACCGGGGCTCCGGCGCGGCGGACAGGCCCGCCAGGTCGCGGGCGGCGAGCTCGTCGGAGACACCTGCCAGTAGGGCGGCGCGGGTGCGGAAGTAGTTCGACGTCGAGCCGCGGGGGAGCCCGGCGCGCTCGTCGACGCGGCCGTGGGTGAGGGCGCGGAGCCCCTCGGTGCCGAGCAGGTCCACGGCCGCGTCGAGCGCGCGGCGTCGGGGCGGGAGTGCGGTGGTCACGACGGCACCCTAACCCGGGTACTACGTCCATAGTGACACGACACTATGAACGTAGTAACGTCGAGGGATGGACGAGAACAAGGTGGGCGAGGGGCGGGCCGTCTCGGCGCGGCCCGAGGCGACGGTCGACGTGCCGATGCCGGAGCTCGCCGGGGTCACCCACCGATGGGTCGACGTCGACGGGCTCGCGATGCACGTCGTCGAGCAGGGGACCGGTGACCCGGTGCTGCTGCTCCACGGGTTCCCGGAGCACTGGTGGGAATGGCGCGGGACGATCGGCCCGTTCGCCGCCGACCACCACGTCGTGTGCCCCGACCTGCGCGGGTTCGGCTGGACCGACGCTCCGCCGGACGGCTACACGCGCGACCGCCTCCTGGCCGACGTCGTCGGCCTGCTCGACGCGCTGGGCCTCGACCGGGTGCACGTCGTCGCCCACGACTGGGGCGCGCTGGTCGGATTCCACCTCTGCCTCGGGCACCCCGACCGCGCTGCCTCGCTGCTGAGCATGGGCGTGCCCCACCTGTGGCTGCGGTTCGACCCGCGGCTGCTGCTGATGCTGCGGCACACGTGGTTCCAGGTGGTCATCGCCTCGCGGCTGACCGGCCCGCGCGCGCTGGCGCGGGGCCGGCAACGGCTGCCGCGCCACCTGCTCCAGGAGTACGGCAGCGACGCGCCCGTGATGACGGACGCCGACGTCGAGGCCTACCTCGCGCCGCTGCGGCAGCCCGCGGGCGCGCGCGCCGGGTCTGCGCTCTGCCGCGACTTCGTCCGTCGCGAGCTGTGGGCGGTGCTGCGCGGTGCCTACAGCGACCAGCACCTGACGACGCCGACCGTCGCGCTCCTGGGCGAGAACGACATCCTCAGCGACCCCGCGCTGCTCGGCGGGCACGAGGAGCACGCCGACGACCTCGCCGTCGACGTGCTCCCCGGGGTCTCGCACTTCATGGTCGACGAGCGTCCGGACCTCGTCGTCGAACGCGCGCGCGAGCTGTTCGCCCGCGCGGCGTGACGGAGCTCAGACGTCGGCCGAGTGCGCGCCCGTCACCGGGGGCTCGGCCGACCACGGGAACGTGATCCACAGGTCGGTGTCCCGCCAGGAGTAGTCGGGCCGGATGATCGTGCGGGGCTTGGTGTAGAGCACCACCGACCGGGCCTCGGCGCCCTGCTTCGCGAGCATGTCCATGACGAGCGCGAGCGTGCGGCCGGAGTCGGCGACGTCGTCCACCACGAGCACCTTGGAGCCCGGCAGCTCGGACGTGTCCATGAGCGGAGGGAGCACGCGCGGGTCGTCCAGCGTCTTGCCGATGTCGGTGTAGAACTCGACGTTCATCGTGCCCACGCCCTTGGTGCCCAGGGCGTACGCCATCGCGCCGCCGGGCACGAGGCCGCCGCGCGCGACGGCGATCACGACGTCGGGCAGGAAGCCGCTGTCGACGACCTGCTGCGCGAGCTCGCGGATCGCGACGGGGAGCAGGGTCCAGGTGAGGACCTCGCGCTCGGGGACGGCGCCGGCGTCGGCGGGCACGGGCGGCTCGGCGGGGGTGGGCTCTGCGCTCATGGCACCCGAGACTACGCGCGACGGCGGGCCCCCGGTGAACGGGAGCCCGCCGTCGTGGTGGGGCTGACGTGCTGCTGACCTGCGGCCGGCCAGCACGGCCGTCGTCGTGACGTGCGGGACGTCACGACGACGAGGGATCACTGCGCGTCGAGGATGTCCACGACGAAGACGAGCGGCTGCCCGGCGAGCTCGTTGTCGTCGCTCTTCTCGGCGCCGTACGCCTGGTCGGCGGGGATGACGAGCAGCACCTGGCTGCCGACGGTCTGGCCGGCGAGGCCGTCCGTCCAGCCCGGGATGACCTGCTGGAGCGAGAACGAGCTCGGCGTGCCGCGGTCCCACGAGGAGTCGAACGACTTGCCGTCGAGCGTCCACCCCGTGTACTGCGCGGTGACGGTCTGGTCCTTCTTGACCTTGGCGCCGTCGCCCTTGATGAGGGTCTGCGCGACGAGGTCCTTGGGCGCCTCGTAGCCGTCGGGGATCTTCACCGAGGGCTTGCCGGAGTCGTCCAGCGTGACCGTCGGCAGGCCCTTCTCGGGCTCGACGGCCGTGCCCTCGGCGCGCGTCGGGATCTTCGTCGCGTCGGTGATCTCGACGAGGTTGACCATCGTGGCCGTCGAGCCGTCCTGGCCCTGCACGGGGTTGGCCACGAGGAGGCGCGTCCCGACCTTCTGCCCGGTCAGCGGCTCGGTGAGCACGCCGTAGTTCGCGTCGCCGAGGATGAAGCTCTGCGGGGTCTTCTGCTCCCAGGTCGACCCCTGGGTGGAGCCGTCGGTGCCGAGGAAGGCGACGGTGTCCATGGTGATCTTCATGCCCTCGGCGAGGTCGGCGCCGTCGCCCTCGTCGATCACGCGCGACGTGGGCACCGAGACCTCGAGCGGCGTCTTGAACGTCACCTTGGGCTCTGCACCGGCCTTGCCCTCGACCTTCACGGACTCGAGCGCGGCGACGTCCTCCTTCGTCGGCTCGGGAGCCTCGGTGGCCGGTGACGACGACGCGGAGGCCGACGGCGTGGCGCCGTCGCCGGTGGAGTCGTCTGCGCAGGCGGTCAGGGTCAGGGCCGCGGCCAGCGCCAGCGTTGCAGCGGCGGCGGACGTGCGGAGCTTCACGGGGAGTCCTTCGGTCGGCGGGGACGAACCGGGCCACTGTAACGGCCCGACCTGACCGCGCCGTCCATGGTCCGCCGGGGCACCCGGGCGGGCGGACCGGTCCGGCCCGCGTCGCGCGACAATGGGTGCCATGCCGTCCCGCCGACCCTCCCGCAAGCGCCCCTGGGGGGCGGAACCCCCGCCCCTCGACCTCGACCGCGCCCTCGGCGGCGTCCGGCGGGAGAGCGCGGCGGACGGCGAGTGGACGGTGCGCCGGTTGCGCGGCGGCGACAAGGCGTACCGCTGCCCCGCCTGCCGCCAGGAGATCCCGGCCGGCACGCCGCACGTCGTCGCCTGGCAGCGCGACGTCGTCGGCGGCGAGGTCGCGGGCCTCGAGGACCGTCGGCACTGGCACTCGTCGTGCTGGGAGCGCCGGGCCCGGCTGCGCTGAACGGCGCCGCAGGACCGGCCAGGAGCGCCCGGCCGAACTACGCTGGACGCGATGAACGACGACACCATGGACGACGCAGCGGGCCGTGACGCCGGACAGGACACCGGCCACCAGATCCGCTCCCTCACGATGCTCCCCGCCCGCCGTGAGGACGTCGAGCTGCACACCGCGGACGGGCTCACGCTCGTCGGCGAGCTCGCCCTCCCGGCCGACCGGGACCCGGTCGCGACCCTCCTCACGTTCCACCCGCTGCCCACGCACGGCGGTTACATGGACTCGCACGTCTACCGGAAGGCGGCCTGGCGCCTCCCCGCGCTCGCGGACCTCGCCGTCCTGCGCTTCAACACCCGCGGCACGTCGTCGCCGCGCGGCACGTCGGACGGCGCGTTCGACGGCGGCGAGGCGGAGCGGTACGACGTGGCCGCCGCGATCGAGCTCGCCGAGTTCCGCGAGCTGCCGCGCCCGTGGCTCGTCGGGTGGTCGTTCGGCACCGAGCTGGTGCTCAAGCACGGCACCGACCCGGCCGTCGAGGGCGCGATCCTGCTCTCCCCGCCGCTGCACCGCGCCACGGACGCCGACCTGGACGCCTGGGCCGCCTTCGGCCGCCCGCTGGTGGTCCTCGTGCCGGAGCACGACGACTACCTGCAGCCGGAGGAGGCGCGGCGCCGGTTCGCGCGGGTGCCGCAGGCCGAGGTGATCGGCGTCGACGGCGCGAAGCACCTGTGGGTCGGGGAGCCGGCGGTGCGCCGGGTCCTCGACGAGATCGTCGGGCACGTGCTGCCCGGCCACGCCTCTCTGCCCACGCACTACGACGGCGAGGTGCGGACGGCCGAGACGGTGCCGCGATGAGGTTGTCCTGATGACAAGGCGATGACGAGGAGTCGACGATGACCACCACCTCTGCGCTCCTGGCGACCTACCCGCTCCACGACGGGGCGGGCACGCCGGTCGTGCTGCTGCACGGTTTCCCGCTGGACCACCGCATGTGGGCGGCCGCGGCGCAGGCCCTGCCCGAAGGGGTGCGCGCCATCGGCGTGGACCTGCCCGGCCAGGGGCACTCCGACCTCGGCGGCATCCCGCCGCGGCTCGAGGACGTCGCCGACGCCGTGCACCACACCATGCGGGAGCAGGGCGAGGGCAACGCGGTCGTGGTCGGCCTGTCGATGGGCGGCTACGTGGCGCTCGCCCTGGCGGAGCGGCACCCGGGGTTCGTCGTCGGTCTCGGGCTCGTCGACACCAAGTCGACCGCCGACCTCGACGCCGCGCGCGCCAACCGGCTGCGGATCGCGGCCGCCGTCACGGAGGGCCAGACGCTCGACCCGGTCCTCAGCATGCCCGGCACGCTGCTCGGGCCGACGAGCGTGGAGAAGCGGCGGAACCTCTTCCCCCTGCTCGAGTCATGGATCCGCGCGCAGTCGCCCTCGGGCGTCGCCTGGGCGCAGCGCGCGATGGCGGCCCGCCCGGACCGTACCGACGTGCTGCGGACCTTCGACGGCCCCGTCTCCGTGGTGGTCGGGGCGGAGGACCAGGTGACCCCGCTGGTCGAGGCCGAGCACATGGTGCACGCCGCGAGGGACGGCGCGCTGACCGTCGTCCCCGCGGCCGGCCACATGAGCGCCGTCGAGGACCCGGCGACCGTCGCCGCCGCCATCGGGCTGCTGCACCGGCGCGTCGCCGAGCGCACCAACCCGCCCCGCTGGCCCTGGCAGTACCGCCCGGCCCCGACCAGCTGACGCAGCCGACCGACGAGACGCCGCGGGCCCGCCACCGGACGGTGGCGGGCCCGCGGCGTCAGCGCGCGTCGCTCAGGCCTTGGCCTTGGCCTTGGCCTTGGGCGGGGCCGGGGTCTCGTTCTCGGCGTCCGCCTCCACGGGCTCGTCCGCGGCGTCCTCGGGCTCGGCGACCTCCCCGGAGTCCTGGTCGGAGGAGGCGTCCTCGGGCTGCCCGGCGGCGTCCGGCTGCTCGTCGGCCTCGGGCTCGACGTCGGTGTGCTCGGCGACCTTCTCCGCCTGCGGCGCCGGGGGAGCCGGGACGGGCGCCTGCAGGACGGTGACGGGCTGGCCCTGGCCGGCCGGGGTCTCGGCCTTCTCGGCACCGAGCAGGCCGCGCAGCTCCTCGAGGTAGGAGTTGATCGAGTCGTGCCGGCGGGTGAGGTCCTCGAGCTGGCGGGCGGCCGTGGATCGGTGGTTCTCCGCCTCGACGCGCGCGTCGTTGACCATCGTCTCGGTGAACTCCCGCGCCTCGGCGACGATCCCGTCCGCGGTGCGGCGGGCGTCCGCGACGAGGGCCTTCACGTAGGTGTCCGACTCCGCGCGGACCTTCTCCGCCTGCTGCAGGGCCATGGCGACCCGCTGCTCCGCCTCCGCCGCGTGCTCCTCGGCGGCCCGGACGAGCAGGTCCGTCTCCTGGCGGGCGGTCTCGTGCCGCGCGGCGGCCTCGTGCTCCACCTGCTCGCGGCGCTGCGCGATCTCCAGCTCGGCGTCGGCCAGCGCGGCACGAGCCTGCTCGCGCAGCTGCTCGAGCTCGGTCGTCACGGCGTCGGACGCCTCGGCCGCCTGGTGCTTGGCCTCGGCGATGATGCGGGCGGCCTCCCGGCGGGTGCGCTCCAGGAGGTCGGTCGACTCGCGGTCCGCCTCCTCCCGCTGCGCGGCGGCCTCGGCGGCCGCCTGCGCCCGCTGCTGCGCGGTGTCGCGCTCGGCGGCGACGCGCAGCTCGGTGGTCTCGCGCTCCGCGGTGGAGCGCTGGACGCCGATCTCGCGCTCGAGGGTGGCGCGGCGCTCGCTCTCCTCCGCGGACAGCGTGCTGGTGATGAGGGCGGCCTCGCGCTCGGCGGAGCCGACGAGCTCCTCGGCGCGGCGCTGGGCGGCGAGCAGCGTGCCCTCCGCCTCGGCGGCCGTGGTGGACCGGATCTCCTCGGCCTCGCGGCGCGCGCTGCCGAGCAGCTCGGAGGCCTCGGACTCCGCGCGGGCGCGGACCTGGCCCGCGGACAGCTTGGCCCGCGCCATGATGTCGGCGGCCTGCTGGTTCGCCTGCGTGAGCACCTCGGTGGACTGCTCCTCCGCGGACCGCAGGAGCCGCTCGACGCGCGAGCCGAGCCCGGCGTACGAGGGCTTCTCGTTCTCCCGGAGCTGGCGCTGCACCAGCGCGAGCTCCGAGGAGATCTGCATGGCGCGCGCGTCGGTGCTCTCGACGTTCCGGCGGGCCTCCTCGAGCGCCTGCTCGAGTCGGGCGATGTGACCGTCCACCTGCGCGCGGTCGTAACCGCGCATGGTGATCGGGAAGAGCGTGCGCTCGTCGGACACGTGCAGACCTCCGTACATGGTGGGTGCCCCGGCGTCGCCAGGATAGTGGCGGGGGCAGGGCGCCGATACTCGGGACATTCTTGCCCTCGCGGGACGAGTCGGACATCCTCCCACGCCGGGTCGGTGCGGCGCGACGGCGTCGCCCCGGCAGTGTTCCACGGGTCGTGACGACGCGCAGGAGCCAGGGCGCGGCCGTCGTACGCGAGTCGTGAAGGGTTCGTGAACCGCACCCTGCCAGGGCGGTCACGTGGACGGAGCCCTCCGCGCCGTCCCTATGCTGGACTGTCCACGTCGAAGGGAAAGCTCGGTGCTGCAACGCATTCTGGGCGGTGTCCTGGTCCTGGTCGGACTGGCTGCCGCCGCGCTCGGTGTCGCCTCGGCCACGGTCTGGCGCGACACCGACACGGTGGTCGCCACGGCCAAGCCGACCGGTGACGGCACGTTCGTCGTCACCGACCCCGGTGTCCTCGGGCTCGTCGGTGGCGACGTCACCGTGAGCGCGTCCGTCCCCGAGGGGCAGAAGGTCACCCTCGCCGTCGGTCGGGACGTCGACGTCGCGGGGTGGGTCGGCAACGACCCGTACTCGCGCGTGACGGGCCTGAGCGACTGGGAGAACCTCTCCGTCGCGGCGGGCGAGCCCGCCGACCCCGACGCCGAGACCGAGGAGGCGCCGAAGTCCGGCTCCGACCCGGCCGGGTCGGACATGTGGGTGGCAGAGGCCTCCGACGAGAACAGCGTCACGCTGCGCTGGAGCGACCGCCCCGGCCGCTGGACGCTCCTCGCCGCCGGTGTCGGCGAGGGCGCGCAGGCGCCGACCCTGGAGCTCAGCTGGCCGCGCGCCGTCACCACGCCCTACCTGTGGCCCGGCGTCGGGGTGGGCGTCGTGCTGGTGCTCGGCGGGGTCCTGCTGCTCGTGCTGGGCGGGCGCCGTGCCCGCGCCCACCGGGCCGACCTCGCCGAGCAGGGGGCGGGCGACGAGACCGCCACCGACCTCCACGACGACGGCCCGCCGGCCGGCGGCCTCGGGGCCCCGTTCGCCCCGGTGCGCCCGACGACCGCGACCGCGGGCCCCTGGGCGCCGTCGACGCTCGCCGAGCCTGCGGCGGACGACGCCCAGGCCGCCCCCGCCGAGCCGGCGACGGGTACCGAGGGCGAGGACGACTCCCCGGAGGACGGCACCGCGCGCGACTCGGCCGCCGGCACCGCCGAGGTGCCGCTCGCCGGCAGGCTCCTGCGCCGGTCGCGCCGCCGCCAGCGCGACGAGGCCGCCGACGCGCCGGCCGTGCCGTCGGCCGACCCGGCGCCGACCGCCGCCGACACGGCCGCCCCTGGGCCGTTCGGCAGCCTGCCCGTCCCCGGCCCCGCGGTGCCGGCCGAGCCGACCGTGCACGAGCCCGTGCCGGCCGAGCCGACCACCGCCACCGGTGCCCTGCGCATGACACGGCGGGAGCTGCGCGCCCAGGAGGAGGCCCGGCGGGCGGCGGAGCAGGGCGGGATGACCCGCATGCTGCGCGCCATCACCGGCTCGATCCCCGCGGTGCGCCCCGCACAGCCCGACGGGGCGTCCGAGGAGGGCGCCACCCGACCCGACACCTCCACGCCCGCGGGCCGCGCCGCCGCCTGGCGCGCGACCTGGGGCTTCGGCGACACCTCCCGGACCGGGCAGCCCGCCGACCCCACGACCGACAACGACGGGGAGAACCGATGAACCGCCGTACCACCCGCGGCCTGGCCGTGGCGAGCGCCCTCGTCGTGTCGTCGACGCTGCTCGCCGGCTGCGCCGACGAGCTGCCCCAGCCCCAGGCCGGCGAGGCGTTCAGCGGGCCCGTGCTGACCGAGGAGCAGGACACCCAGGTGTTCACCGCGGTCGCCGACACCGTGGCGAAGGCCGACAAGGCGCTCAAGAGCGACGCGCTCAAGCCGCGCGTGAGCGGGCCTGCGTACGAGGTGCGCAAGAGCCAGCTCGCCGTCGCCAAGAAGCGGGACAACGCGGAGTTCGTGACGGACATCCCGAGCGAGTCCCAGCAGATGATCATCCCGACCACCGAGGGATGGCCGCGCACCAGCTTCTCCATCACGTCCAGCACCGAGGACCTCGAGACGCCGCGCCTCGTGGCGTTCGAGCAGGCGTCCGCACGCTCGGACTACAAGATGTGGGCGTGGGTGCAGCTCATCCCCGGGCAGAGCATGCCGTACTTCGCCGACTCGGCCGTGGGATCGGACGCCGTCGCGGGGGACGACGACTCCCTGGCGGCCTCACCCGTCGACGCCCTCGCGCAGTACGCGGACATCGTCACCCTCGGTGCCAAGAAGTCGTCCTTCACGAAGGGCTTCGAGCTGCCCGAGGGCGACCTGGTCGCGGCCGTCGCGGCCGACGCGGCGGCGTGGAAGGAGGTCGAGGGCTTCGAGGAGTCCGGGACCAAGTACACGCAGAAGTACCAGGCGCGCAAGGACGAGGTCCGCGCGGTCCGCACGGCCGACGGCGGGGCGCTCGTCATGGGCGTCCTCGACGGCAAGACCACGGTCGAGGCGGAGGAGGACGCCAAGGTGCCGGCCCTCTCCGAGACGCAGAAGGCGCTCCTCGGTGACGCCGCGCAGACGAACGTGCTGAACACCCGGTACACGGACATGGTCGCGCTGTACGTCCCGGCGAAGGGCTCCGACGAGAAGATCCGGCCGCTCGGCTACTCGCACGTGGCGACGGCGGCCTCGAACTGACGCTCCGCTCGTAGGATGGCGCCCATGACCAACCCCACGCCCGACCCGACCTTCAGCACGCGTGGCGCCGTCGACCTGTCGGCGCTGAACCGCCCGCAGTCGCCGCCCCCGGGGGAGCCCGGCGGCGCGCCGTCGGCGGGCGGCTACGTGCTGGACGTCACGGACGCGAACTTCCAGCAGGTGGTGCAGGACTCGACCACGTACCCCGTGGTCATGCTGCTGTGGATCCCCACCGACAAGGCCAACGCCGATCTCGGCGAGCTGCTGGGCCGGCTCGCGGAGGAGTACGCCGGCCGGTTCCTGCTCGGCCGCCTCGACGCGCAGGCCTACCCGCAGGTGGCGGCCGCCTTCCAGGTGCAGGGCGTGCCGACCGTCGTCGCGGTGCTGCAGGGCCAGCCCCTCCCGCTGTTCCAGGGGGCGGCGCCCGAGGAGCAGGTGCGCGGCGTGCTCGACCAGGTGCTGGCCGCGGCCGAGCAGAACGGTGTCACGGGACGCGCCCCCGCCCAGGGCGCCGAGGGCGAGGAGCCCGCGGAGGCCGTCGACCAGGAGCCGGTCGAGGAGCCGCTGCCGCCGCTGCACCAGGAGGCGTACGACGCCATCGAGCGCGACGACCTCGACACCGCCGTCGCGGCCTACGAGAAGGCGATCAAGCAGGACCCGAAGGACGCCCTCGCGGTGGCCGGCCTGGCGCAGGTGCGCCTGCTGCAGCGCACCCGCGGCGCCGACCTGCAGGCGGCCCGGACCGCGGCGGCCGACGCCCCGGCGGACGTCGAGGCGCAGCTCGCCGTGGCCGACATGGACATGCTCGGCGGCAAGGTGGACGACGCCTTCGCCCGCCTGCTCGAGCTGCTCCCCGGCGCCGACGCGGACGCGAAGGAGAAGCTCCGCGTGCGGCTCGTCGAGTACTTCGAGATCGTCGGGCCCACCGACCCGCGCGTGATCAAGGCCCGCCAGCGCCTGGCGATCAGCCTGTACTGACGCCCACGCCCGATGCGTCCCCGGGTCAGTCCGCGGGGCGCAGCACCAGCACGCCGAGCGGCGGCACCCGCAGTGTGGCGGAGTGCCGCCGCCCCTTCCAGGGCACGTCCTGGGCGTGCACGCGCCCGAGGTTGCCGACGCCGGAGCCGCCGTAGACCTCGGCGTCCGTGTTGAGGACCTCGTCCCAGGCGCCGCCGTCGGGCAGCGCGAGGCGGTACCCCTCGTGCGGCACGCCCGCGAAGTTCACGACCACGACGGCGGGGTCGCCGTCGGCGGACCGGCGCACCCACGAGAGCGTGTCGTGGTCGGCGTCGTCGGCGTCGAGCCACTCGAACCCGGCGGTGTCGAAGTCCCGCTCCCAGAGGGCGGGCGTGACCCGGTAGAGGGCGTTGAGGTCGCGGACCAGGCGCTGCACGCCGGCGTGGCCGGGAGTCTCGAGCAGCCACCAGTCGAGGCCGGAGCCCTCGTCCCACTCGGCGTCCTGCGCGAACTCCTGGCCCATGAACAGCAGCTGCTTGCCGGGGTGCGTCCACTGGTAGGCGAGGAAGGCGCGCACGCCCGCGAGCTGCTTCCACCGGTCGCCCGGCATGCGGCGCAGCAGGGAGCCCTTGCCGTGCACCACCTCGTCGTGGCTGACCGGCAGCACGTACTGCTCCGAGAACGCGTAGACCAGTGAGAACGTCAGCTCGTGGTGGTGGTAGCGCCGGTACATCGGGTCGTGCGCGACGTATCGCAGCCCGTCGTTCATCCAGCCCATGTTCCACTTCAGCCCGAAGCCGAGCCCGTCAGCGTCGGTGGGCCGGGTGACGCCGGGGAAGGCCGTCGACTCCTCGGCGATCATCATCACGCCGGGGGAGCGGCGGTAGGCGGTGGCGTTGGCCTCCTGCAGGAACGCGATGGCCTCGAGGTTCTCCCGCCCGCCGCGCACGTTCGGCTCCCACTCGCCGGGCTTGCGCGAGTAGTCGAGGTAGAGCATCGACGCGACGGCGTCGACGCGCAGGCCGTCGGCGTGGAACTCCTCGAACCAGTACGTGGCGTTGGCGACGAGGAAGTTCCGCACCTCGCGGCGACCGAAGTCGAAGACGAGCGTGCCCCAGTCGGGCTGCTCCCCGCGGCGGGGGTCCGGGTGCTCGTACAGCGGGCCGCCGTCGAACCGTGCGAGGGCGAACTCGTCGCGGGGGAAGTGACCGGGCACCCAGTCGAGGATGACGCCGACGCCGGCCTGGTGCAGGCGGTCCACGAGGTACCGGAAGTCGTCGGGGTGCCCGAACCGTGCGGTCGGCGCGTAGTAGCCGGTCACCTGGTAGCCCCACGACCCGCCGAACGGGTGCTCCGCCACGGGCAGCAGCTCGACGTGCGTGAAGCCCTGCTCGACGACGTAGGCGGTCAGCTCCTCCGCGAGCTCGCGGTAGCCGAGCCCTGGCCGCCAGGAGCCCAGGTGCACCTCGTAGACGCTCACCGGCCCCGCGTGCGGGTCGGACGCCGCGCGGCGCGCCATCCACTCGCCGTCCGCCCACTCGTACGCCGAGTCGACGACGACCGACGCCGTGGCGGGCGGCACCTGGGTGCCCTTGGCGAGCGGGTCCGCCTTGGCCCGCCACACGCGGTCGGCACCCAGCACCTCGAACTTGTACCGGGTGCCCTCTCCCACGCCGGGCACGAACAGCTCCCACACGCCGCTCGCGCCGAGCGAGCGCATCGGGTGCACCGTGGTCCAGCGGTTGTGGTCGCCCACGAGGCGCACGCCCCGGGCGTTCGGCGCCCAGACGGCGAACGCCGTCCCGTCGACGTCGCCCAGCGCGCTCGGGAAGCGGCGGGGGTTGGCGCCGAGCGCCCGCCACAGCTCCTCGTGGCGGCCCTCGGCGATCAGGTGCAGGTCCACCTCGCCCAGGGTGGGCAGGAAGCGGTACGGGTCGTCGACGGTCTGGACGTCGTCGTCGTAGCGGGTCCGCACGCGGTAGTCCGGGGCGTGGCGCCCGCCGGCGGCGTCCACGCCCGCCGGCACCACCGACTCCCACACGCCCGCCGCCACGTGCCGGGCTGGGTGCTCGCCGTCCCCGGTCACGACCGTCACCTCGTCGGCCAGCGGCCGCAGCACCCGCACGACGGCCCAGGCCCGGTCGGCCGGCGCGCCGTCGTCGTCCAGCAGGTGCGGCCCGAGCACGGCGTGCGGGTCGTGCAGCGTGCCCTGGGCCAGGGCGGTCAGCACCTCGGGGTCGACGGGCGGTGGCGACGGCGTCATGCGCCCACGATTCCACGGACGTATGTCGGGCGCGTTCCGACGCGCGGCCCGGCCCCGGGCGCGGGCAGCGGCCCGGCGAGGCATACCATCCTGCTCGGGAAGGAGAGCGGATGGCTCGGATCACGATCGCGGACATCGCCCGGCGGGCCGGTGTGTCCACGGGGGCGGTGTCCTACGCCCTCAACGACCGCCCGGGCGTCTCCGACGAGACCAGGGCGCGGATCCTCGGGGTCGCGGCGGAGCTCGGGTGGGTGCCGAGCCAGGCGGCCCGGGCGCTGTCCGGCGCGCGGGTGGAGACGATCGGCCTGGTGCTCGCCCGCGCCCCGGAGACCCTGGGCTTCGAGTCGTTCTACATGCAGTTCATCGCGGGCATCGAGCAGGTGCTCACGGAGCGTTCGTACGGGCTGCTGCTGCAGGTCGTGCCCGACATGGACGCCGAGACCCAGGCGCACCGGCGCTGGCACGCCGCCCGCCGCGTCGACGGCGTGATCGTGGTCGACCCCCGCAAGGACGACCCCCGGATCGCGGCGCTGTCGGAGCGCGACGCCCTGCCCGCCGTCGTCGTGGGGGACCCCGAGTTCGCGGGGAACCTGCCCGCGGTGTACACCGACGACGCCACGGCCCTCCGCGAGTGCGTGCGCTACCTCGCCGGGCTGGGGCACCGCAGGATCGGCCGCGTGTCCGGCACGGAGGGCTTCGGGCACACGACCATCCGTGACCTGGCGTTCGACGACGAGGCGACGCGCGCGGGCGTGGTCGCCCGGGTGGCGCGGGCGGACTTCACGCCGGACTCCGGTGCGGCCGCCACCCGCTCCCTGCTGGAGACGGACGACCCCGTGACGGCCGTGATCTACGACAACGACGTCATGGCGTTCGCCGGCCTCGGGGTCGCGCACGGGCTCGGGGCGCGCGTGCCCGAGGACGTCTCACTGGTGGCCTGGGACGACTCGCCGCTGTGCCAGGCGGCGTACCCCCAGCTCACGGCGCTCAGCCACGACGTGACGAGCTACGGGGCGCACGTGGCCCGGCGGCTGTTCGAGCGGATGGCCGGGGCCGAGGCGCGGGCGTACCGCGACTCGACCCCGACCCTCACGGTGCGGGGGAGCACCGGCCCGCCTGCCTAGGCCGGAGCGAGGTGCAGCACGATCGCCTGGACGGGCCACAGCGTCGGCAGCTGCAGCCCGACCTCGGCGAGCACCCGGCCGGGGAGGATGACCGGTCCGTCGCCGAGCCAGCCCGGCGTGACCCAGCCCCAGCGTGACTCCCCGATCTCGTCCCGCAGCCGCACGGTGTACCGCCGCTCCGGGTCGAGACCGTCGATCCGCAGCCGCTCCGCGAGCGCCTCCTCGGGCGACGCGACGGTCGCGACGGTGACGACGGCCTCCGACCGGTCCTCGGCGACCACGGTGCGCGCCCGCAGGGCGGGGTCGGCGGTGTCGGGGTGCCGCACGGTGCCCGAGTGCAGGAGGCCGCGGAGCTCCTTGTAGAGCGCCGCGAACGCGGTGATCCGGGCGGTCTCCTCCGGGGTGCAGCCGAGGATGTCCCACTCGAACCCGGCGGAGCCCTGCAGCGACGTGGCGATCCGGTACGACAGGTCGGTGGCACGCCCGGAGGAGTGCGCGGGCGAGGGCCCGACGTGCGCGCCGACCAGCTCGGGGGGCAGCACCAGCTCGGTCCAGCGCTGGACGTCCTGCCGCTCCACCGGGTCGTTGGAGTCGGAGGCCCAGACCCTGTCGGTGCGGGCGAGGATGCCGAGGTCGGTGCGCGCCCCGCCGGAGGAGCACGACTCGATCTCCAGTGCGGGGTGGTCCTCCCGGAGCCGGTCCAGGAGCCGGTACGTGGCCAGCGTCTGGGCGTGCGTGCCGGGCGCGCCGTCGTGGACGGGCTCGACCAGGTCCCGGTTGTGGTCCCACTTGACGAAGTCGATGCCGAGGTCCGTCACGAGCGCGGACAACTGCCCCCGGACGTGCTCCCACGCGTCGGGGTTCGCCAGGTCGAGCACGTACTGGGTGCGGAACGACAGGCCGTCGGGCGACGGCACGGAGGCGGGGTTGGCCAGGATCCAGTCGGGATGCCGGCGCGCGAGGTCCGAGTCGAGGTTGACCATCTCCGGCTCGAACCACAGGCCGAGCTGCATCCCCAGGCCGTGCACCAGCTCGGCGAGCGGCTCGAGGCCGTCGGGCCACACGCCTCGGTCGACCACCCAGTCGCCGAGACCCCTGGTGTCGTCCCGGCGCGCGGGGAACCAGCCGTCGTCGAGGACGAAGCGCTCGACCCCCACCTCCGCCGCCCGCCGGGCGAGCGCGAAGAGGCGCTCGGGGTCGTGGTCGAAGTACACCGCCTCCCAGGTGTTGAGCACGAGCGGCCGGGGCGAGCGCGGGTGCTGGGGGCGGGCGCGCAGCCAGGTGTGGAACCGTGCCGCGACGCCGTCGAGGCCGCCGTCCGACCAGGCGAAGTACGCCGTCGGCGCGCGGTACGACTCGCCGGGCGCCAGGACGAGCTCGCCGGGTCGCAGGAGCTCTCCCGCGCCGAGCAGCGAGACGTGCTCGGTGACCCGGTCGACGCGGTGGCGCACGTCGGCGCTCCACCCCAGGTGGGCGGCCCACACCCGGCCGTCCCCGGCGCGGGGCGCGCCCTCGGAGGCGAGGGTCACCCAGGGGGCGTCGTGGCCGCCGCGGCCCCGGCGGGACTCGCGCACGGTGGTCCCCCGTGGCATCGGGGTCGTGAGCGGGGACTTCTCGCGCGTCCACCGGCCGCCGAACGTGGTGAGGTGGTCGGCCGTCTTCGGCACGGGCAGGGTCGCCTCGAGCCAGGCGACCTCGAGCCGGTCGGCGCCGTCGTTGACGAGCTCGTGGTCGAGCACGACGAGGCCGCCGGGGCCGACCTCCACGCGGGTGCGCAGGGTGAGGTCGCCGGTGGCGTCGGTGGCGGTGATGATCGCGGTCGCCTCGTCCGGGCGGCCCACGGAGGACTCCCACCGGGGGTACACGGGCCGGCCGGCACGCGTGACGAGGAGGCCGGGCCGGCCGGACCAGCCGTCGGACTCCTGCGGCAGGAGCGGCAGGCGCCAGGCGGCGTCGAGGGTGCCGGGCGGCGTCTGGCGGCTGGTCGCCCGGAGGAGGGCGTCGGCGGCGTCGTCGTCGAGCGGACCGAGGTCCGCACCCCAGTGCACGACGGCGGGCAGGCCGTGCGTCGGCAGATGGAGGACGAGGGCGGTCCCGTCGCGGTGCAGGACGTGGTGGGCGGTGTTCACAGGGCTCCGATCGTGGCGGGCTGGTCGGGTTCGGGGTCGGGCGTGAGGTCGGTCGACGGTCGGGGTCGGGCACGCCCCAGCGGCAGGCCCGGGTCGGGCGCGCCGCGCAGCACCGTGAGAGCGCCGCCGACGGCGGCGGCCGTGGCGACCTGTCCGGAGAGCGCCACCCGGGGCGGGCTGAGGGTGCGGCTGAGGGCGTGCTCGGACAGCGCGGCGCCGACGACGCGGCGGTACAGGGGGCCGGCCGTCGCGAACGCCGGGCCGGCGAGCAGCACGGTGTCCACGTCGAAGAGGTTGACGAGGACGGTGGCCGCCTGGCCGACCCGGCGGGCGGACCGGGTGAGCAGGTCGGTGGCGGCGGCGTCGCCGTCGCGCGCGGCGCGGGCCACGCGCTCGAAGTCGGCGAGCGTGTCCTCGGCGGGTCCCCGCACGCCCCAGCGCTCGGCGACGTCGCCGCGGGCCAGTGCCTGGGTGACGACGGCCGCCGGGCCCGCCTCCGCCTGCGTGCACCCGCGGTTGCCGCAGACGCAGGCGGAGCGTGCGTCCGGGAGCGGGACGTGGCCGATCTCGACAGCGTTCGAGGCACGCCCGCGGTAGGCGACGCCGTCCACGACGACGGCCCCGCCGATCCCCGAGGCCATGTAGACGAGCCCGAACGTCTCGGTGTCGAGGTCCCGCGTCCACAGCTCGCCCACGGCCGCCGCGGTCGCGTCGTTCTCGAGCAGCACGGGCAGGCCCAGCCCGGCGGCGAGGCGCGCCGTCAGCGGGAACCTCTCCCACGCGGGCGTGGGCTGCGCGGTGAGGAGCATGCCCCGCTCCCGGTCCTGCGGGCCGTGGGTCACGAGGCCCACGCCGAGCACACGGTCGCGGGGGACGCCGGCGCTCGCGAGCAGGTCGCCCACGTGGTCGACGAGCGTCCCCACGGTCCGGTCGGGCGACCGCCGTCCGGAGCCCCGCAGCCCGGCGCTCGCGACCGTCGCGCCGGCGAAGTCGACGACCACCGCCGTCGTGGTCGTCAGGTCGACCTGGATGCCCACGGCGTACCCGGCGTCCGCCGTGACGCTCAGCAGGCGGCGCGGCTGGCCGCGGCCGCGCTGCTGGACCCCGGTCTCGTGCACCAGACCGAGGTCCAGCAGCCCCCGGACGACGTGCGTGACGGTGGGGGAGGTGAGGCCGGAGAGCCGGGCCAGCTCCACCCGGCTGATCGACCCGCGGGTCCGCACGAGATCGAGCAGACGGCGCGACGAGACGACCTGCGCGACGCCGTCCAGCAGCATCTACCGCCTCCTTGCGTGAGTGACCTACAGCACTTGACCGCTTAAGTTAACCATGGCAAGAATACCCACGAGCGCCGACGACGGCGCCGCTGGAGCCGGCTCTGGTGCCGGCACGAGAAAGGACCGCAGATGTTCCTCAGGACAGGAATCCGTCGGCGCGGCGCGGTGCTCGCCGGTGTCGCGGCCCTCGGTCTCGCCCTCGCGGCGTGCTCCGGGGGCGGCTCGGCCGGCAGCTCGGGCGGCTCGGGCGGGGGCGCGGACAGCACGCTCGTCGCGTACACCGGCCAGGCCGGCGACTACCAGATCAACTTCAACCCGTTCTCGCCCTCGAAGATCGGCGGCCTCGGGACCATCTACGAGCCCCTGTTCTTCTACAACAAGGCCGAGGTGCGGGACCCGGTGCCGCTGCTGGGCACCGAGCAGGTGTGGAACGACGACGGCACGGAGCTGTCCGTCACGCTGCGCGAGGGCGTCACCTGGAGCGACGGCGAGCCCTTCACCGCGAAGGACGTGGAGTTCACCTTCACCCTCCTCAAGGACAACCCCTCGATCAACAGCGGCGGCTTCGACGGGACGGCGAAGGCGGTCGACGACACCCACGTGACGTTCACGTTCGAGCAGCCCGCGTTCGTCAAAGGCCCGGACGTGATGAACACGCCGATCGTGCCCGAGCACCTGTGGAAGGACATCAACCCCGTCGAGGACGTCATCGAGAACCCCGTGGGCACGGGGGCCTACCTGCTCGACAGCTTCAAGCCGCAGGCGTTCACGTACAAGGCGAACCCCGACTACTGGGGCGGTGAGCCCGCCGTCACGAACATCCGCTTCCTGTCGCTGTCGGGCAACCAGGCCGGCGCCGACGCGATCGCGGCGGGCACGGTCGACTGGCAGACCGGCCCCATCCCGGACATCCAGAACACCCACCAGAACTTCCCGAGCTACGACGCGTACACGCAGTGGCAGAACCAGATGGTGCTGTCCACCTGCTCGAGCGCGGAGATGGGCTGCACGGGTCCGCAGACCGACCCCGCCGTCCGCAAGGCGCTGTACTACGCGATGGACCGCACCCAGCTCAACAAGCTGGCGTTCATGGAGACGGCGAACGAGATGTCCCCGGTCTTCACGCTGACCCCCAGCCAGGACGAGTTCGTCTCGGACGCGGTGACCGAGAAGACCGCCCCGATGACGGCCGACCCCGACAAGGCGGCGCAGCTGCTCGAGGACGCCGGCTGGGCGAAGGGCTCGGACGGCATCTACGCCAAGGACGGCGAGAAGCTCACGCTCACGGTCGAGGTCGTGACCGGGTGGACGGACTACATCACCGCCCTGGACACGATGGCCTCCCAGGCGAAGGCGGCCGGCATCGACCTCCAGACCGCTCAGTCGTCGTGGAACGAGTGGACGGAGAAGAAGGGGTCGGGCAAGTTCGAGCTCGCGATCGACTCCCTGTGGCAGGGGCCCGCTCCCGACCCGTTCTACCTCTACAACTACTTCTTCGACTCGGGCTCCGGCGCGAAGGTCGGCAAGTCCGCGGGGAACAACTACTCGCGGTACTCCAACCCCGAGGTCGACAAGGCGCTCGACGAGCTGGCGAAGCTCCCGCTCGACGACGCGGCGGCGCGCCAGCCGTACTTCGACACGATCCAGGAGCAGATCCTCGAGGACATGCCGTACGTGCCGATCCTCACCGGCGGCACGACGAGCGTGTGGAACACGGCGAAGTTCAGCGGCTGGCCGTCCGACGACGACCTCTACGCGTTCCCGGCCGTGTGGTCCGCGATGGACGCCGCCGAGATCTTCAAGAAGATCCAGCCGGCCGGCTGACATGACCCGAGACGTCGTCCCCGAGGAAAGCACCCTGCCGTGAACTACTTCCTGCGCAAGATGGGCTTCTACGTCGTGGCGCTGTGGGCCGCGCTGACGTTGAACTTCGCGATCCCCCGGCTCCTCCCGGGCAACCCGGTCGACATCCTGCTCGCCAAGCTGCAGCAGCGCGGCGGGACGGTGACGCCCGAGACCCGGGAGGCGTACGCCCTCCTCCTCGGGGGCGACGACTCCCAACCGTTGTGGAACCAGTACGTCGACTACCTGAACAACCTCGTCCACGGTGACCTGGGCGTGTCCGTCAGCTACTACCCGGCGCAGGTCACGGACGTCATCGCGCAGTCGCTCCCGTGGACGGTGGTCCTGGTGGGCATCGCCACCGTGATGGCCGCCGTCCTGGGCGTGACGCTCGGGGCGTTCGTCGGGTGGAAGCCCGGCACCTGGCTGGACTCGCTGATCCCGGCGACCACCCTCCTGGCGGCGGTGCCGTACTTCTGGCTGGCGCTGATCCTGGCGTACGTCCTGGCCCGCGTGCTCGGCTGGTTCCCGCTGCAGGGCGGCTACGACGTCGTCCTCGACCCCGGCTGGAACGCGGAGTTCATCCTCTCCGCGATCCACTACGGCGCCCTGCCGGCGCTGACGATCGTGCTCGCCTCCGTCGGGGGCTGGCTGCTCGGGATGCGCAACATGATGGTCTCCACGCTGTCCGAGGACTACGTGCTCACCGCCGAGGCCAAGGGGCTGTCCCCGCGCACGGTGCTGCGCTCCTACGCCTCGCGCAACGCCGTGCTGCCGTCGGTCGCCGGTTTCGCGATCTCGCTCGGGTTCGTCGTCTCGGGGTCGGTGATCACCGAGCAGGTGTTCTCGTACCCCGGCATCGGCGGACGCCTGCTCGGGGCCGTGACCAACAACGACTACGCGCTCATGCAGGGGCTGTTCCTCGTCATCACGCTCGCCGTGCTCGGCGCGAACCTCGTGGTCGACCTGCTGTACGGCCTGATCGACCCGCGCACCCGAGCCCGGTCCTGAGAGGAGGCACCGTCATGACGAACCTGAGTCCTGCGAACGAACCGTCCCTCGTGGACGAGGCCGAGGCCGAGGAGGTGGCGCGCGACCGCGCCGGCGGCGCGCCGCGCTCGGGCTGGCGCATGCTCCTGCCCACGATGACGCCCTGGCTGGCCGTCGGCCTGGTGCTGGTCGGCGTCATTACGCTCTTCGGCATCTTCGGCCCGTACCTGGTCGGCGACCCTCGGCAGATCCGCGACATCGGGCTGACCCCGCCGTCGGCCGACTTCCTGCTCGGCACCACGCAGACCGGCCAGGACGTGCTCGCCCAGCTGGCGTACGCGACCCGCGGCTCGCTGCAGATCGGCCTGCTGGTCGGCGTGCTGGCCACCGCCCTGTCCGCGTTCTTCGGCATCTACGGCGCCTACCGCGGCGGCTTCGCCGACGAGGCGTTCTCGCTGCTCTCGAACGTCTTCCTGGTGATCCCCGGGCTGCCCCTCGTGATCGTCATCTCCGGCTTCGTGCCGCGCGAGAGCCGTGGCCTGTGGACCATCGCCGTCGTGCTGGCGGTGACGAGCTGGGCCGCGTCGGCGCGGGTGCTGAGAGCCCAGACCCTGTCCGTGCGCAACCGTGACTACGTCGCGGCGTCGAAGGTCTCGGGCGAGAAGCCGTGGCGCGTCATCGTCGTCGAGATCCTGCCGAACCTCCTGCCGGTGATCGCGTCGCAGTTCGTCTTCGCGGTCATCGCGGCGATCCTCGGCGAGGCCGGCCTGTCGTTCATCGGCCTCGGGGCGTCGAACTCCGCGACGCTCGGCACGATGCTCTTCTACGCGCAGAACGGCTTCGCCCTTTCCCTCGGGGCCTGGTGGTGGTTCGTGCCGCCGGGCCTGGTGATCGCGCTGTTCGGCATGGGCCTGTCGCTCATCAACTTCTCGATCGACGAGATCATCAACCCCAAGCTCAAGAACCTGCGCCAGCACCGCAGGCGGGCCCGCAAGGCCGCCCGCCTCGAGCGCGAGCTGGCCCGCGCGCACCGCCGGTCGCGCCCGCAGGAGCCGGACGCGGTCCGCGAGGCGGACGGCGCGAAGGAGGTGTCCGCGCGATGACGACGACCCTGGTGCAGGACGAAGGGACCGCCGCCCGCGGCGGTCGGACGGAACCGGTCCTCACGGTCTCGGACCTCACGGTGGTCTACGAGGTGGAGCAGCCGGTCACGGCGGTGAAGGACGCGAGCCTCACGCTGCACCGCGGGGAGATCCTCGGCCTCGCCGGCGAGTCCGGCTGCGGCAAGACGACGCTCGCCTACGCGGTCAACCGGCTGCACCGGCCCCCGGCGCGGATCGCGTCCGGGAGCATCACCTTCCACGACCGCGACGGCGCGGACGTCGACGTGCTCGCCCTGGAGGACTCCGCGCTGCGCGCGTTCCGCTGGGACAAGCTGTCGATGGTCTTCCAGGGCGCGATGAACGCCCTCAACCCGGTGACCACCGTGCGGGCACAGCTGCGGGACACGCTGCTGGCCCACCGGCCGGGCACGCCGCGGGCCGAGGTGCGCCGCCGGTCGGAGGAGGTGCTGACCCGCGTCGGCGTGGACCCGCGGCGCCTCGGGTCGTACGCGCACGAGCTGTCCGGCGGCATGCGCCAGCGCGTCATGATCGCGATGGCGATGCTGCTGGAGCCCCAGATCATGATCATGGACGAGCCGACGACGGCGCTCGACGTCGTCGTGCAGCGCGACATCCTGCGCGAGATCGTGCGGCTGCGCGACGAGCTCGACTTCGCGGTCGTGTTCATCACCCACGACCTGCCCCTGCTGCTCGAGATCAGCGACCGCATCGCGGTCATGCTGGCGGGCGAGATCGTCGAGCTCGACACCGCCCAGCGGCTGTACCGCGAGGCGCGCCACCCGTACACCCGCAAGCTCCTCGGCTCGTTCCCGAGCCTGTCGGGGGAGCGGGGCGGCTTCATCCGCAGCGGCGTCGACGACTTCGCCGACGCCGGCACACCCGTGCAGAACGGTCAGGAGGACCGAGCATGACCCGCGTCCACGTGTCCGACCTGGTCAAGGACTACTCGATCCGCACGGGGCTGCGCCGGTCGCTGCTGCGCGCCGTCGACCACGTGAGCCTCGACCTGGTCCCCGGGCGCACCGTGGCCCTGGTGGGGGAGTCGGGCTCCGGCAAGTCGACCATCGCGAAGATCCTCACGCGCATGGAGAAGCCGACGTCGGGGACGGTCGACGTGCGCCTCGACGACGACACCCCGGTCCAGGGTTCGCTGTACCGGCGCCAGGTGCAGATGGTCTTCCAGGACCCGTTCGCGTCGCTCAACCCGTTCCACTCGATCGAGCACCACGTCGCCCGACCGCTGCGGATCCACCAGCGCACCCGCACGGCGCAGGAGACGCACGAGCGGGTGGTCGAGATGCTCGAACGGGTCAACCTCACGCCCGCCGAGGACATCGCCCCGCGCCGGCCGCACGAGCTGTCCGGCGGCCAGCGGCAGCGCGTCGCCATCGCCCGTGCCCTCGCCCCGGGCGCCCAGGTGCTCATCGCCGACGAGCCCGTGTCGATGCTCGACGTGTCGATCCGGCTCGGCGTCCTCAACCTGCTCGGCCGCCTGCAGCGCGAGGACCGCCTCGCCGTCCTGTACATCACGCACGACCTGGCGACCGCCCGGCACTTCTCCGACGAGATCGTGGTGCTGTACCGGGGGCGGGTCGTGGAGCGAGGACCGGCGGACGCGGTGATCCTCGACCCGCACCACGACTACACCAAGCTCCTCGCGACGGCGGCACCGGACCCCGAGCGGGTCGACCGCGTGACCCTCACCCAGGAGGGCACGGACCGCGGCGCCATCGACAACAGCGTCTGCTACGACCACTTCGCGGGCGAGTGGCAGGAGGCCGGCGTGCCCGCGGCGCAGGCGCGCGGCGGGGCGGCCGCCCGGAGCACGTCGTGACGGCGGCGCCCCCCGCCGGGACGCGCTGGCCGACCGACGGCCTGTCCTACGGCGGCGACTACAACCCCGAGCAGTGGCCGCGGGAGGTGTGGGACGAGGACGTGCGTCTCATGCGCGAGGCGGGCGTCAACATCGTGACCCTCGGCGTCTTCGCCTGGGGGACCGTGGAGACCGCCGACGGCGTGCGGGACTGGTCGTGGCTGGACGACGCGATCGAGCTGCTGCACGCCCACGGGATCGCCGTGGACCTGGCCACCCCCACCGCGGCGCCGCCGAGCTGGCTCCTCACCGCGCACCCCGGCATCGCCCCGGTGCTCGCCGACGGGTACCGCGAGCCCGCCGGGGGACGCAACGCGTGGTGCCCGGAGTCGGCGGTCTACCGCCGGTACGCGCTGCGCCACGTCGAGGCCCTCGCCCGCCGCTACGGGAACCACCCGGCCGTGCGCCTGTGGCACGTGGGGAACGAGCTCGGCGGCGGCAACGCCCGCTGCTACTGCGACGACTCCGCGGCGGGGTTCCGCCGGTGGCTGCGCGACAGGCACGGCAGCCTCGAGGGGGTCGACGCCGCGTGGGGCACCGCCCAGTGGGGGCACCGGTACGGCGAGTGGGACGAGATCATGCCGCCGCGCGGCCGGCACGGCGCCCCCAACCCCGGGCTCTACCTCGACTACGAGCGCTACTCGTCGGACGCGCTGCTGGCGCACTACCTGGCGGAGAAGGAGGTCCTCGAGCGGCACTCCGCCGCGCCCGTCACGACCAACCTCATGGTCGGCGCCGGCGCCCAGGTGGTCGACTACGCGTCGTGGGCGCCGCACACGGCCGTCGTCGCCAACGACCACTACACGCTGGTCGGCGACCTTCCGGCGGGCGACCGCGAGCACGACCTCGCCTTTGCCGCCGACCGGGTGCGCGGGATGTCCCCGGGGCGGCCGTGGCTGCTGATGGAGAGCTCGACCGGAGCCCCGAGCTGGCAGCGCCGCAACCGCGCCAAGGACCCCGGGGAGATCGTGCGGCACTCGCTCGGTCACGTGGCCCGGGGGTCGGACGGCGCGATGTTCTTCCAGTGGCGCGCCTCGCGCGCCGGCGCCGAGCAGTTCCACTCGGCGATGCTCCCGCACAGCGGCACCCGGTCGCGGGTGTGGCAGGAGGTCGTCGAGCTGGGCGGCCACCTGCGCTCGCTGGCGGAGGTCGCCGGGACGGCCGTCGAGGCCGCCCGGGCCGCGATGGTGGTCGACGACCCCGCCGGGTGGGCCCTCCAGCACGGACTCATGCCGCACCGCGAGCTGTCCTACGGCCGGGAGCTGCGGGCCTGGCACCGGGCCCTGTGGGACCGGCAGGTGCTGTGCGACGTCGTGCCGCCCGGTGCGCCGCTCGACGGCTACGACCTCGTCGTCGTGCCGACGCTCCTGGTCGTCGACGACGACACGGCGGCGCGGATCGCCGCCGTCGCCGCCCGCGGGGGCACTGTGCTGGTCACGTACCTGTCCGGGGTCTGCGACGCGCACGGGCAGGTGCGCACCGGCGGCTTCCCCGGAGCGTTCACCGGCCTGCTCGGCGCGTGGAGCGACGAGTTCTACCCCCTCCAGGAGGGACAGGTCGTGCGCCTGGACGACGGCGGCGAGGTGGCGGACTGGACGGAGCGGGTGCACCTCGACGGTGCGGAGGCCGTGGTCCGGTACGTCTCGAGCTCGCTCGCGGGCGGGCCCGCCATCACCCGGCGCCAGGTGGGCGACGGCGCCGCCTGGTACGTCTCCGCGGCGCTCGGCGCCGACGACGCGGGGCGGCTCGTCGACCGGCTCCTCGCGGACGGCGGCGTGTCGCGCGTCCTCGACGCGGCGCCCGGGCTCGAGGCGGTGCGCCGCCGGGGTGACGACCGCTCCTACCTCTTCCTCCTCAACCACACCGGCGACGAGCAGAAGGTCGCCGCCGCCGGACACGACCTGCTGTCCGGGGCGGAGGTCGGGCCGCTGACCACCGTGCCCGCCGGCGGCGTGCGCGTCCTGCGCGAGCCGCGCCGTCCGGCGTCCGTCTGAGCCACCTGCGACCCTGACCGGGTCGGCACCCAGCGAACTCCCTGCGAACCACGAAGGACTCCGCCATGACGCACCTCCCCACGACCTTCCGCGCCCTGCACCAGGGGTGGAGCCTGACCGCCGCGGAGCTCGCGGCCGACGCGCCCGACGGCGTGGCGCCGGCGCTCGCGGACGGGATCCCCGCCGTGGTGCCGGGCGAGGCGCACCTCGACCTCCACCGCGAAGGGCTGGTCGACGAGCCCTTCGACGGCGACAACGAGGCGGCGCAGCAGTGGATCGGCGACACGGCGTGGCGGTACGCGACGACGTTCGCGTGGCGGCCGGGCGACGCGGCGCGGCACGACGTCGTCGCGCTCGGCCTCGACACCGTGGCGACGGTGGAGCTCAACGGGGTGGAGCTCGGGCGGACCGAGAACATGTTCCGGTCCTTCCGCTGGGACGCCCGCGACGCGCTGCGCGAGGGCGACAACTCCCTCGTCGTCACGTTCGCCGCGCCCGTGCCCGAGGCGCTGGCCCGGGCCGAGCGCGACGGGGTGCTGCCGTCGACCAACCATCACGAGTACAACCAGCTGCGGAAGATGGCCTGCTCGTTCGGCTGGGACTGGGGGATCGACGTCGCCGGTGCCGGCATCTGGAAGCCGATCGGCCTCGACTCCTGGTCCGGGGTACGCATCGCCGCGGTGCGGCCGCTGGTCGACGTCGTGGCGGGGCCCGACGGCGCGCACGACGGCGTCCTGGTCGCGCACGTCGAGATCGAGCGCGACGGGGAGGCGGCCGACGGCGAGGTCCCGCTGCGCGTGACCCTCACCGGGCCGGACGGCGAGCGGCTCGTGGCCACGGGCAGCGTGCCCGCGGGGCAGGCGCAGGGCGCGGTGACCGTCGAGGTGCCCGGCGTGCGCCGGTGGTGGCCGGTCGGCCACGGGGACCAGCCGCTGTACGACGTCGAGGTCACGGCCGACGGCGCCCGCTGGGCGGGGCGCGTCGGGTTCCGCACGGTGGAGCTGGACACCACGCCCGACGAGGCCGGCGCGCCGTTCCTGCTCAAGGTCAACGGCGAGACGGTGCTCGTCCGTGGGGCGAACTGGATCCCCGACCACGCGTTCCTCACGGAGATCGACCGCGACCGGTACGCGCGCCGGGTCGACGACGCCCTCGAGGCGAACATCAACCTGCTCCGGGTGTGGGGCGGCGGCATCTACGAGTCCGACGACCTGTACGACCTCGCCGACGAGAGCGGCCTGCTCGTGTGGCAGGACTTCCCGTTCGCCTGCGCCGCGTACAGCGAGGACGAGCCGATGCGCGCCGAGGTGGAGGCCGAGGCCCGCGAGAACGTCACGCGGCTCAGCCCGCACCCGTCGCTCGTCATCTGGAACGGCAACAACGAGAACACGTGGGGCTCGGTCGACTGGGGCTGGGCCGGCCGGCTGGGCGGCCGCCCGTGGGGCGACCTGTACTACCGCGAGCTGCTGCCGGGCGTGCTCGCCGAGCTGGACCCCACGCGCCCGTACTCGCCGGCGAGCCCGTACTCGTTCGGCGACTACCGCCACCCGAACGACGAGCGCTACGGCACCATGCACATCTGGGACGTGTGGAACCGGGAGGACTACTCCGTGTACGCCCGCTACCGGCCGCGGTTCCTGTCGGAGTTCGGCTTCCAGGGCCCGCCCGCCTGGTCGACGCTCACGCGCGTGGTCCACGACGAGCCGCTCGACCCGTTCGGGCACCAGATGCTCGTGCACCAGAAGGCGCACCTGGGCAACGCCAAGCTCGAGCGCGGCTGGCAGGGGCACCTGCCCGACCCGGCGACGATCGAGGACTGGCACTGGACGACGCAGCTCAACCAGGCGCACGCCGTGCGCTTCGGCATCGAGCACGTACGGTCGCTGACGCCCCACAACACCGGCGCCATCGTGTGGCAGCTCAACGACAACTGGCCCGTGGTGTCGTGGGCGGCGGTCGACCACGACGAGCACCGCAAGCCGCTGTGGCACGCCCTGCGCGCCGCGTACGCGCCGCGGCTGGCCACCTTGCAGCCGCGCGCGTCGGACGAGGCGAGGGCCGCCGCGTGGGAGGGGCTGGAGCCGGCGCCCGACACCGTCGCGCTCGTCGTCGTCAACGACACCGGCGAGCGTCTGGCCGGGACCTGGACGGTCACGCGCGAGGCGCTGGACGGGTCGGTCCTGGCCAAGGCGACCGTCGACGTCGACGCGCCCGCCCGCGGCGCGGCGACGGTGACCGTGCCCACCGAGGTCGCCACGTTCGACGACGTGGCCGCCGAGGTGGTCGTGGCGACGGCCGACGACCCCGAGTCAGGCGTGGCGGCCGCGCTGCGGTACGGGGCCGAGGTCGTGGACCAGCGGCTCGACCCGAGCCCGGTGCGGATCGAGGCGTCACCCGTCCCCGGGGGCTGCGAGCTGCGGCTGACCGCGACCTCGCTCGCCCGCGACATCTTCTGCCCGGTCGACGTGGTGGACCCGGAGGCGCGCGTCGACGCCGGGCTCGTCACGCTGCGTGCGGGCCAGAGCGTGACGCTCCGGATCACCTCGCCCGGGGGCGACCCGGAGGCGTTCGCCGCCGCGGTGCGCACGGCGAACGACCTGCTCGGCGGGGTCAGCGCGGCCGGGTGAGCACGCGGTCGACGGCCGACAGGGGGATGTGCACCCACGTCGGCCGTTGCCGCGTCTCGTAGACCACCTCGTAGAGCGCCTTGTCCAGCACGAGGGCGGCGAGGACGGCGTCGGCGGTGGGCGGGTCGAGCTCGGGCGGCCGGCGGGTGGTGAGCCCGCTGACGGCCGCGGACGTGTCGGCGGACCGTCGGTAGCGGGCGAGGAAGGCGTGCACGGACTCCGCCTCCCACCACGGGTCGGGCGCTCCGCCGACGGCAGCCGCGTACGCGAACGAGCGGACCATCCCCGCGACGTCGCGCAGGGGGAGGTCGGGAGCCGTGCGCTCGGCGGCGGGCCGCTGCGGCTCGCCCTCGAAGTCGAGCAGCTTCCACCCGGTCTCGCCGTGCAGCGCCTGGCCGAGGTGCAGGTCGCCGTGCACGGTCTGCAGGCGCAGCCGGGGCAGGCGGCCCTGCAGGTCGTCGAGCAGCGCGTCGATCGCGGGGGCCCGGGCCGCCAGCCCGGGCGCCTCGGCGACGGCGAGCGCCGCCCGGTCGCGCAGGCCCCCGACGAACGTCGCCGGGTCGAGGAGCGGGCCGGGCGGCATCGCCTGGCGCAGCACCGCGTGCAGCTCCGCCACGACGCGCCCGAGGTCGGCCGCGAGGTGCGCGAACGACTCGCTGCGGCCGGCGTGCTCGCAGGCGAGCTCGAAGCCGTCGCGGGCCCGCGGCACCAGCTCGCTGAGGACGGCCAGGGCGGTGGACGTGCCGGGCGCGGTGGCCACCTGGAGGGCGCCGAGGAAGCGCGGCACGCCGTCCCAGCCGGCGCGGGTCAGGGCGCGCGGGACGACGACGTCGGGGTGCGGCCCGGGCGTCACGGTACGCAGGATCTTGAGCATCCCGCCGGTGCCGTCCGGCGACGGCACGCCCGGCAGCAGGACGCTCGTGTTCGACTGCTCGCCCGCCACGACCTGGCCGCCCGCGACGAGCGCCTCGCCCGGCACACCGTCGCCGACGCCGGCCGCCCGCAGCAGGGCGAGCCAGCAGGCGGGGTGCGCGCCGCCGTCGTGCACGGCGACGTCGCCCGCGGCGGTGCGGACCTCGGCGACGAACCCGGGGCCGCGCGCGGCGGGGTCCGTGAGCACCAGCGGCACCTGCGCGATGACCTCGCCCCCTGGCACGCCCGCGCCGCGCAGGCGCACGAGGAGGACGACGACGTCGGCGCCGTCGGGCCCGCCGCCCGGGTCGCCGTCGTCGAACGTGACCGCGAGCCACGGCTCGACGTGCACCGTGGCGGCGCTCGCGCCGCCCGCGGGGAACCACCGCCGGCCGGGCAGCCAGGCGGCGAGCAGCTCCCCGACGCTCGGGTCGGGGACGCCCGCGGCCGGCCGCACCGCGGTCATGCCGGCTCGCCTCCGGTCGACGGCGCGGAGGTGTCGCCGGCGCCGGGCCCCGGCGGGGTCAGCAGCAGCCAGTAGAAGTCGCGCGACCCCCAGGTCATCGTCACGGTGCCGTCCGCGCCGACGTCGGGGAAGCGGGCGCCGCCGAACAGGTCGGTGAGCGACCAGCCCGCCCGCCCGGGCAGCCGCACGACGGACGACCGCGCCGTCGCGGACAGGTTGGCCGCCACGAGCAGCGTCTCGTCCGCCGAGCTGCGGGTGAACGCGATCACGGCGTCGTCGTCGGCCGCCAGGGGTGCGAACGCCCCCGTGCCGAACGCGGGGTGCAGCCGCCGCACGGCGAGCATGCCGTGCACCCAGTGCAGCAGCGAGGACGGCTGCGCGAGCTGGGCCTCGACGTTGACGTGCTGGTAGTGGTGCACCAGCGACTGCACGAGCGGCAGGTAGAGCTGGCCGGGGTCGGCGGTGGAGAAGCCGGAGTTGCGGTCGGGCGTCCACTGCATGGGTGTGCGCACCGCATCCCGGTCGGGCAGCCAGATGTTGTCGCCCATGCCGATCTCGTCGCCGTAGTACAGGCACGGGCTGCCCGGCAGGCTGAGCAGCAGCGCGTGGGCGAGCTCCACCTCCTTGCGGGAGTTGTCGAGCAGCGGGGCGAGGCGGCGGCGGATGCCGATGTTGGCGCGCATGCGCGGGTCGGGCGCGAACCACCCGTACATCGCCGCGCGCTCCTCGGTGGAGACCATCTCGAGGGTGAGCTCGTCGTGGTTGCGCAGGAACGTCGACCACTGCCCGCCCGGCGCGGGGACGTCCGGGGTGTCGGCGAGGATGTCGAGCAGGGGCCGGGCGCGCTGGTCGCGCATCGCGTAGTAGACGCGAGGCATCACGGGGAAGTGGAAGCACATGTGGCACTCCGGCTCGTCCGCCGTGCCGAAGTAGTCCACCACGTCCTGCGGCCACTGGTTCGCCTCGGCCAGCATGATGCGGCCCGGGAACTCGTCGTCGATCATGCGACGCACCCGGCGGAGGAACGCGTGCGTCTCCGGCAGGTTCTCGCAGTTGGTGCCCTCGGCCTCGAACAGGTACGGGACGGCGTCGAGGCGGAAGCCGTCCACGCCGACCCCGAGCCAGAACCGCGCCACGTCGAGCATCGCGTCCACCACGCGGGGGTTCTCGAAGTTGAGGTCGGGCTGGTGGTGGAAGAACCGGTGCCAGAAGTACTGCCGCCGCACCGGGTCGAACGTCCAGTTCGACGTCTCCGTGTCCACGAAGATGATGCGCGCGTCCTCGTAGCGCGTGTCGTCGTCGGACCACACGTAGAAGTCGCCGTACGGGCCCTCCGGGTCGGACCGCGACGCCTGGAACCACGGGTGCTGGTCGCTGGTGTGGTTCATCACGAGGTCCACCACCACGCGGATGCCGCGCGCGTGCGCCGCCTCGATGAGCTCGGTGAAGTCCCCGATGGTGCCGTACTGGCTCGCGACCGACGTGTAGTCGGCGATGTCGTAGCCGCCGTCCCGCAGCGGCGACGGGTAGAACGGAGGCAGCCACAGGCAGTCCACGCCCAGCCACTGCAGGTAGTCCAGCCGTTCCGTGACCCCCCGCAGGTCGCCCGTGCCCGCGCCGCCGGTGTCCGAGAAGGCCCGCACGATGACCTCGTAGAACACGGCCGTGCGGTACCACTCCGGGTCCTCGGACAGGCCGGGCTTGTCCAGGGGCGGCAGTGCGGGCTGCGGCCGCGTGGGCAGCGCCTGCACCGGCACCTGGCGCGTGACGGGGCGGGGCACCTGGGGCGTCATCGGGGCCCTCTCATGCGCGCCCGCTCATGTCGGCACCGTCATGCCAGCCCGATCGTCAGGACGTGCGCCACCTGCTCGCGCGGGTCGAGCCGGACGTACGGGTGGGCGCCCCACGGGTAGGTGGCGCCCGACAGCTCGTCGTGGGCGACGAAGAACGGCTGGTCCTCGACCCCGTCCGGCCGCGTGAGCCCGAGCGCCTCCAGGTCGAGGAACAGCGTGGTCTCCTGCGTCGTCCACGGGTCGAGGTTGACCACGACCAGCACGACGTCGTCCTGCGTGGCGCCCGGCCGGCCCGCGCCGGGCAGGTGCTCGGCGCGCACCCGCCGCGAGAACGCGACGACCTGGTCGTTCGTCGTCGGGTGCACCGTGAGGTCGCGCAGCTGCTGCAGGGCCGGGTGGGCCCGCCGGATCTCGTTGAGGCGGCGCAGCAGCGTGGAGACGCCGACGACGTCGGCCTGCGACCAGTCGCGCGGCTTGTACTCGTACTTCTCGTTGTCGATCTGCTCCTCGACGCCCGGGCGCGGCACGTTCTCCACCAGCTCGTATCCCGAGTAGACGCCCCACGTGGGGCTGCCGAGGGCCGCCAGCACGGCGCGGACGGCGAAGCCCGCCACCCCGCCGTGCTGCAGGTACGGGGGCAGGATGTCGTGCGTCGTGGGCCAGAACGACGGGCGGAGCACGGAGCCCTGCGGCCCCGAGACCTCCTGCAGGTACTCCTCGACCTCCTCCTTGGTGTTGCGCCAGGTGAAGTACGTGTACGACTGGTGGAAGCCGATCCGCGCCAGCGTCTGCATCATCGCCGGCCGGGTGAACGCCTCGGACAGGAAGATCACCTCGGGGTGCGCCGCGTGCACCCGCGCGAGCAGCCACTCCCAGAAGTCCAGCGGCTTGGTGTGCGGGTTGTCGACGCGGAACGCCGTCACCCCGCGACCGATCCACAGCTCGACGATCCGCAGGATCTCCGCCGAGAGGCCCTGGGGGTCGCGGTCGAAGTTCAGCGGGTAGATGTCCTGGTACTTCTTCGGCGGGTTCTCGGCGTACGCGATGGTGCCGTCCGCGCGCACCGAGAACCACTCCGGGTGCTCCGTGACCCACGGGTGGTCGGGGGAGCACTGCAGGGCCAGGTCGAGCGCGACCTCGAGGCCTTCCTTGCGGGCGGCGGCGGTGAACGCCCGGAAGTCCTTCTCGGTGCCCAGCTCCGGGTGGATCGCGTCGTGCCCGCCGTCCGGCGAGCCGATCGCGTACGGGCTGCCGGGGTCGCCCGGCTGCGGGTCCAGGGTGTTGTTGCGACCCTTGCGGAACGTCGTGCCGATGGGGTGCACGGGCGTGAGGTAGACGACGTCGAACCCCATCGCCGCGATCGCGGGCAGCCGCTTCGCCGCCGTGGCGAACGTGCCCGAGCGCCAGGTGCCGTCCTTGCGGCGTTTCGCGCCCTCCGAGCGGGGGAACATCTCGTACCAGCTTGCGGCCAGCGCCAGCGGGCGGCTCACGCGCAGCGGGTAGGCGGCGCTCGCGGTCACCAGGTCGCGCAGCGGCGCGCGGCGCAGCGCGGCCTTCACCGCGGCCGTCATCGCCATCGCGAGCCGGGCCTCGGGCGGGCGGGTCGTGTCGGCCAGCTCGCGGGCCGCGGCCTCCAGCACGGCGGCGTCGTCGGCGGAGCGGGCCGCCTGCAGCTCCGGAGCGACGATGCGCTCGAACAGCAGCCGCCCCTCCGCGAGCACCAGGTCGACGTCCTGCCCGGCGTCGAACTTGATCACCGCGTCGTGGCACCACGTGCCGTACGGGTCGGACCACGCCTCGACGCGGAACGACCAGTCACCCTCCGCGTCGGGCTGCAGGAAGCCGCGGAACCGGTCCAACCCCGGCGCGACGTCGGCCATCGGCGCGGTGGAGTGCACCGTGCCGTCCGGCGCGAGCAGGACGGCGGTGGCCCCGACGGCGTCGTGCCCCTCCCGGAACACCGTGGCCTCGACGGGCACCACCTCGCCGATCGCCGCCTTCGCCGGCCAGCGCCCTCCCTCGACGACGGGGGAGAGCTGCAGGACGGGGATCCGTCCGATGGGCGCGTGCGGCGTGGGCTGCGGAGACGTCACGGCCTCCACGCTAGCCAGACGGTCAGCCCGGCGCGCGCCCAGGTCGAGGCAAGGGCTCGAGGTCGATGTCCCGGACCTCGATCTCGGACGCTTCACCTCGACCTGGCGACACGCAGGGCGTGCTCGACCCTCGCGACGAGGCGGCGGACGTCCCGCAGGTCGGCGAACGTGACCCGCAGGATCGTCCACCCGGCCTCGACGAGGGCGTCGTGCCGGCGCTTCTCCGCCAGGAGCACCTGCTGCGGGTCGCCCGCCCTTCCGTCGTACTTGACCGCGCCGTCGACCTCGAGCGCGACCTTGAGGTCGGGCCAGGCGAGATCGACCCAGAACGTGCCGGCCCAGGTGCCGACCGGGATCGCGTGCACGGGACGCGGCAGCCCCGCGGCGAGCAGGTGCCAGCGGACGAGCGACTCCAGGGGCGACTCCGACGCCCCGTCCGCCGCGGCGAGCACGCGCCGCGCACGTCGTACGCCGCGCGCGCCGCGGGACCGGTCGAGCCGTCCCGTGAGCTCGTCCGGGTCGACGCCCAGCGCGAGAGCGGAATCTGCCACGACGATGGACGACGGCTCCGCGAGCGTGCGCGCGCAGTCGACGACCGTGCGGCCCAGCGACGTCACGGGAACGCCGTCGAGGAAGCCGCGATCCTCGTCGGGCACGGGCGAGACATGGCGCCGGAGGACGTCGTCGGCCGGCCCGGGCGCGGGCCGGGTCAGCTGGGTCACGTGCACCTGGGGCCCGAGGTGCCAGGTCCAGCACCCCCACGCGACCGCGGCACTCGCATGACTGAACCAGAACGTCGTGGTCAGACGCTCGGCCACGGCAGTCATGTGGGCCAGCAGCTGCGCTCGGCGGCGTACTGCGGCGGTGAGCGACGGGTCGACGGTCGGCAGGTAGATGCCGCGCCGGAGCCGTACCAGGTCGTCGTCCCGGGTTCGTTCCCGCAGCTCCGCCCTCCGCTCGGGGTCGTACCGCACGGCGGCCGGCAGCTGTGGGCGGTCGGGGGTCGGTGCGCCTGGCCGGCGCGTCGCGGTCCTGGACATGGGTCGATCGTGGTTCCCGACGGCACCCGAGTGGGACCACGACCGCCGATCTGTGGACGACGGTGCCGCGAGGTCGAGGCGAGCGCTCGGCCGGTGGTGCGGCCGGTGTGCAGGCACCCGCCGAGGAAGGTGCCCTCCAGGGCGCGGTGGCCGTGCACGCCGCCGCCGCCGAACCCGGCCGCCTCGCCCACGGCCCACAGCCCGTCCAGCACGGACCCGTCGGGCTGCAGCACGCGGCCGGACGGGTCGCACCACAGGCCGCCGAGGGTCTTGCGGGTCAGCACGGACAGCCGGACGGCGAGCAGCGGGCCGTCCTTCGGCGTCGTCAGGGGGCGCGGCTTGGCGACCCGGATGAGCTTGTCCACGCGGTAGTCGCGGGCGGCGCGCGTCGCCACCACCTGCGGGTCCTTGCCCAGGCCGGAGGCGACCTGGGCGTCGCGGGCCGCGACGACGGCCGCGAGCGCCCCCGCGTCCACGTGGCCCTTCGAGCCCGGGGTGGCCTCGACCAGCGCGTTCATCTTCGCGGCGAGCTCGTCGGTGGTGTCGGCCCAGAGGAACTCGGGCGACTCGGCGGCGAACTTCGCGACCGGCCCGACGGCGCGCGGCAGCACCCGCTGCGCGAGGAGCTTGACGTCCTTGCCGGTGAGGTCCGGGTTCTGCTCCGAGCCGGACAGGGCGAACTCCGACTCCATGATGGCCTTGTTGAGCACGAACCAGGAGTGGTCGTCGCCGCGCCGCGTCACGTGCTGCAGCGCGCCGAGCGCGTCGAAGCCGGGGAACAGCGGGGCAGGCAGCCGGCCGCCGTCGGCGTCGAGCCACAGCGACGACGGACCGGGCAGGATGCGGATGCCGTGGTCCGTCCAGACCGGCGAGTGGTTGGCGATGCCCTCCGGGTAGTGCCACATGCGGTCCTCGTGCACCAGCGCGGCGCCGGCGTCGGCCGCGATGCCGAGCATGAGCCCGTCGGTCGAGTCCGGGACGCCGGACAGCATCCGCTCGGGCAGGGTGCCGGCCTCGGGGTCCCAGTGCGCGCGGGCCAGGTCGTGGTTCGCGCCGATGCCGCCGGTCGCGACGACGACGGCACCCGCCGTGATCTCCTCGGCGCCCACCACGTCGCGGTTCGACGGCGTACCCCGGCCGCCGAACGGCAGTCCGGTGAGCGGCTGGTCGGCGAGCACGTCCGCGCGCACCCCGGTGACCCGACCGTCCGTAATGACGAGCCCGGTGACCCGGCGGCGGAACCGCAGGTCGAGCAGGCCGGCGTCGCGGGCGGCGAGCGCCGCCTCCACGAAGGGCCGGACGATCCCGGGGCCGGTGCCCCAGGTGACGTGGAAGCGGGGCACGGAGTTGCCGTGCTCGGTGCGGCCGTCGTCGTGCCCCACGGTGTACCCGCCGCGCTCGGCCCACTGCACCAGCGGGAACCAGCGGACGCCCTTGGCGTGCAGCCAGGACCGCAGGTCGCCGGCCGCGAACTCCACGAAGCGGCGGGCCCACGCGTACCCGTGCCGGTCGGGGCCCTCGCCTCGCTCGGCCCCAGGAGCGAACTGCGCGGAGCCCAGCCAGTCCGACCACGCCAGGTCCGCGGTGTCGTGCACGCCCATCGCGCGCTGCTCGGGTGACCCCACGAGGAACAGGCCGCCGAACGACCACCACGCCTGGCCGCCGAACGACGCCTCCGGCTCCTGGTCGAGCAGCACCACCCGACGGCCGGCGGCCGTGAGCTCCGTGGCCGTGACAAGCCCCGACAGGCCCCCACCGATGACGACGACGTCAGCATCCATGCGGGCAGTCTGGCAGAGGTGGGGCACCGCGTGAACAGGGTGAGCGGGTGGTGCGCTCGCGGGCGTACGGGGACCGCCGGCGCCCCTCGACGCCGTGCGGGACGCGCAGATCTACGCGGCGACGGCCGGCGAGGACGATCCGGACGATCTTGCCGGCATAGTGCGCCGGGTGGAGAAGAACTCGAGCTGGGACCACCTCGGCTGATGCGCCCGATCCACATCGTCCACCTGGAGAAGTCGCACCCGGCGGTCGTCCTCACCCGTCCGGGGTGCGCGATCGCGTGTCGCACCTGACCGTCGCGCCGATCACCAGCACGGTGCGGGGGCTCTCGGTCGAGGTCCCGGTAGGCCCGCGGGACGGGATCGACCACCCGTGCGTCATCAACTGCGACAGCATCGAGACGGTTCACGTCGACCGGATCGGCCGGCAGGTCGGCTTCCTCCTGGACGACCAGGAGGAGGACCTGGCCCGCGCGATCTCGACGGCGTTCGACCTGGAGGTCTTCGGGCTCCTGCGACTACCGACCGAGGAACACCTCGACGCTGAGCGACTCGAGCACGACGTCCTCTGCCTCGTCGTCGGGCGCCTCGGGCCGGTCCCACGCGGAGCTCCACACCCGCTCCCAGGCGCCGCCGCCGGGGGCGCCGGGGAGGGTGACCTCCGCGTCGTCGAGCCCGCCGTTGAACACGAGCAGAACGTGCGCGTCGCCGTCGTCGGGCCCGGGCCGCAGCATCTGCACCACGCGGCGCCCGGCGACCGCCCAGGCGTCGCGGTCCATGGGCGCGCCGTCGGCGGCGAACCACAGCAGGTCGGTCTCGTCCTCGCCGGGGCGGGGCGTGCCGAGGAAGAACGAGTCCGCGCGCAGGGCCGCGTGCTCGCGCCGCAGCCCCACCAGGAAGCGCGTGGTGTCCAGCAGGTCGCGGGCGGCGTCCTCGAGGTCCCACCCGACCCACGAGATCGCGCTGTCCTGGGCGTACGCGTTGTTGTTGCCGCGCTGGGTGCGGCCCAGCTCGTCGCCGGCGGTGAGCATGGGCGTGCCCGCGGACAGCAGGAGCGTCGCGAGCAGGTTGCGCTGGGAGCGCCGCCGCAGCGGCACGACGGCGGACCACGGCTCGGTGCCGGTGTCGCCCGCGCCCTCCCCGTCCTCGGCGCCGGGCGCGTGCCCCTCCACGCCGTGGTTCCACGACAGGTTGTGGTCCGAGCCGTCCCGGTTGTCCTCGCCGTTCGCCTCGTTGTGCTTGTGGTCGAAGGCCACGAGGTCGGCGAGCGTGAACCCGTCGTGGGCGGTGACGTAGTTGACCGACGCCACCGGCCCGCGCGCCAGCGGCGGGTCCGAGTGCCCGAACAGGTCGGCCGAGCCCGCGAGGCGGGTGGTCAGCTCCCGCAGGCCGTGCATGGGCCGGCCGCGGCTGCCCTCGCGGGCGGCGTCGAGCCAGAACCCGCGCGCGGCGTCGCGGAAGCGGTCGTTCCACTCGGCCATCGGCGGCGGGAAGTTGCCGGTCTGCCACCCGCCCGGGCCGACGTCCCACGGCTCCGCGACCAGCTTGAGGTTGTTGAGCACCGGGTCGGTCTGCAGCGCCACGAGGAACGGGTGGTCGGCGGAGAAGCCGTGGCCGCCCCGGCCCAGGGTGACCGCGAGGTCGAAGCGGAACCCGTCCACGCCCACGACCTCGGCCCAGTAGCGCAGCGAGTCCAGGGCGAGCTGCACCACGCGTGGGCGGCGGAAGTCGAGCGAGTTGCCGGTGCCGGTGACGTCGGCGAGCGCGGCCGGCGACGCGCCGTCGTGCAGGTAGTAGCCCGCGTTGTCCAGGCCGCGCCAGCTCACGTGCAGCGCGTCGTCGCCGCCCTCGCACGTGTGGTTGTAGACGACGTCGAGCAGCACCTCGATGCCTGCGTCGTGCAGCAGGTGCACCATGCCGCGCACCTCGTCGAGGACGGCCGCCGGGCCCGCCTCGCGCGCCGCCCGCGTCGCGTACGCCGCGTGCGGGGCGAAGAACCCGAGCGTCTGGTAGCCCCAGTAGTTGGTCAGCCCGCGGGCGACGAGGTGCGGCTCGCTGGCGAACGCCTGGATCGGGAGCAGCTCGAGCGTCGTGACGCCGAGGCTGGTCAGGTGCGCGATCGTGGCCGGGTGCGCGACGCCCGCATACGTGCCCCGCAGCTCCGGCGGGACGTCCGGGTGCGTCGCCGTCAGGCCCTTGACGTGCGCCTCGTAGACCACCGTGTCCGCCCAGGGCACGCGCGGTCGGCTCAGCGGCGGCGGGCCGGGGTGGGACGCGACGACGACGGAGTGCGGCACGAAGGCGAGCGAGTCGCGGTCGTCGGCGGCGCCGTACCGTTCGGCCACCCACGACCGACCTTCCGGTGAGTCGGGGGAATCCGGGTCGACCACCGCGCCCACGGCGCCGAGCGTCTCCGGGCCGTACGTGAGGTCACCCACCAGCCCGCGGGCGTACGGGTCGACGAGCAGCTTGGCCGGGTTGTGCCGGTGCCCGGCCTCCGGGTCCCAGGCGCCGTACGTCCGGAATCCGTACCGCTGGCCGGGCCGCACGTGGGGCACGTGGGCGTGCCACACGCCGTACACCGGCCCGTCGAGCGGGACCCTCCGCTCCACGTACCGCGCCGGGTCGTGCGCGTCGCGGTGCGGCTCGGCGACGTCGATCAGGCAGAGCTCCACCGCGTCCGCGTGCGCCGCCGCCACGGCGACGTCCACCCCGCCGTCCGGCGTCGGGTGCACCCCGAGCGGAGGCACGTGGCTGCGGCGTGCCGTCGGGCGCGTCAGCGGCGTGACCTTGGGGCGGGACTCCATGGGGACCTCCATGGGGGACATCGTGCCCGGGACGGCCGACAGCCGCGCGCGGCGGTGTGGACGCGGCGGCTGCCCCGGCGGTGCCGCGGGTAGGCTCGGCACCGTCGGTCGCAGCGCGTGCGGCCGCCGTCACCACCGTGAGCTGGAGGTCGCGCCCGTGCGCATCGTCGTCGCCGTGAAGTACGTGCCGGACATCAACGCGGACCGACGTTTCGTGGACTGTCGCGTGGACCGCGACCCGGGCGTCGGCACCCTCAACGAGCTGGACGAGAACGCCCTCGAGGCGGCGCTGCGGATCCTCGACGCCCTGCCTGAGGACGAGCGCGCGGCGAGCGAGGTCGTCGCCCTCACGGTCGCCCCCGCCGACGGCGACGTGGCGCTGCGCAAGTCGTTCCAGATGGGCGTGGACCGCGCGGTCCGCGTCACGGACGACGCCCTGGCCGGCTCGGACTACTTCGGCACCGCCGCGGCGCTCGCGGCCGGGGTGCGGAGGCTGGAGGCCGACGGCGCTCCCGTCGACCTCGTGATCACCGGCATGGCCGCGCTCGACGGCCTGGGCTCCGTGGTCCCGGCGCTCGTCGCGGCCGAGCTCGGCCGCCCGGCGCTCACGCTGGCGAAGAAGGTGGACGTCGCGGACGGCACCCTGACCGTCACGCGCGAGACCGACGAGGCCACCGAGACGCTCGCCGCGCCCCTGCCGGCCGTCCTGTCCGTCGCGGACACCGCGAACACGCCGCGCATGCCGAACTTCAAGCTGATCATGGCGGCCCGCACCAAGCAGATCGAGGCGTGGTCGGCCGCCGACCTCGGCCTCGACCCCGCCGCCGTCGGCACCGCCGGGGCGCGCACCGAGGCGGTCTCCGCCGCCCCGCGCCCCGCCCGTCCCGAGGTCGAGCTGGTCGTCGACAAGGGCGAGGGCGGCACCGCGCTGGCCGAGTACCTCATCCGCAACGAGCTGGTCTGAGAGGACGCGAGATGTCTGAGCCCACCCGCAACCGCACCGTCCTCGTCCTCCTGGACCCCGCCACCGAGGTGCGCTCCGGCGCGCTCGAGCTGCTCACCATCGCGCGCCGGCTCGGCCGCGTCGAGGCCGTGACACTGGAGGCGCCGACCGTCGAGGCGCTCGCCCAGCTCGGCGCGTACGGCGTCGAGACGGTGCACCAGGCCGAGGTGCCCACCGACGCGCTCGCCGCCGCCGGGGGCGACGGCGCCCGCCACCTGCCCTCCGTCGTGGCCGCGACGCTCGCCGCGGCCGTGCGTCGCACCGACGCCGACGTCGTCCTGGCACCCGCCACGTTCGCCGCGAAGGAGGCCGCCGCCCTGGCCGCCCACGCGCTCGGCGCCGGGCTGGTCATCGACGCCGCCGCCGTGGGGGAGGACGCCGACGGCCGGATCGTGGCCGGCAAGCGCGTCTTCGCCGGCGCCTGGGACACCCGCTGCGTGGTCATCGCCGACGTCGCTGTGCTCACGGTGCGCGCGAACGCCGTCGTGCCCGAGCCCGCCGAGGCGGCGGTCGCGACCGAGGTCGACGCGCTGCCGGTCGCGCCTGTCGGCACCGCCGGCGTCGTCGTCACGTCCCGCGAGGTCAAGGAGCGCGCCCCGGGTCGGCCGACCCTCGAGGAGGCGGCGGTCGTCGTCGCCGGCGGGCGCGGAACCGGTGGCGACTTCGGCCCGGTCGAGGAGTTCGCCGACGCCGTCGGCGCCGCGATCGGCGCGTCGCGCGACGCCGTCTTCGAGGGCTGGTTCGACCGCTACATCGGCCAGACCGGCGTCACCATCGCACCGCGCCTCTACGTGGGGGCGGGGATCTCCGGCGCCCCGCACCACCGCGGAGGGATGCAGGCGGCGCAGGTGATCGTGGCGGTGAACTCCGACCCGGAGGCGCCGATCTTCGAGATCTGCGACTTCGCCGTCGTCGGCGACCTCACCGACGTGCTGCCGCAGGCCGCGGCCGCCATCCGCGCCCACCGCGAGGGCTGACGGCTCGATCCGAACCCGAGGTCAGCCGCCCGCGAACGGCGGCAGCAGGTCGAGGCTCGCGCCGGCCGGCACGACGTCGGACGGCGCGGCCCGGCGGCCGTCGACCAGCACGCTGCAGCGGGCGAGCACGGGCCCGGCCGCGGGTGATGCGGCGGCCAGGCGGGCGACGACGTCGGCGACGGTCGCGCCCGGCGGGACGGCGAGCGTCTCCTCCGAGCGGCCGAGCGCGGCACGTGCGGCGGCGAAGTAGCGCAGCGCCACCGTCTGCTCGAGGGCCGGCGCCGCGTCCGTCGACCGGCCCGGCACCGTCGTCTCCTGAGTCATTCGTGTCATCCTCCGATGGCGCTCATGGTGCGCTCCGGCTGCGTGAACCCCGAGCTGTCCAGGTCGGTGCCGGAGCCGGTGTCGCTCATGCCGTGCCCGGCCTGCTTGGCCCACATGGCGGCGCGCCACAGGTCGGCCAGCACGGCGTCGTCGGCGCCCGCGCGCAGCGGCCCGAGCAGGTCCGTCTCGGTGTGCGCGAACAGGCAGTCGCGCACGCCGCCCTCCGCGGTGAGGCGGGTGCGTCGGCAGTCGTCGCAGAACGGCTCCGTGACCGACGCGATGATGCCCACCCGGCCCAGGCGGTCGCCGCGCGCGCCCCGCACGACGAACCGCTCCGCCGGGGCGCCGTCGCGCGGCTCCTCGTCGGGCTCGAGCGCGAACCGGGTGCCGAGCTGCTCGCGCACCTCGGCCGCGGTGACCATCGCGGCGCGGTCCCACGCGTGGTCGGCGTCCAGCGGCATCTGCTCGATGAACCGCAGCTCGAAGCCGCGCTCCAGGCACCAGGCGAGCAGCTCGGCCGCGTGGTCGAGGTTGACGCCGCGCACCAGGACCGCGTTGATCTTCACGAGGTCGAACTGCCGCGCCGCGGCGTCGATCCCCGCGAGCGTGCGCTCGAGGAACGGGCGCCGGGCGAGCGTGGCGAACGTGTCGGGGTCGAGGGTGTCGAGGGAGACGTTGACGCGGTCCAGCCCGGCCTCGCGCAGCGCGGCGGCGCGGGAGTCGAGGCCGACGGCGTTGGTCGTGAGGCTCAGCTCGGGCCGGTGCGGCAGCGCGGCGCACTCGCGCACGATGTCGACCAGGTCGCGGCGCAGCAGCGGCTCGCCGCCGGTGAACCGCACCTGACGCACGCCCAGGTCGCGCGTCGCGATCCCGACGAGCCGCACGATCTCCTCGCGCGTCATCACCGAGTCCTTCGGCAGGGTCGGCAGCCCCTCGGCCGGCATGCAGTACGTGCAGCGCAGGTTGCAGCGGTCGGTGAGCGAGACGCGCAGGTCGGTCGCGACCCGGCCGAACGTGTCGACGAGCCCGCCGGTGGCCGGCCGGTCCGCGGGCAGCCGCACGTCGGGCACGCCCGCGCCGGGCAGGCGCGGCATCCCGAGGGAGACGGTCGTCATCCGATCAGCTCCCCGCCCCGGACGCGGCGCCGGCGGCCGGGGAGCCGGGGCCCGGGTCCTGCCAGGAGAGCGCCGACGACGTCGCGCGGTCGAGGGCGTCGGACGACTCGCCGCGCGCCGCGGCCAGCCCCTCCGCGTACCCGACCGCGTACGCGGTGACGGGCGCGGCGGGCCGCGCCACCTGGTGCGCGGCGTCGCGCGCGAGGTCGAGCACCGCACCGACGTCCACGCTGCGCGGCGGCAGCCCGAGCTCCGCCTCGAGGGCGTCCACCCACCGGTCCAGCACGCTGGAGCCGGGCTCCGCGCCGCGGGGGGTGGCGGGGGGCGTCTGGTCGGTCATCGGTGTCCTCCCGGGCGGTCGGTCGACGGTCGGTGCGTCGCGGGCTCCGTACCGGCGCGGGCCGCCACGACCGTGTGGCTTCCCGCGTGGCTTCCTGCGTGGCTTCCTGCGTGGGGTCCTACCGTAAGCCGTCGCAGGTCGTCCCAGGTGTCGACGTCCGCGCTCACGGCGTCGCGGTCGGGCACCTCCGCGCACGACAGCTCCGCGACGAGACGGCGCACCGGCACCCCGACGAGCCCGCCGGGTATCCCCGGCCCGGCGACGACGTCGAGTGCGCGGCGCAGCGCGTCGCGCCGGTACAGGCCCACCAGCCACTGCGCGTGGCCCTCGCGGACCAGGTACGCGCCGTCGAGGTCGCCGGCGGGCGGGTCGACGGCGGCGCGCAGCAGCGGCACGGCGTCGCCCGCGCGGGGCACGTCGACGGCGAGCACGAGCACCCACGGCGGCACGGCACGGCCCGGCGCCGCCACCGACACCGCGTCCAGGGTCCGCAGCCCGGCGTCGAGGCCGGCGACGGGGCCCCCGAACGGCGGGTCCTCGCGGGTGACGAGCACGTCGCGGCCGGGCGGCAGGACGGGGTCCGGGCCGACGACGACGGTGCGAGCGGCGTCGCGGGCCGCGGCGAGGGCGCGGTCGAGCAGCGTGGCGCCGTCGAGCACCACGGTCGGCTTGGGCACGCCGCCGAGGCGCGTGGCGCGACCGCCGGCGAGGATCACGGCGTCGTGCCGGACGGGCGTCGTCCTGTCGGGGGCCACGTCAGCCCCCGGCGCCGAGCGGCAGGTCGAGCGGCAGCACGTCGAGCCCGTCACCGGCCTCGACCTTCTCGACGTCCGGCGGGACGAGGGCGAGCGCGTCGGCGCCGAGCAGCGTCGACGTCGCGTGGCCGCCCGGGCGGTGGCCGGCGCCCGGCGCGGTGGCCCGCGCGACGGCGCCCGACGGCAACGTCCGCACCGGCACGACGTGGGTGCGTCCCGGCGGGCTCGGCCACGCCTCGGCGGCGGGGCGCCGCACCGGTCGCGGGGGCTCGCGGCCCGCGAGGGCGGCGAGCGCCGGGCGTACGAACAGCGCGAACGACACGAACGCGCTCACCGGGTTGCCGGGCAGCGCCACCCACGGCACGCCCCGCCAGCGCGCGAGCGCCTGCGGCCGCCCGGGCCGCAGCGCCACGGCGGCGACGTCCACGTCCGTGAGCCGCGCGTCGTCGTCGGCCAGCACCGCCCGCACGACGTCCGACGCCCCCGCCGACACCCCGCCGGTCGTGACGACCAGGTCGACGGCCGCGCCCACGACATGATCGAGCGCGGCGCGGAGGGCGTCGGCGTCGTCGGGGACGGCGCCGACGCGCACGACGTCGGCGCCCGCGGCGCGCGCGAGCGCCGTCAGCAGCAGCGAGTTGGAGTCGGGGATCAGCCCGTCGCCGGCGATGCCGCCACCCTCGGCCGGCACCAGCTCCGACCCCGTCGACAGCACGGCCACGCACGGCCGACGGCGCACCGGCAGCGCGGTCAGCCCGCCCGAGGCCGCGACGGCGACCAGCGCCGGGGTGACGGCGTCGCCCGCCCGGCCGAGCACGTCGCCGGGCCGCACGTCCTCGCCCCGGTGCCGCAGGTGGGCCCGGGGCTGCCGGGCGAGCGTGACCTCGCGCTCCGTCGTCGGGCCGCCCGCGACGAACCGGCCCGTCGACGTGCGCTCCACCGGCACGACGGCGTCGGCCCAGACGGGCACCGGCGCTCCGGTCATGATCCGCACCGCGCCCCCGTCGCGCTCACCACGGTCGGGGGGCGAGCCCGGGCGGAGGTCGCCGACGACGGGCAGGGTCACGGGGGAGCCGTCGGTGGGGAGGTCGGCGAGGCGCACCGCGTAGCCGTCCATCGCCGCGGCGTCGAACGGCGGCACGAGCGCAGCGGCGCGCACGTCGGCTCCGAGCACGCGGCCCGGGCCCTCGACGGCGAGGGCGTCCAGACCGACGTCCTGGACGGGCAGCGGCCCGACCCGCGCCAGCACGGCGGCGGCATGCTCCGCGAGGCTGCGCGAGGTGCTCATGGGGCCACGCTAGGCCGACGACGTGTCGCCCGTGCGGCGCGCGCCTCACGACCGACCGCGCCCGGGGGTGAGACGGCGGGGCGCGCCGTCATCCGGCGTTCGCCCGCACGCGCTTGCGCACCGGGCCGAGCGTGAACAGCAGGGTGAGCAGCGCCGTCAGCGCGAGCAGGCCGAACCCGATGCCGTAGTCGCCCCGCGCGCCGTAGACGGCGCCCATGATCAGCGGCGGGATGAAGCCGCCGAGGCCGCCCGCTGCGCCGACGACGCCGGTCACGGCGCCCACCGTCCCGGGCGGGGCCATCTTCGCCACGAGGGCGAAGGTCGCGCCGGAGGAGCCGCCGAGTGCCGCCGCCATCGCGAGGAACGCGATCGTCGCCACGGGGATCAGGCCGGGCTGGAAGATGATCACGGCGGCCCCGACGGTCACGACCGCATAGCACACCAGGTTCACCGCGACGCCGCCCACCTTGTCCGACAGGGTGCCGCCGATCGGCCGGCAGATCACCGCGAGCACGACGAAGCCGGCGGTGCGGAACGACGCGTCGCCGGCGCTCAGGTCGTACGCGTTCTGCAGGAAGGTCGGCAGGTAGACGGAGAACGCGACGAAGCCGCCGAACCCGATCGCGTACAGCCAGGACAGCTGCAGCGTGGCGGGGATCTTCAGGGTCGCCCAGGTGCGCGCCCACATGCCGCCGCCGGCGCCGGGCGACCAGGCCGGGGAGTCCTGCAGCAGGGCACGCGAGGCGAGGGCGAAGACCGCCAGGAACACCGCCACGATGATGAACGGGGCGCCGTCGCCCCACGCGTCCCGGATCGGCACGGTCGAGAACGACGCGATGGCCGTGCCGCCCATGCCGGCGCCGAAGATGCCGATCGCGGTGCCACGGCGGGCCGGCGGGTACCAGTTGTTCACGAACGGGACGCCGATGGCGAACGTCGTCCCGCCCAGGCCGAGGAAGAACCCGCCGATCAGCAGCCACACCAGGCTGTTCGCGACGAACCCGATGAACAGCACGGGGATGATCGTCAGCGCGGCGCACAGCGGGAACATCACCTTGGCGCCGAAGCGGTCGGTGAGCGCGCCGATCGGGATGCGCCCGAGGGACCCCACGATCACGGGGACGGCCACCAGCACGGAGACCTCGAAGTCGGACAGGTGGTACAGCTGCCCGTAGCTGTTGCCGAGCGGTCCGAGCAGCGCCCACGCCCAGAAGCAGATCGCGAAGCCGATCGTCGCGAGGGTGAGCTGGGTGACGTTGCCCTGCACGGCCGGGGCGGCCGGCGCGTCGGCCGGTCCCGGGGTGGCTGCCGAGGTCATGGTTCCTCCAGTCGTGACGGACGGTCGTGACGGACGGTCGGGATCAGCGGGGCGGCGTCGTCGTGGGGTCCCACCCGGGCCGCGGCGCCCGCGACGTCACGGACGCCTCCCGGGAGCGGTAGACCACGTAGGGCCGGAACGGGTACTGCACGGGGGCGGAGAACGCGTGCACCAGCCGTGTGAAGGGCCACAGCGCGAACAGGAGCATCGCCGCGACGATGTGCACCTGGAACGCCGCGGGCACGCCCTCCATGAGCGCGGGCTGCGGCTGGAGGTACCAGAGCGACCGGAACCAGGGCGAGATCGTCTCCCGGTAGTCGTACCCGTGCCCGCCCGCGAGGATCTGCGTCTGGACGGTGGCCCAGGCCCCCGACAGCAGGGACGCGGCGAGGAACACGTACATGGTCTTGTCCATGCGCGTGGTCGCGAGGAAGACCGGGCCGGTGGAACGGCGCCGGTAGACGAGGATCAGCAGGCCGGCGACCGCCACGAGTGCGGCGATGGACCCCATCGACGTCGCGATGAAGTGGTAGAACCCCTCGCTGACCCCGACGGCCTCGGTCCAGGTGTTCGGGATCACGAGCCCGAGGAAGTGCCCGAGCACGACGAACAGCAGCCCGAAGTGGAACAGGGGCGAGCCCCAGCGCAGCAGGCGCTTCTCGTAGAGCTCGCTGGAGCGCGTGGTCCAGCCGAACTTGTCGTACCGGTACCGCCAGATCGACCCCACGACCAGGACGGCGAAGGTCACGTAGGGCAGCACGACCCAGAGGATGATCTTGTCGGCGGAGGCGTCCGTCAGGCCCATGGCAGGTCCTTCCCGTCGTTCCCGTACCCGGCGTCCCCGTACCCGCTCAGCCCCACCAGCTCCGCGGGCGGGCCGGCCGCCACGAGGTCGGCGACGCGCTCGGCGGTGGCCGCGTCGACGGGTGGGAGGGTGAGGCTCACGGCCTCGACCGCCGCCGTCCAGGGCGAGCGCTGCGCGGCGAGCGCCGAGCGCAGCACCTCGATGCCGTCCCGGTGGGCCGTGAGCAGCGCGCCGGCGATCCGGGCGCCGTCGGGCCCGCCGCGGGCGGACAGCTCCAGGACGGTGGGCAGGTAGTCGGGCAGCTCGTCGCCGGTGGTCTCGAACCCGGCGGCGCGGTACGCCTCGACGAACCGCACGAGGGCGGCGCCGCGCTTCCGGGTGTCGCCTGCCGCGTAGTACGACAGGTACATGGCGCAGCGGCGCTTGAGGTCGAACGTCGCGACGTACCGGGCCTGCAGCGCGTCGGGGTCGCCGTCGAGCAGCGTCGTGGCGAGCCCGGAGAGGCGGTCCCGGACCGGGTCGGGCAGGCCGGCGACGGCGTCGCGCACCGTGGGCGCCGCCTCGAGCGTCGCGTCGTCCGGGTAGGCGAGCAGCACCGACGCGGCCATGTGCGCGACGGCGCGGTCCCCGTCGCCCAGCGGCACCGGCGCGAGCGGGTCGAGGCGCTTGGCGCGCACGCCCGGGCGGGGCAGGAAAGCGAGGCTCACGACCGCCCCTCCTCGCCCGCGCCGTCCTCGCCCGGCGGGAACAGGCCCGTGGGCCGGCCGTTGCCGTCCCAGTTGAGCAGGTTGACGCGCCCGGGGGTGGACGGCCCGTAGGGGGAGTCCGCCGTCTGCCGGGCGGAGAGCGCGTGGAAGTTCTCCACCGCGACGGGGGTGGGCTGGCCGGACGACGAGCCGAACGGGCCCGCGCCGCCCATGCCGGGGCCGCCCTCGAAGTCGAGCGAGCAGGCCATCTCCTCCAGCTCGCGCGCCACCTCGGTGTGCGCGGTGGGGATGACGTACCGCTCCTCGTACTTGGCGATGGCCAGCAGGCGGTACATCTCCTGGACCTGGTCGCCGGTCATGCCGACGGCCTCGGCGTTCTCCTCCGGGAACTCACGCCCCAGGTTCACCTCCCGCATCCCTGACCGCATGGCCGCGAGCCGGCGCAGCACCCGCTCGACGGGGCCGGTGTCGCCGGCGGTGAACAGGCCGGCGAGGTACTCCAGCGGGATGCGCAGCTGCGAGATGGCGGCGAACAGGGTGCGCCCGTCCTCGCCGTCGTTGCCGGAGCTGGCGACGACGTCGACCACGGGGGACAGCGGCGGGATGTACCAGACCATCGGCAGCGTCCGGTACTCCGGGTGCAGGGGGAGCGCGACCTCGTACTCCGAGATGAGCTTCCAGATCGGGGAGCGTTGCGCGGCCTCGATCCAGTCGTCGGGGATGCCCTCGCGGCGGGCGGCGGCCATGACCTCGGGGTCGTGCGGGTCCAGGAACACCTCGCGCTGTGCGGCGAGCAGGTCGTGCTCGTCCTCGATGGCGGCGGCCGCGCCGACCTTGTCCGCGTCGTAGAGGACGAGGCCGAGGTAGCGCAGGCGGCCGACGCAGGTCTCGGAGCACACGGTGGGCAGCCCGACCTCGAGGCGCGGGTAGCACAGCGTGCACTTCTCGGCCTTGCCGGTCTTGTGGTTGAAGTAGACCTTCTTGTACGGGCAGCCGGTGACGCACATGCGCCAGCCGCGGCACTGGTCCTGGTCGACGAGCACGATGCCGTCCTCGACCCGCTTGTACATCGCGCCCGACGGGCAGGAGGCGACGCACGACGGGTTGAGGCAGTGCTCGCAGATGCGCGGCAGGTAGAACATGAACGTCTGCTCGAGCTCCTCGGCGACGTGCTCGCTCATGTGCTTGAGGATCGGGTCGTCCTGCATCGTCGCGGTGGACCCGCCGAGGTCGTCGTCCCAGTTCGCCGACCACTGGATCGACATGTCCTCGCCGGTGAGCAGCGACTTCGGCTTCGCGACCGGGGTGTGCTCGCCCTGCGGGGCGCTGAGCAGCATGTCGTACTCGTACGTCCACGGCTCGTAGTAGTCGTGGATGGAGGGCAGCTTCGGGTTGGCGAAGATCGAGGCGAGCTTCTTGGCCCGCCCGCCGGCGCGGAGCTTGAGCTTGCCGCGCTTGGTGCGCACCCAGCCGCCCTGCCAGGTCTCCTGGTCCTCGTAGGTGCGGGGGTAGCCGAGACCCGGGCGGGTCTCGACGTTGTTGAACCACACGTACTCGGTGCCGGTGCGGTTCGTCCACGCCTGCTTGCACGTCACCGAGCAGGTGTGGCACCCGATGCACTTGTCGAGGTTCATCACCATCGACATCTGCGCCATGACCTTCACTGGTACCGCACCTCCTGGCTGCGACGCCGGATGACCGTGACCTCGTCCCGTTGGTTGCCCGTGGGGCCGAGGTAGTTGAACGCGTAGGTGAGCTGCCCGTAGCCGCCCGCAAGGTGCGTGGGTTTGAGCAGGATCCGGGTCAGGGAGTTGTGGATGCCGCCGCGACGGCCGGACGTCTCGGCGAGGGGCACGTCCACCGTGCGGTCCGTGGCGTGGTGCATGTAGACCGTGCCCTCGGGCATGCGGTGGGAGACGACGGCGCGCGCGACGACGACGCCGTTGCGGTTCACCGCCTCGATCCACTCGTTGTCCGCCACGCCGATCTTCGCGGCGTCCGCGGGGCTCATCCAGACGTTGGGGCCGCCGCGCGACAGCGACAGCATGAACAGGTTGTCCTGGTACTCCGAGTGGATGGACCACTTCGAGTGCGGTGTCAGGTAGCGCACCGCGACGGCGGCATGGCCGGTGCCGCTGCCGTCGGCGCCCCCGTCGTCGAACGCGCCGGGCGTGGGGGAGTCGCCGAACAGGCGGTGCAGGTCGAGCGGCGGCCGGTACACCGGCAGCTGCTCGCCCAGCTCGATCATCCAGTCGTGGTCGAGGTAGAAGTGCTGGCGCCCGGTGAGCGTGTGCCACGGCTTGAGCCGCTCGACGTTCACCGCGAACGCCGTGTACCGGCGCCCGCCGTGCTCCGACCCGGACCACTCGGGGGAGGTGATCACCGTCGTCGGGCGCGACTGCACGTCCGGGAAGGTCACGCGCTTGGCCTGGTCGTCGGCCGCCAGGTCCGCCAGCCGCTGGCCGGTGCGCTTCTCCAGGTGCTCGAACCCCTGCACCGCGAGGCGCCCGTTCGTGGTGCCGGACAGGGCCAGGATCGTCTCGCAGGCGTGGGTGTCGCGGTCCAGGCGCGGCCGACCGGCCGCGGGGCCGGACGCGACCAGGCCGTTGACCTGCCCGAGCCTGCGCACCTCCTCGTCCGGCATGAACGCGACGCCCTTGGTGGCCATGCCCTTGGAGTCGGTGAGCGGCCCGAGCGCGGCCATGCGCGCGGCGAACGCCGGGTAGTCGCGCTGCACCACCTGCAGCCGCGGCATCGTCACGCCCGGGACCAGCTCGCGCTCCGTGACCGGTGCGCCCGCGTCCGTGAGCGTGCCGTGCGGCACCGCGAGCTCGTCGGGGGAGTCGTGCAGCAGGGGCGTCGCGACCAGGTCCTCGCGCACGCCCAGGTGCTCCACCGACATCTGCGAGACCAGCCCCGCCAGCGTGTGGAACGTGTCGAAGTCGGTCTTGGTCTGCCACGGCGGGTTGATCGCCGGGTTGAACGAGTGCACGAACGGGTGCATGTCCGTGCTCGACAGGTCGTGCTTCTCGTACCAGGTGGCCGCGGGGAGCACGACGTCGGAGAACAGCGTGGTGCTCGTCATGCGGAAGTCCATCGTGACCAGCAGGTCGAGCTTGCCGCGCGGCGCCTCGTCGCGCCACGTCATCGACGCCGGACGGCGGCCCTCCGGGGCCTCGTCGGCCAGCACGGAGGCGTCCGTGTCGAGCAGGTGCTTGAGGAAGTACTCGTTGCCCTTGCCGGAGGAGCCGAGGATGTTGGCCCGCCAGATCGTCAGCACCCGGGGGAAGTTGGCCGGGTCGTCCGGGTCCTCGCAGGCGAACCGCAGGTTCCCGGCCTTGAGCTCGTCGACGACGTGCTGCTCGGGCTCCTTGCCCGCCGCGCGCGCCTCGTCCACGAGGTCCAGGGGGTTGCGGTCGAACGTCGGGTAGCTCGGCATCCAGCCGCGCTGCGCGGACTCCACCAGGGAGTCCGCCGTCGTGCGGCCCGCCAGGACCCCGGGCGCGAGGGGCGAGGCGAGCGCGTCGGCCGGCATCCCGTCGTAGCGCCACTGGTCCGTGGCCAGGTAGAACCAGCCGGTGCCGATCATCTGGCGCGGCGGGCGCACCCAGTCCAGGCCGCCCGCGTACTGCGCCCAGCCGGTGATCGGGCGGCACTTCTCCTGGCCCACGTAGTGCGCCCAGCCGCCGCCGTTGACGCCCTGGCAGCCGGTGATCGTGGTGAGCGTGAGGAAGGCGCGGTAGATCGTGTCCGAGTGGAACCAGTGGTTCGCGCCCGCGCCCATGATGATCATCGAGCGGCCGCCCGAGTCCTCGGCGTTCTGCGCGAACTCGCGGCCGATCTGCGCGGCGTCCGCCGCCCGGACGCCGGTGATCTCCTCCTGCCAGGCCGGGGTGCCCGGGGCGGTCGCGTCGTCGTAGCCGGTGGGCCACTCGCCCGGCAGGTCGAGGTCCGCCCGCTCGACGCCGTACTGCGCCAGCAGCAGGTCGAACACGGTCGTCACCAGGTGCCCGCCCACGCGCCGGGTCGGCACGCCGCGCGTCAGCACGCCCTTGCCGCCGAGGTGCGCCTGCTGCGCGCCGTCTCCCGCACCGCCGTCGTCACCGTCGGGGACGACGTCGAACCGGGGCAGCAGCACCGCCGCGGTGCCCCGCTCGCCGGACGCCGCGCCGTCGGCCACCGACAGCAGCGGGTCGACGTCGCCCAGGTCGAGGTTCCACCGCCCCTCGCCCGCCTCGCCGTACCGGTCGGCGAGGGTGCCGTTCGGCGCGACGACGGCGCCGTCGGCGCCCAGCAGCAGCGTCCGGAAGCTCGGGTTCGCCGCGGTCGACGCGCCCGGCAGGACGGCGTCGTCGACGTCCGCGGCGGTGAGGAACTTGCCCGGCACGTACGCGGTGCCGCCCGACTCCGTGGCCCGCTCGTCCAGCCGCACGAGGAACGGGGCGTCCGCGTACCTCTTGAGGTAGTCGACGAACGGCGCGGTGCGCTTCTCGACGAGGAACTCCCGCAGGATCACGTGCCCCATCGCCATCGCCAGGGCCCCGTCGGTGCCCGGCTGCGGCGCCAGCCACTGGTCGGCGAACTTCGTGTTGTCCGCGTAGTCGGGGGAGACCGACACGACCTTGGTGCCGCGGTAGCGCGCCTCGGCCATGAAGTGCGCGTCCGGGGTGCGGGTCACCGGGATGTTGGAGCCCCACATCATGAGGTAGGACGAGTTCCACCAGTCCGCGGACTCCGGCACGTCCGTCTGGTCGCCGAACACCTGCGGGGAGGCGACCGGCAGGTCCGCGTACCAGTCGTAGAACGACAGCATCGTGCCGCCCAGCATCTGCACGAACCGCGCCCCGACGCCGTGCGACACCATCGACATCGCCGGGATGGGGGAGAAGCCCGCGACGCGGTCCGGCCCGTGCGCCTTGATCGTGTGCACGTGCGCCGCCGCGACGATCTCCGCCGCCTCGTCCCACGTGGCCCGCACGAGGCCGCCCTTGCCGCGCGCGCTCTTGTACGCCCGCGCCGTCTCCGGGTCGGACGTCAGCCGCTCCCACGCGAGCACCGGGTCCCCTCCGACCGCGGCCTTCGCCTCGCGGTACGCCCGCAGCAGGACGCCGCGCACGTAGGGGTAGCGCACTCGCGTGGGCGAGTAGGTGTACCAGGAGAACGCGGCGCCGCGGGGGCAGCCGCGCGGCTCGTACTCGGGGGAGTCCGGGCCCACCGACGGGTAGTCGGTCTGCTGCGTCTCCCACGTGATGATGCCGTCCTTGACGTACACCTTCCACGAGCACGAGCCCGTGCAGTTCACGCCATGCGTCGAGCGCACCACCTTGTCGTGCGACCACCGGTCCCGGTAGAAGACGTCACCCTCGCGCCCGCCCTTGAGGAACAGCTGGCGCAGGTCCTCCGACACGTCCCCCTTGCGCAGGTGCTTGCCGAGCCGCAGCAGGGCGTCGGCGGCCCCGGTCGGCGGCGCCGCCCCGAGGTCAGCGGTGACGGGCGGGCGGGTGGTCGACATGCGCACTCCTGGGGCTGGGGAACCGTAGAGTCACTGCTTCGCATCATGGGCCCGGACCTGCGACAGCGCATGTCGGGCAGGGGAGCCGGCGGGAGCGCCCGTCGGCGGTGTCGGAGCCGGGTTCCGTCCGCTGCTCCGCGGACGACCGGGCACGCCGGGACCTCACAGGGCTGCCCCAGAGTCTGTGCGTTCGTGCTCACGCGCATTTCACGGCCCGACGCCGGGCGTCGAAACACCGCCTTCCTAGCGTCGGACCTACCGGCCCGACGACGCGCCGGTGGTTCCAGACCACCGCCCGGCGTCGTCGGGCCCGCGCACAGGAGGACACGCGATGGCCGCACCGACCACCGTGACAACGCCGGCCCGACCCGACGCGCGTCCGGGGGCGATCGACCGCCCCGGCCGCTGGATCGACCGGTGGGAGCCGGAGAACCCGGCGTTCTGGGCGGGCGGCGGCCGCCGCGTCGCGCGGCGCAACCTCGTGATCTCGGTGTTCGCCGAGTTCCTCGGGTTCTGCGTGTGGGCGCTCTGGTCGATCGTCGTGCCGCAGCTCCCGGCCGCCGGCTTCGCCTTCTCGACCGACCAGATGTTCTGGCTCATCGCGGTGCCGTCGCTCGTGGGCGCCACGCTCCGTATCCCGTACACCCTCGCGGTGCCGGTCTTCGGCGGGCGCAACTGGACGATGGTGTCGGCGGGGCTGCTGCTGATCCCGACCCTGACCATGGCGTTCGTCGTCCAGCGCCCGGACACCTCGTTCGGCGTCATGCTCGCCGTGGCCGCGCTCGCCGGGTTCGGCGGCGGCAACTTCGCCTCCTCGATGGCGAACATCTCCTTCTTCTTCCCCGAGAAGGAGAAGGGTGCGGCCCTCGGCTGGAACGCGGCGGGCGGGAACATCGGCACCGCGGCCGTGCAGCTCGCGGTGCCGCTGGTCATCACCGCGGGCGCCGGGGTCGCGCTTCAGCGGGCCGGGCTGATGTTCGTCCCGTTCGTGGTGCTGGCCGTGATCCTCGCCTGGCGGTTCATGGACAACCTGTCGGCCGCGAAGGCCGACCCGCGCACGTTCGTCGTCGCGGTGAAGGAGCCGCACACCTGGATCATCTCGTTCCTCTACATCGGCACGTTCGGGTCGTTCATCGGCTTCTCCGGCGCGTTCCCGACGCTGCTCGCGGGGCAGTTCCCCGAGGTGTCGCTGTCCCTGGCGTTCCTCGGCGCGCTCGTGGGGTCGGTCACCCGCCCCCTGGGCGGCATCCTGGCCGACCGTGTGGGCGGCGCCGTCGTGACGGTGTGCTGCTACGCCATGATGATCGTCGGGGCGCTCGGCGCGATCTCCGCGCTCGGCAGCCACAGCTTCGGCCTCTTCTTCGCCTCGTTCCTCGTGCTCTTCGTGGCCACGGGCGTGGGCAACGGGTCGGTGTACCGGATGATCCCGGCCGCCTTCCGGGTGGCGGGCGCCGGCCGTGACCTGGCGGCGACGGCGAAGGCCGCCGCCGGCTGCATCGGCATCGCGGGCGCGGTCGGCGCCTTCGGCGGGTTCCTCATCCCGCGGGGGTTCGCGATGTCGACGTCGATGACGGGCTCGCTGGTCGCCGCGCTGTGGGTGTTCGTGGGTGCGTACGCGGTGATGGCCGTCGTCACCTGGGCGGTGTACGCGCGGCGCGGCACCGCGATGCGGGCGGCGCGCGTATGACGCCGTCGGGGGCCGCGGTCGCCACCCACTGCCCGTACTGCGCCCTGCAGTGCGGCATGGAGCTCGCGCCCGCCGGCGCCCCCGGGCCCGCGGCGGAGGGTCGGGCGACGCTGCCCGTGACGGTGACGCCGCGGCAGTTCCCCACGAACGGCGGCGGGCTCTGCCAGAAGGGGTGGACCAGCGCGACGGTGCTGCGCGCGAGCGACCGGCTCACGACTCCGCTGGTCCGCGGGGCCGACGGCGCGCTCGCCCCCGCGTCGTGGGACGCCGCCCTCGACCTCGTCGCCGGGCGGCTCGCGGTGCTGGCCGCCGAGCACGGGCCGCAGGCCGTGGCGGTGTTCGGCGGCGGTGGGCTGACGAACGAGAAGGCGTACGCCCTCGGCAAGTTCGCCCGCACCGTGCTGCGCACGCCGTTCATCGACTACAACGGCCGGTTCTGCATGTCGTCCGCCGCCGCGGCGGGCAACCGGGCGTTCGGCCTGGACCGCGGGCTGCCGTTCCCGGTGACCGACCTGGCCGGGGCCGGCGCGATCCTGCTGCTGGGCTCCAACGTGGCCGAGACGATGCCGCCGTTCGTGCAGCACCTCGCCGGCGCGCGCGCCGCGGGCGGGCTCGTCGTCGTCGACCCGCGACGGTCCGCCACGGCGCGGCTCGCCGGGCCGGGCGAGGGCGTGCACCTGCAGCCCGTCCCGGGCACGGACCTCGTGGTGCTGCTGGCGCTGCTGCACGTGCTGGTGGCCGAGCGCCTCGTGGACCGGGAGTACGTGGCGGAGCGCACCGCGGGGTTCGACGACGTCGCGCGGTCGGCCGCAGCCTGGTGGCCGGAGCGCGCGGAGACGGTGTGCGGCGTCCCCGCCGAGGAGCTGCGCCGGGTGGCCCGCCTGCTGGCCGCGGCGTCGCCGTCGCGCGGGGGGCGCGGGGCGTACGTGCTCACCGGGCGTGGCGTCGAGCAGTCGGCGCAGGGCACAGCCACCGTGACGGCGGCGATCGACCTGGCCCTCGCGCTCGGGCTCGTGGGCCGGGCGGGGTCGGGGTACGGCTGCCTCACCGGGCAGGGCAACGGGCAGGGCGGGCGCGAGCACGGGCAGAAGTGCGACCAGCTGCCCGGCTACCGCAAGATCGACGACCCGGCCGCCCGCGCGCACGTCGCGGGCGTGTGGGGCGTGGACCCGGGGTCGCTGCCCGGGCCGGGCGTCCCCGCCGTCGAGCTGCTCACCTCGCTCGGCGCCCCCGGCGGGCCGCGCGCGCTGCTGGTGCACGGCTCGAACGTCGTCGTGTCGGCACCGAACTCCGACCGGGTGCGCGAAGGGCTCGCCGCCCTCGACCTGCTCGTGGTGTGCGACGTCGTGCCGTCCGAGACCGCGCTGCTCGCCGACGTCGTGCTGCCCACCACCCAGTGGGCGGAGGAGGAGGGCACGATGACGAACCTCGAGGGACGCGTGATCCGCCGACGGCGGGCCACCGACCCGCCGGGTGAGGCCCGGTCCGAGCTGTGGATCCTCGCGGAGCTGGCCCGACGCCTGGGCTCCGACGTCGCGTTCCCGACCGACCCCGCCGTCGTGTTCGACGAGCTGGCGCGCGCGTCGGCGGGTGGCGTCGCCGACTACTCCGGGCTCAGCCACGACCGGCTCGACGCGCACGAGGCCGCCGGCGGCGCGGGGCTGTACTGGCCCTGCCCCGCCGCTCCCTCTGACAACTCGACGGGGCAGCACCCCGGGACGCCGCGCGTGTTCCTCGACCGGTTCGCGACGCCGGACGGCCGGGCGCGGATGGTCGCGGTGGACCACGCCGGCCCGTCCGACGACGTGCGCCCCGACGCGCCGACGTACCTCGTCACGGGGCGGGTGCTGCAGCACTACCAGTCCGGCGCGCAGACGCACCGGGTGCCCGAGCTGGAGCGGCTGGTCCCCGAGCCGTACGTCGAGCTGCACCCCCTGCTCGGGCTGCGGGTCGGCGTGCCGGACGGCGGCCGGGCGCGGCTGGCCTCGGCCCGCGGCGTCGTCGAGGCGACGGCCCGCTGGACCGACGCCGTCCGCCCGGACACCGTCTTCATGCCCTTCCACTGGAGCGGCGCGGGCAGCGTCAACCGCCTCACCACCGACGCCGTCGACCCGGTCTCCGCGATGCCGGAGTTCAAGGTCTGCGCGGTGTCGGTGACGCCGGCCGTCCCCGCTCCGGCCGCGACGGCCGAGCACGTCGAGACCCTGGAGGTCCTCGCATGAGTCACGACCCGCAGCAGGGGCTGCGCGTGCCGCACCGCGTGGTCGTGATCGGTCACGGCATGGTGGGCGCGCGCCTGGCGGACGAGCTGTCCCGGCGCGACGGCGACGGCGCGCTCGACGTCACCGTGCTCGGGGCCGAGCCCTACGAGCCGTACAACCGGGTGCTGCTGTCCGACGTGGTCGCCGGGCGCACGGACGTCGCGGCGATCGGCATGCCCACGGTCGACGACGGCCGCACCCGCGTGCTGCGGGGCACGGCGGTGACGGCCGTCGACCGGGACGCCCGCGTGGTCCTCACCGACGAGGGGACCCGCCACCCCTACGACCACCTGGTCCTCGCCACCGGCGCCGCCGCGCGCCTGCCCGACGTGCCCGGCCTCGGCACGGACGCCACCGCCCTGCCCGCCGGGGTGCACGCGCTGCGCACGCTCGACGACGCCCGCGAGGTGGTCGCCGCCACCGTGAACGCCCCGCGCGCGGTGGTCGTCGGCGGCGGGGTGCTGGGCGTGGAGCTGGCGCTCGGCCTGGCCGGGCGCGGCCTGCCCACGACGCTCGTGCACGGCGCGGGGGCGCCGATGGACCGGCAGCTCGACGACCAGGCGGGCGCCGTGCTGCGCGCGAGCCTGGAGGCGGCGGGCGTGGCCGTGCGCACGGGGGTGCGGCCGCAGGAGGTGCTCGTCGTCGGCGGCCGGGCCGTCGGGGTGCGGCTCGACGGCGCGACGACCGAACCGGGGGAGACGCTCGGCGCGGGCCTGGTCGTCCTCGCGTGCGGCACCGCGCCGGAGACGGCGCTGGCCCGACGGTCCGGGCTCGCCGTCGAGCGGGGCGTCGTCGTGGGCCCGGACCTGGCGAGCGTGACCGACCCCCGGGTCTTCGCCGTCGGCGACTGTGCGCAGCCTCCGGAGGGGTCGCGCGGCCTCGTCGCGGAGGGCTGGGACCAGGCGCGGAGGCTCGCCGAGCACCTCGTGGGCCTCGCGGCGCGCCCGCGCCCGGCGGCGCGGGTCGAGGGCCCGCGCGAGCACCTGCGGCTGCCGGGCGACGGCGCGGGGCCGTCGATGGCGGTGCGCCTCGGCACCCTGCTGTCCTCGCGCGCGCCGGGGGCGCGGGCGGGCGGCGTCGATGCCCGCGGGACCGACGTCGTCAAGGTCAAGGCAGGGCCGCTGAGCGTGGTCGCGATGGGCCGCTGCGGTTCCGGGCGCGTCCCGGAACCGGGGGAGCGGGCCGTGCGCCTCGGCGATCCGGCCGCGGGGCGCTTCGTCGAGGCCGTGGTGGCGGGCGGCGTCCTGGTCGGCGCGACGTGCGTGGGCGACCCTCGCGTGGCCGCCGACCTCACCGCCGCCTACACCCGCCGCACCCCCGTGCCCGCCGACCCGGCGTTCCTGCTGCTCACGCCCGTCATGCCGGCTGCCGAGCCGGCGTCCAGCCCCGAGCACATGCCCGACGACGCCACCGTCTGCCGCTGCAACGGCGTCACCAAGCACGACATCGCGGCCTGCGTGGCCGACGGCGCGACGACGCAGGACGACGTCGCCCGCGCCACGCGCGCCACCACCGGCTGCGGCAGCTGCACCGAGGCCGTGTGCGGGTTGGTGGAGTGGCTGTCGACCGCGCGGCAGGCGCGGTCGGAGACGGAGGGGCAGGAGGCCGGGGAGGTCCACTCGAGCGTGTAGCGGAAGAACCGCCGCAGCCGACGTCGAGCACGCGGCGTCTCCGGCGCGGCAGGCGGCGCAGGATCCAGCCGTGGACGCGGTCGTTGTGGTTCCACGGATTCCGGTCGTTGAGCCGGCCGAGCCGTCGGCCGACGGAGCGGACCAGCGGGTTCGTCGTCGTACGCCGATCGAGCTGCGTCGTCGGCATCGTCCTCGGCATGGACAGCGAGGGTAGCGTCACGACCGTGCCGAACCTCGTCCTGCTGTGCGGCCCCGCCGGCGCGGGCAAGTCCACGCACGCCCGCCGCTACGCGGCCGACGGCTACGCGGTCGCGTCCGTCGACGAGCTCGCGTGGGCGGCCGGGCACCCGGCCGTGCACCCGCTGCCCGACGACGCCGCCCGCCGGGTGGCGGACGCGCTGCGGTCCCGGGTTGCGACGCTCCTCGAGGAGGGGCGCGACGTCGTCGTCGACTCGTCGTTCTGGTCCCGCGCGTCCCGGGACGAGTACCGCGCGCTCGGCGCGGCGCACGGCGCGGACACGCTGGTCGTCCACGTCGACACCCCGCGCGACGTCGCCCTCGCGCGCGTCGCCGCCCGGGCCGCCGCGCACCCGCACGACGTCGTCCTGACCCCCGAGGTCGCGGCGGCGTACCACGACGGCTTCGAGGTCCCGACGCCCGACGAGGGCCCGCTGGAGACCGTCCGCGGGATGTGACCTTCGAGCACGGGATCTGTACCGCGATGAGGTCCCATGGCGATACAGATCCCGTGCTCGACAGGGACAGGACGGTTCTCTCGCGCGGCATGTTTCGCGCGTGAGGCAGATGTTCCCGTGAGGTAACCGTGGCCTGACGGCCGCGACACGGCGGCTTCCTAGCGTCAGCGCCATGAACGAGACGCAGGGCACGCCCCCCAGCACCCGGCCGGACCCGCGGCACGTCGTCGTCGTGGGCGGCGGCATGGTCGCGCAGCGCTTCGTCGAGGCGCTGCGGGCGCGCGACGACGCCGGCGCCTGGCGCGTGACCGTCTTCGCGGAGGAGCCGCGCAAGCCGTACGACCGGGTCGGGCTCACGCGCTACTTCGAGGTGCGCGACGCCGAGGAGCTCACGCTCGGCGACCCGGCGCTGTGGGACGACCCGCTGGTCGACCTGCACCGGGACTGCGCCGTCGCGTCGATCGACCGTGCCGCGCAGACCGTGACCGACCGCCTCGGCCGCGTGCACGCCTACGACGAGCTGGTGCTCGCGACGGGCTCGAGCGCCGCGATGCCGCCCATCGACGGCAACGACCTGCCCGGCGTCTTCGTGTACCGCACCATCGACGACGTCGCGGCGCTGCGCGGCTGGGTCGAGTCCAAGCGCGAGGCGGGGCGCGTCGAGACGCGGGGCGGCGTGGTCGAGCGGCCGGTGCGCGGCGCGGTCGTCGGCGGCGGCCTGCTGGGGCTGGAGGCCGCGGGCGCGCTCAAGGCGCTCGGCGCGCAGGCCACGGTGATCCAGTTCGGCACGCACCTCATGGACGTGCAGATCGACCTGGGCGGCGGGCACGCGCTCAAGCGGCTCATCAACGACAAGGGCATCTCGGTCCGCACCGACACCGCGACCAAGGCGATCCGCCCGCACCGCCGTACCGGGCACGTGGGCCGCATGGACTTCGCCGACGGCGGCCGGCTCGACGTGGACGTCGTCGTGATGGCCACGGGCGTGCGGCCCCGCGACGAGCTCGCCCGCGCGGCAGGCCTGGAGGTCGGCGAGCGCGGCGGTGCCGTCGTCGACCTCACCTGCCGCACGGCCGACGCGCACGTCTGGGCGATCGGCGAGGTCGCCTGCATCGAGGGCCGCTGCCTCGGCCTGGTGGCACCGGGCAACACGATGGCGGAGGTCGTGGCCGACCGGCTGCTTGGGGGCGAGGCCACGTTCCCCGGCGCGGACACGGCGACCAAGCTCAAGCTCTCGGGCGTCGACGTCGCGAGCTTCGGCGACGCGCACGGCCGCACCGAGAAGTCGGTCGAGATCGTGTGGGCCGACCCGCTGCGCGGCGTCTACAGCAAGCTCGTGATGGCCGACGACGCGCGCACCCTGCTGGGCGGCGTCTTCGTCGGCGACGCCGGGCCGTACGCGTCGCTGCGCCCGATGCTCGGCGCGGAGCTGCCGGGAGACCCGTCGGCGTTCCTGCTCCCCGAGGGCGCGGTCGGCGCGCCCACGCTCGAGCTGCCCGACGACGCGAACGTCTGCTCCTGCAACAACGTCTCGGCGGGCACGATCCGCGGTGCGGTGACGGAGCACGACTGCACCGACGTCGCCGGCGTCAAGGCGTGCACGCGGGCCGGCACCACGTGCGGCGCCTGCCTGCCGCTGGTCACCAAGCTGACGAAGACGGAGCTGGCCAAGGCCGGCGTCGAGGTGAGCAACGCGCTGTGCGAGCACTTCGAGCTCTCCCGCGCCCAGCTCTTCGACGCCGTGCGCGTGGCCGACCTGCACACGTTCAGCGAGATCATCGCCCGGTTCGGGCGGGTGCCCGACGGCGCGAGCGACGCCGGCCGTGGCTGCGACATCTGCAAGCCGACCGTGGCCTCGATCCTGGCCAGCCTCGGCAACGGGCACATCCTCGCGGGCGAGCAGGCCACCCTGCAGGACACCAACGACCACATGCTCGCCAACATGCAGAAGGACGGGACGTACTCGGTCGTCCCGCGCATGCCGGGCGGCGAGGTGACGCCGGAGGGGCTGATCGTCGTGGGGCAGGTCGCGAAGGACTTCGGCCTCTACACGAAGATCACCGGCGGGCAGCGGATCGACATGTTCGGCGCCCGCGTCGAGCAGCTCCCGGAGATCTGGCGGCGGCTCGTGGACGCCGGCTTCGAGTCCGGGCACGCGTACGGCAAGTCGCTGCGCACCGTGAAGTCGTGCGTCGGGTCCACCTGGTGCCGGTACGGGGTGCAGGACTCCGTGGGCATGGCCGTCGAGCTCGAGCTGCGCTACCGCGGCCTGCGCTCTCCGCACAAGCTCAAGCTCGGCGTCTCCGGCTGCGCCCGCGAGTGCGCGGAGGCCCGCGGCAAGGACGTCGGGGTCATCGCCACCGACCAGGGGTGGAACGTCTACGTGGGCGGCAACGGTGGCCAGACGCCGAAGCACGCGCAGCTCCTCGCCGAGAACCTCTCGTCCGCCGAGCTGCTGCGCACCGTCGACCGCTTCCTCATGCTGTACATCCGCACCGCCGACCGGCTGCAGCGCACCGCGCCGTGGGTGGAGGAGTACGAGGGCGGGCTCGAGGCGATCCGCCAGGTGGTGATCGAGGACTCCCTCGGCATCGGCGCGGATCTCGACGCCGCGATGGCGCAGCACGTGGAGGGGTACGAGGACGAGTGGAAGGCCGTGCTCGACGACCCGGAGAAGCTGGCCCGGTTCGGCTCCTTCGTCAACGCCCCGACCACGCCCGACCCGGCGCTCGCGTACGTGCCCGAGCGCGGGCAGAAGCGCCCGGCCACCGCGGACGAGGTCGCCTCCGGCACCGCCGACCCCGACCTCGTCTCCGCCCTCACCAGCCCCGTCCTCGTCGCCGGCCCCACCCTGGAGGTGCGCGCATGACCGCCCTGACCCCGAGCCCCACCGCCACGACCCTCGTCGACGGCCCCGGCTGGACCGCCGTCTGCCCGCTGGGCGCGCTGGCCCCCGAGCGCGGCGCCGCCGCCCTGGTGACCGGCTCGGACGGCGAGGAGCTGCAGGTGGCGCTGTTCCGCCTGCTCGACGGCACGGTCTGCGCCGTGCAGCAGCTGGACCCGTACTCGGGCGCGAACGTCATGTCGCGCGGCATCGTCGGCACCCGCGGCGGCACGCCCACCGTGGCGTCCCCGGTGTACAAGCAGGTCTTCGAGCTGCACACGGGCCGCTGCCTCGACGCGGCGGGCAAGGAGCCCCGCGCGGGGCTGGCGGGGGACCTCGCGTCGTACCCGGTCGTCGTGTCCGGCGGCGTCGTGCACGTGGGGATCGGATGACGACGCGGGACGCGGCCCCAGGCCGCGTCACCCTGGTCGGCGCCGGCCCGGGCGCCGCAGACCTGCTCACGTACCGCGCGTGGCGCGCGCTGACCACGGCCGACGTCGTCGTCACCGACCGGCTGGTGCCGCGCGAGGTCCTCGACGACCTGGGCCCCGGCGTCGAGGTCGTCGACGTCGGCAAGACGCCGGGCCGGCACACGCTGCCGCAGGAGGAGATCGACGCGCTGATCGTGGCGCGCGCGCTCGCCGGCCAGCGCGTGGTGCGCCTCAAGGGCGGCGACCCGTTCGTCTTCGGCCGCGGCGGTGAGGAGGTCGCGGCCTGCCGTGCCGCCGGGGTACCGGTCGAGGTGGTGCCCGGGGTCTCGTCCGCGCTCGCCGCGCCCGCGCTGGCCGGGGTGCCGCTGACGCACCGCGGCACGACGACGGCGTTCCACGTCGTCACGGGCCACACCCGCGACGGCGCGGCGGGCGGCGACGTGCTCGACGACGTCTCCGTCGCGTGCGTGACCTCGCGGGCGGCGACGCTGGTCGTGCTCATGGGCGTGGCCGCCCTGCCCGGGATCGTCGCCCGCCTGCTGGACGCGGGCGCCGCGCCGGGGACGCCCGTCGCTATCGTGGAACGAGGTTCGCTGCCCGACCAGCGGGTCACGCGCGTCGCCCTCGACCTGGCCGCCAAGCGTGCCGAGGAGGTCGGGGTCCGCGCGCCGGCCGTGGTCGTGATCGGCGACGTGGCCCACGAGGAGCTGCTGGAGGTCGCGCGTGACGCAGGAGGAGCCGCAGGGCAGGTCGGTGGCTGATACCGCGCCGGGCCCCCGGCCGGCGCTGGGCCAGGTGATGGCGGGCTGCACGGTGCTGGTCACGGCCGACCGCCGCTCGGGCGAGCTGGCCGCCGCCCTGGAGCGCCGCGGCGCCTCGGTCCGGCACGCTCCGGCGCTGAGCATGATCCCGCACGTGGACGACGACGCCCTGATCGCGGCGACGCGCGCCCTCGTCGCCGACCCGCCGGACGTCGTCGTCGCGACCACCGGCGTCGGGTTCCGCGCGTGGATCGAGGCCGCCGACGCGCACGGGCTCGCCGACGACCTGCTCGCCGTCCTGGGCCGGTCGCGGATCGTCGCGCGCGGCCCCAAGGCGCGCGGCGCCATCCAGGCCGCGGGGCTGCAGGCCGACTGGGTCGCGGAGTCGGAGACGTCGGCCGAGGTCGCCGAGGTGCTGCTCAGCGAGGGCGTGGGCGGGCTGCACGTCGCCATCCAGCACCACGGGGCGGGCGCCGACGGGCTGGACGCCGTGTTCGAGAAGGCCGGCGCCCGGGTGTCCGCGCTGGTCGTGTACCGATGGGGACCGCCGCCCGACCCGGCCGCCGTCGAGGACTCCGTGCGCGCCGCCGCGGCGGGCGAGATCGACGCCGTCGCCTTCACGTCCGCGCCCGGCGCCGAGGCGTGGCTGCGCGCGGTCGAGACCCAGGGCCTGCGGGACGCGGTCGTGGCGCGGTTCGTCGACGGGTCGATGGTCGCCGCCGCCGTCGGGCCCGTCACCGCGCGCCCGCTGGAGTCGCGCGGCATCCCGACCCTGCAGCCCGAGCGCGGCCGGCTCGGCGCGCTCGTGCGGTCGATCGTCGGGCACTACGAGCACCTGGAATCGGTGGCCCTCGCCACCGTCGCCGGGCCGCTCGTCATCCGGGCGCGCGTCGCCGTCCTGGACCAGCAGGTGCTGCCCCTGTCGCCGACCGGCGTCGAGGTGCTGCGGCTGCTCGCCGCCGCCGGAGGCGACGTCGTGCCGCGCGAGCGTGTGCTCGACGTGCTGCCCGGCAGCTCCCGCGACCCGCACGCCGTCGAGGTCGCCGTCGCCCGCCTGCGCGACGCCACCGGCCGGCGCGAGCTGGTCAAGACCGTCGTCAAGCGCGGCTACCGGCTGGAGCTCGCGCACGACGACGCGCACTGGACGGCCACCGAGGGTCACGCCGGGTAGACGTCGACCTCCGCGGCCTTGACCGACAGCCACACCGGCGCGCCGGGCACGAGGGCGAGCTCGGCGGCGGACTGGGGCGTGACGTCGGCGGCGAGGCGGGCGGTGCGCACGCGCACCAGGTCGCCGCGCGGCTCGAGGGACCGCACCGTGGCGGGGAACGTGTTGCGCGGGGAGCCGTGCCGCTCGTCGAGGTACACGGCGACGGCGGCGGGTCGGAAGACGGCGGTCGTGGGTGTGCCCGCGGCGATCCCGTCGGCCGGGGTGCGGCCGTGCACCACCTCGCCCGCGGGGGTGCGCACGCCGTCGCCGGTCCACGACCCGGCCAGGAGGTTGAGCCCGGCGATCTTCGCCGCGAACGCGCTGCGCGGCCGGCTCAGCACCTGGGCGGTCGGGCCGCGTTCGACGACGCGCCCGCCCTCGACCACGGCCACCTCGTCGGCGAGCAGCAGCGCGTCGAGGACGTCGTGGGTGGTGATCACGGCCGTCTGCCCCTCGAGCAGGTGCCGGAGGGTCTGGCGCAGCTCGGGCGTGACGTCGACGTCGAGCGCGGCCATGGGCTCGTCGAGCAGCAGCAGCCGCGGCTCGGCCGCGAGCGCCCGCGCGACGGCGATGCGCTGCGCCTGCCCGCCCGACAGGGTCGACGGCGCACGGTCCGCCAGGTGCGCGAGCCCGACCTGCTCGAGCCGCCGGTCTGCCGCCGCGGCGGCCGTGCTCCGTCGGGCGCCCTGGGACCGCGGCCCGAACGCCACGTTCTGGCGCACGGACAGGTGCGGGAAGAGCAGCGGCTCCTGCGCGAGCAGCGCGACGTGCCGGTCGTGCGGCGGCACCCAGGTGCGGACGCGGCCGCCGGCGGCGCGCACGAGGGGGCGGCCGTCGAGCGCGATCTCGCCGTCGTGCGGGCGCAGCGTGCCCGCCGTGAGGCCGAGCGCCGTCGACTTGCCCGCCCCGTTGGGGCCGAGCAGGGCGAGGGTGCGGCCCTCGGGGACGTCGAGCTCGACGTCGAAGCCGCGGGCGGGCAGCGTGGCGGCGAACGTCAGCGTCACAGCGGGCTCCGGTCGCGCCGCGTGGCGGCGATGACGAGGACGGCGACGACGACGAGCAGCAGCGAGAGGGCCACGGCGGCGTCGGGGTCGGTCTCGCGCTGCAGGTAGATCTCCAGCGGCAGGGTGCGGGTGACGCCCTGCAGGCTGCCGGCGAACGTGATGGTGGCGCCGAACTCGCCGAGGGCGCGGGCGAACGACAGCACCGCCCCGGACAGCAGGCCCGGCCACACGAGGGGGAGGGTCACGCGGCGCAGCACCGTCGTCGGGCGCGCGCCGAGCGACGCCGCGACCGCCTCGTAGCGTGCGCCCGCCGTGCGCAGCGCGCCCTCGAGGCTCGTCACGAGGAACGGCAGCGCGACGAACGTCTGCGCCAGCACCACCGCCGTCGTCGAGAACGCGATCTGCACGCCCGCCACCTCCAGCGTCTCGCCGAGCAGGCCGCGGCGGCCGAACGTGTAGAGCAGCGCGATGCCGCCCACCACGGGCGGCAGCACCAGCGGCACCATGACCAGCGAGCGCAGCAGATCGATGCCGGGGAAGCGGCACCGCGCCAGCACGAGCGCCATCGGGACGCCGAGCACGAGGCACGCGACCGTGCTCGCGGCCGACGTCTGCAGGCTCAGCAGCAGCGCCGCCCGCGCCGACTCGCTGGTGATCAGCGACCAGTAGCTCGACCAGTCGACCCGCGTCGCCATCGCGACCAGCGGCAGCAGCACGAACAGCCCGCCCACCGCGGCGGGCACGAACGCCCATCGCGGCAGGCCGACGGCGGTCCCCCCGGTGGTCGAGCCCGGCGACACCCGCACGGGACGCCTACGGGGCCGCGAAGCCGAACCCGGCGAGGGTCCGCCGGCCGTCGTCCGACAGGACGAGGTCGACGAACTCCTGCGCGAGCTCCGCCTGCTCGGCGTCGGCGACGGGCGCGATCGGATACGTGTTGACGGCCTCGGACGCCTCGGGGAGCTCGACGCCCTCGACGTCGTCGCCCGCGGCGGCGACGTCCGTGACGTACACGAGCCCGGCGTCCGCCTCGCCCGCGATCACCTTGCCGAGGACGTCGGTCACGCTCTGCTCCTCGCTCACGGGTCGGAGGTCGAGGCCCGCGGCGTCGGCGACCTTCGCGGACGCGGCCCCGCACGGCACCTCGGGCGCGCACAGCACGAGCTTCACGTCCGGGGAGGCGAGGTCCTGGAGGGACTCGACGCCGGCCGGGTTGCCCGGCGGGACGGCGATCTCCAGCGTGTTGGTGGCGAAGTCCCGCGGGTCGGTCACCAGGTCGTCTCCGACGAGCTTGTCCATGTTCGCCGTGTCCGCGGAGGCGAAGACGTCGGCGGGCGCGCCCTGCTGGATCTGCGCCACCAGGTCGGACGACCCCGCGAAGCTGAGCTGGACGTCCACGCCGTCGTGCGCCGCCTCGAACTGCTCGGCGAGGTCCTCGAACGAGCCTTTCAGCGAGGCCGCCGCGAACACGGTGAGCGTCGTCGTGCCGCCGTCGTCGCCCGACGCCGGCGCGCCGCAGCCCGCCAGCGCCGTCACTGCGAGCGCCGCGGCCCCGGCGGCGATGTGCTTCCTCATGCGACACCCTTGTCCTCTGCCTCGATCACGACCGTCGTCGACTTGATGACCGCCACCGCCACGGAGCCGCGCTCGAGACCGAGGTCGCGCACGGCCTCGCTGCTCATGAGCGACACCACGCGGAACGGGCCGCACTGCAGCTCCACCTGCGACATGACCGGGTCGCTCTGGATGTCCGTGACGAGCCCGACGAAGCGGTTGCGCGCCGAGCTCTTCATCCCGCCGGGCAGGGCTGGGACGGTCGCGTGCTCGCGCGCCACCATCGCCACCTCGTACCCGTCGACGACCTTGCGGCCCGACGCGTCCGTCGTGGACCCGAGCAGCCCGCGGTCGATCCAGCGGCGCACCGTGTCGTCGCTGACGCCGAGGTACACGGACGCTTCCGAAACTCGCATGTGCGGCACGGGCAGCAGCATAGCCCCGCATCTGCGGGGAACGCTGCGGGTGCGGCTCCCGCCGGGGACCGTGGGCGGCGGGGGACATAGGCTGACGCCCGTGCATGACGACGTGACGCGGCGACGGTCGGTGGCCGACCACGCGGCCGCGGTGGCCGAGGCGGTCGAGCCCGCCCTGGCGGCGGCGCGCGGGCGGGCGTCCGCGCGGATCGACGTCGCGACCCTGCTGACGCAGGTGGGCGCCGGCGCCGGGCTGTCGCCCCGCGTGCTGGCGCGCGACGCGACGGCCGCCGCCGCGCTGCCCGGCTTCGACAACTCCCAGATGGACGGCTACGCGGTGCGTTCCGCGGACCTCGCCGGCGCGTCCGTCGGCGACCCGGTGGTGCTGCCCGTCGTCGCGCCCGTCCCCGCCGGGACCCAGCCGCCGACGCTGGAGCCGGGCACCGCGGCCCCCGTGATGACGGGTGCGCCCGTGCCCGCCGGGGCCGACGCCGTCGTCAGGATCGAGGACGCCGACCCGCCGCGCTTCCCGGACCCGGCCACGTCCGCGGAGGTCCGGTTCGCCGTTCCCGTCACGCGGGGCACGTTCGTGCGGACGGCGGGCTCCGACGTCGCGGCCGGCGACGTGCTGGTCCCCGCCGGGACGCCGCTCGGAGGCCCGCAGCTCGGGGCGCTCGTCGCCGCGGGCGTCACGACCGTCGAGGTCGCGGCCCCGCCGCACGTGCTGCTCGTGTCGACGGGCTCGGAGCTCGCCCCTGCTGGGGTGCCGCTCGGCCCGGCGCAGGTGCACGACGCCAACGGCGCCGCGCTCACCGCGGCGCTCGGGCAGGCAGGTGCCCGGGTCACGACCCGCGTCGCGCCGGACCGGCCCGACGCGCTGCTCCGGGTGCTCGCCGATGCGGCGGGCGACGTCGCCCTCGTCGTCACGACCGGCGGCGTGTCCGCCGGGGCGTACGAGGTGGTGCGACAGACCCTCACGGACGCCTGGTTCGGGCACGTCGCCGTCCAGCCGGGCGGGCCGCAGGGCCTCGGCACGGTCACCCTCGGGTCCGGGCGGGACGTGCCGCTCGTCGCGTTCCCCGGCAACCCGGTGAGCGCGTACGTGTCGTTCGAGCTGTTCCTGCGCCCGGTGCTCGCCGCGGCGACGGGCGCGTCGCCGGCCCGCCGCGCGACCGGCCGCGCGCCGCTCGCCGAGCCGCTCGACTCGCCGCCCGCGCTGCACCAGGTGCGGCGGGGCGCGCTCGACGCCGACGGCCGTGTGCGCATGACCGGCGGACCCGGCTCGCACCTGCTGACCCACCTCGCCGCCGCGACCGTCCTCGTGCACGTGCCGCCCGGCGTCGCGCACCTCGACGCCGGCGACCTCGTCGACTACCAGGAGCTCCGTTGACCGACCCGAACGACCCGACGCAGGGCCTGACCCACTACCGCGCCGACGGCGCTGCCCACATGGTCGACGTCTCCGCCAAGGACGTGACGAAGCGGCAGGCGACCGCGACGGGCGTGCTGCGCACGCGCGCGGACGTCGTCGAGCGGATCGCGTCCGGCGACCTGCCGAAGGGGGAGGCGATCGCCACGGCGCGCATCGCCGGGATCCTGGGCGCCAAGCGCACGCCCGACCTCGTGCCGCTGTGTCATCCGCTGCCGATCTCCGGCGTGGAGATCGACGTCGTGCCCGCCTCCGACGGGTCCGGCACCGTCGGGATCTCCGCCACCGTGCGCACCACCGGCCGCACCGGCGTCGAGATGGAGGCGCTCACCGCGGTCACCGTCGCCGGGCTGACGCTCTACGACATGATCAAGGCCGTCGACAAGGCCGCCGTGCTCACCGACGTGCAGGTGGTGGCGAAGTCGGGCGGCACGTCCGGCGACTGGGCGCGCGCGGCGTCCACCTCCGAGTCGGGCCGGGAGGACGCATGACCGGCACGCACGAGCACCACGCCGGCTCTCACGCACAGCGGCGCGTCGCCGTCGTCGTGGCCTCGGACCGCGCGGCGGCGGGGGAGTACGAGGACCGCTCGGGCCCGGCGGCCGTCGCGTGGTTCGCGGCCCGGGGCTGGCGCACGTCGCAGCCCGTCGTCGTGCCCGACGGCGAGCCGGTGCGCGAGGCGCTCGCCGCGCTGCTCGCACCGGGGGCGGGGGAGGCGCCGGACGACGTGCCGCACCTGATCGTCACCAGCGGCGGCACGGGGCTCGGCCCGCGCGACCGCACCCCGGAGGCGACCCGCGCCGTCCTGGACCGCGAGGTGCCGGGGATCGCGGAGCTCGTCCGTGCGCGCTCGACCGCGCCGACCGACCCCGCGAAGCGGGCCGTCCCGGCGGCGGCGCTGTCCCGCGGCGTCGCCGGGGTGGCCGGCCGCACGCTGGTGGTCAACCTGCCCGGCTCCGTCGGCGGCGTGACGGACGGCCTCGACGCGCTGGCCGACGTGCTGCCGCACGCCGTCGACCAGCTCGCGGGCGGCGACCACCCCGCGGGCCCCACGCCGCGAGGTCGAGCCTCAGCTGCCGAGGTCGAGCGCGCAGGTCTCGACCTGGACGCCTCCGGCTCGACCTCGGGGGAGCCGTCGGCGGTGGTGCTGCGCGCCGACGTCGTCGACTCGCCCCTGGACCCGCTGGTCGCGGAGCTCGGGGCGCTGGTGCGCGACGACGCGTGCGGCGCGGTGGCGACGTTCTCGGGCTACGTGCGCGACCACGACGGCGGGCGCGGGGTCCTGCGCCTGCACTACGAGGCGCACCCGGACGCGGCGACGGTGCTGCGGACGGTGGCGGAACGCGTCGCGCGCCGCACGGCCGCGGCGACGGGGGACCGCGTCCGCGTCGCCGTCGTGCACCGCACCGGCGACCTGACGATCGGCGACGTCGCGGTGGTGGCGGCCGTGGCGGCGGGGCACCGGCAGGCGGCGTTCACCGCGGCGTCGGACCTGGTCGAGGAGCTCAAGGCCGAGGTGCCGATCTGGAAGGAGCAGGGCTTCGACGACGGCACGTCGGAGTGGGTGGCCTCGCTCGGCTGAGGTCGGACGCGAGGCCGACTCCGAGGCCGACTCCGAGGCCGACCCCGAGGTCACCTGCTGTTCACCTGAGGGTCGGTGTCACGACGGCCGCCCGCCATCGGTGCTCCCTACGTTCGGGCACGTCACCCCCTGTCCCGACACTGCTTCACCCTCAGGAGTGCCCGATGACGATCGCCCCCGAGTCGCGCCCGCTGCTGGAGCTCGCGGCCGCGCCTCACAGCCCTCACTACGCGCGCGGCAAGCGCAGCCCGGTCACGTGCCGGCTCAAGTGCGCCGACGCGTGCTCGCACCCCGCGCCCAACGAGTCCGCCAACGAGTACTTCCGCGACGTCGCGGCGCGGGCGCTGTCCCGCCGCGTCATGCTCGGCGGCCTGGCCGCCGCGGCCGCCACCGTCGTCGTGGGCGCCCAGGTGGCGGGCGCGCCCGGAGCGAGCGCCGTCACGGCCGCGGGCCGTGGCCACGGTGCCGGCAAGGGCCTCGCCTTCGGCGCCATCGCGCCGCAGGACGCCGGCGTGGACGCGTTCGTCGTGCCCGAGGGGTACGAGTGGTCGCCGATCATCCGCTGGGGCGACCCGATCCTGCCCGGCGGCCGCGCGTTCGACGCCGCGCGCCAGACGCCGGAGCAGCAGGCCAAGCAGTTCGGCTACAACGTCGACTACCTCGACATCCTGCCCGCCGACCCGGACGCCGTCCGGCCCCGCGGGACGACGAAGCGCGGCACGCGCGGCCTGCTGGTGAGCAACCACGAGTACACCAACGCCGGGATCATGTTCGACGACTCGTACGACGCCGCCACGCGCCGCGCGATCGAGCGCGCCGCCTGGGGGCTGTCGGTGGTCGAGGTGCGTCGCGACCGCGAGGGCTCGCCGTGGACGTACTCGCGGATCAGCCGCTACAACCGCCGCATCACCGTGGACACGGAGTTCCACGTGGACGGCCCGGCCGCCGGCTCGTACCTCATGAAGACGGTCGAGGACCCGACCGGCACCCGCGTGCGTGGCACGCTCAACAACTGCGCGGGCGGTACGACGCCGTGGGGCACGGTCGTCTCCGGGGAGGAGAACTACAACGCGAACTTCCGCGTCAACGGCAAGGACCCGCGCGACGCGCGGTACGGCCTCAAGGACGCGGCGACGAGCTACGGCTGGGAGCTCGACGACCCGCGGTTCGACGGCCGCAACCCGGGCTACGAGTACGAGAGCCACCGGTTCGGCTGGATCGTCGAGGTGGACCCGTACGAGCCCGACGAGGCGCCCGTGAAGCACACGGCGATGGGTCGCTTCAAGCACGAGGGCGCCAACGTCATCCTGTCCCGCCGCGGCCACGCCGTCGCGTACATGGGCGACGACGAGCGCTTCGACTACGTGTACAAGTTCGTGTCGAAGAACCGCTTCCGCGACGGCAGCAGCCGCGGGGCGCGCCGCCACAACAAGACCCTGCTGTCCGAGGGCGACCTGTTCGTCGCGCGCTTCCGGGGCGACTCCCCGGCGTCGGAGATCGACGGCTCGGGCGCCGTCCCCTCCGACGGCGGCTTCGACGGCACCGGCGAGTGGGTCCCGCTCGTCAAGGACGGCGAGTCGCAGGTGCCGGGCATGACCACCGAGGAGGTGCTCGTCTTCACGCGGCTGGCCGCGGACGCCGTCGGCGCCACCAAGATGGACCGCCCGGAGGACGTGGAGCCGAACCCGCTCACCGGGCGCATCTACGTGGCGTGCACCAACAACACCGACCGCGGCAAGGACGGCAAGGAGGGCGCCACCGAGCCCAACCCCCGCACCACCAACCGCGACGGTCACGTCGTGGAGATCATCGAGGACCGCGGCGACCAGACCGCCACGACGTTCACGTGGAACCTGCTGCTCGTCGCGGGCGACCCGTCGGTGAACGACTCGACGTACTTCTCCGGCTTCCCCGCCGACCGGGTCTCGCCGATCTCGTGCCCCGACAACCTCGCGTTCGACGCCGAGGGCAACCTGTGGATCTCCACGGACGGCGCGCCGTCGACGATCCAGAAGTGCGACGGCCTGTTCAAGGTGACCCTCACGGGCCGCCAGCGGGGCCGTGTGGAGCAGTTCCTGTCCGTGCCGCGCGACGCCGAGACGTGCGGCCCGGTCGTCGACTCGCGCGACGCGATGGTCTACGTCAACGTCCAGCACCCGGGCGAGGACGGCACGTTCGCCGCGCCGAACTCCTACTTCCCGGACTACCTCGCCGAGGGCGAGCGGGCCCCCGCCGGTGCGTGGCGCGGGCCCCGCCCGTCCACGATCCAGGTCTACAGGACCGGCCGGGGCGAGCACCCCGGGAACGGCCACGGTCACGGGAACGGTCACGGGAACGGCAACGGGCACGGCAAGGGCGGCGACGGCTGGGACGGCCCCGGCCCGTTCCCGTGGCCGCGCCACCGCTGACCCCTGGACGCGAGATAGAGAACCCCGAGTCGCGAGATAGAGAGGCCGCGACGAGGCCGCAGCGCTAGCGGCCCCGTCGCAGCCTCTCTATCTCGCGACTCGGGGTTCTCTATCTCGCGGTGGCGGTGGGCGCCGGCGCAGTTCGTAGACTGGGGGACCGTGACCACCCCCGAGGCGCCCGCCGGCGCCTACCTCGACCACGCCGCCACGACCCCGATGTCGCGGGCGGCGCTCGAGGCGTACGTGGCGGAGGCCGGCCGGACCGGCAACGCGAGCTCGCTGCACTCCGCGGGGCGCGCGGCGCGACGGGCCGTCGAGGAGTCGCGCGAGTCCGTCGCCGCGTCGCTGGGCTCGCGGCCCAGCGAGGTGATCTTCACCGGCGGGGGCACGGAGTCCGACAACCTCGCCATCAAGGGGATCTTCTGGGGCCGGCGCCGCACGGACCCGCGCCGCACCCGCGTGCTCGTCTCCGCCGTCGAGCACCACGCGGTGCTCGACCCGGCGTTCTGGCTCGCGGGGCACGCGGGCGCGGAGATCGTGCTGCTCCCCGTGGACGGCGACGGCCGGCTCGACCTCGCGGCCCTGCGCGCCGAGCTGACGGAGCACGGCGACGAGGTCGCGCTCGTCTCGGTGATGTGGGCCAACAACGAGGTGGGCACGCTGCAGCCGGTGCGTGACGTCGTGCGGCTCGCGCACCAGCACGGCGTCCCCGTGCACACCGACGCGGTGCAGGCCGTGGGCCAGGTCGACGTCGACTTCGCGGCCTCGGGCGTCGACGCGATGACGGTGACGGCGCACAAGCTCGGCGGGCCGATCGGCGTGGGCGCGCTGCTCGCCCGCCGCGACCTGCCGCTCGAGGCCGTGCTGCACGGCGGCGGCCAGGAGCGCGGGGTGCGCTCCGGGACGCTCGACGTGCCCGCGATCCGGTCGTTCGCCGTCGCGCTCGCGGAGACCGTCGCCGCCCGGCCCGAGCGCGCCGCGGCCCTGGGCGCCCTGCGGGACCGGCTCGTCGCGGGCGTGCGCGCCGTCGACCCGGAGGCGGTGCTGCGCGGCCCCGACCCGGGCCGCACCGCGGGCGACGGCGCCGCCGCGCGGCTCCCGGCCAACGCGCACTTCACGTTCCCCGGCGCCGAGGGCGACTCGCTGCTCTACCTGCTGGACTCCGCGGGAGTGCAGGCCTCCACCGGGTCGGCGTGCCAGGCGGGCGTGCCGCAGCCGTCGCACGTGCTGCTCGCGATGGGCGTGCCGGAGCTCGAGGCCCGCGGCGCGCTGCGCTTCTCGCTCGGCGCGACGTCGACCGCCGCGGACGTCGACCGCCTCGTCGCCGCGCTGCCCCAGGTCGTCGAGCGGGCCCGCGCGGCGGGCCTCGTGTCCGCGCCGGCCGGTGCGGGGGGCACAGCATGAGGGTGCTGGCCGCCATGTCGGGCGGCGTGGACTCGGCCGTCGCCGCGGCGCTCGCCGTGGAGGCGGGGCACGACGTGGTCGGCGTGCACATGGCCCTGAGCCGCAACCGCGACCAGTTCCGCACCGGCTCGCGCGGCTGCTGCTCCATCGAGGACGCCGGCGACGCGCGCCGCGCCGCGGACGTGCTCGGCATCCCGTACTACGTCTGGGACCTCTCGGAGACGTTCGAGCAGACCGTCGTCGCCGACTTCCTGCGAGAGTATTCGGCCGGCCGCACCCCGAACCCGTGCGTGCGCTGCAACGAGCACATCAAGTTCGAGGCGCTCCTCGACAAGGCCACGGCCCTCGGGTTCGACGCCGTCGCCACCGGCCACTACGCGCAGGTCGTGACGCGCGAGGCCGCCGACGGCACCGCGACCCGCGAGCTGCACCGGTCGCCGAACGACGAGAAGGACCAGTCCTACGTGCTGGCCGTGATGGGCCCGGAGCGGCTGGCGCGCGCGATGTTCCCGCTCGGCGGCTTCGCCTCCAAGGCCGAGGTGCGCGCGGAGGCCGAGCGGCGCGGCCTGTCCGTGAGCGCCAAGCCGGACTCCTACGACATCTGCTTCGTGGCCGACGGCGACACCCGCGGCTTCCTGCGCGACCGGCTCGGATCGCGCCCGGGCGAGGTCGTGGACACCGACGGCGCCGTCGTCGGCGCGCACGACGGCGCGTACGCGTTCACGGTCGGCCAGCGCAAGGGCCTGGGCCTCGGCCACCCCGCCGCCGACGGGCGCGCCCGGTACGTGGTGGACGTGCAGACGTCGACCAACACCGTCGTGGTCGGGCCGGCCGAGCTGCTCAGCGTGGACCGGATCGAGGCGGGGAAGGCGGTGTGGCTCGCCGCCCCGGAAGGTGACGTTGGGAGCACGTGGCTCGACGACGTCGAGGTGCAGGTCCGCGCCCACGGCGCCCCCGTGCCCGCCCGCGTGCGGGCGACGACGGCGGACGGCGTCCCGGCGATGGAGGTGGAGCTCACCGGCCGCCCGCTGCGCGGCGTCGCGGCCGGGCAATCGCTGGTGGTGTACCGCGGCACGCGGGTGCTCGGCCAGGGCACCGTCGCGCGCGCCTGGCGCGGCTGACGCCGTCCCCGAACGGGTCCGGACGGGCTCAGCCCCGCGCGAGCCGCTGCCGGCGCGCCTCGTACAGCACGATCGACGCGGCGTTCGAGGCGTTGAGCGAGCTGGCCGAGCCGGCCATCGGGATCGCCACCGTGACGTCGGCCGCCTCGCGCCAGCCCCTCGACAGCCCGGCGGTCTCGTTGCCGACGGCGAGGAGAACCGGGCCGGTGAGATCGACGTCGGCGGGCGCGGCGTCGCCGTCCTCGTCGGTCGCGACGACGGTCACCGGGCGCCCGGCGGCACGGTGCGCGCCCACCCAGTCCATGACCTCGCCGTGCGAGGCCGCCCGGACGACGGGCAGCGCGAAGAGAGAGCCGGTGGTCGCGCGCACGGCCTTCGGGTCGTAGGGGTCGGCGGCGTGACCGGTGACGACGAGGCCGTCGGCGCCGAACGCGTCCGCGGACCGCACGACCGCGCCGACGTTGCCCGGTTGGGTGGGGCGGTCGAAGACGACGCCCAGGAACGACGGACCCACCGGGACGCGCGCCAGGTCGTCGGCGGGCATCGCGACCACGGCCAGCAGCTCGCTGGCGCCCTCGTCCTTCTCGGCGAGCTCGGCGAGCAGGTCGGGCGTCATCGCGATCGTCTCGGCGCCCGTGGCCTGCAGCATCTCCTGGGCCCACGACGACAGCCGGCGGTCCGTCTCGTGCAGCAGCGTGCGCACCTGCCAGCCCTGCTCGACCGCCATCGTGATCGGGCGGACGCCCTGCACCAGGAACTCCCCGGCGCGACCGCGCTTGGTGCGGTTCGTGAGCAGCGTCTGCAGCTGCTGGAAACGGGCGTTGCGCACGGTGATCCGCATGGGCGCAGTCTCCCACGGCGGCGGTGGCGCTCAGCGACGCAGCTCGTGCTCCCACCACACCTGGTCGCGCATGACCCAGTGCTCGGCCTCGAGCCCGTCGGCGACGCGCACCAGGTGCATCTCGCGCACGGTGAAGCGCCGGTGCGAGGGCGCGACGCCGAGGAAGAACCCCGAGTGCAGGGCGCTGAACGCGACGTGCAGCGACACCAGGTCGCCCTCGGTGACGGCGTGCAGCACCTCGACGCGCTGCTCGTCGAACGCGTCGTGGAACCAGTGCATCGTCGCCACGAGCGCGTCGGGGCCGCCGGCGCAGCCCGGCAGCACGTCGTGGTTGCGGAACCCGGGCGCGAGCTGGCGCCGCAGCACCGCCTCGGCGCCCGACGGCATGGCGTTGGCGTGCACGCGGGTGGCGACCGCCCGGGGGGTGGACAGCACGGTCGACGACCCGCCCGAGGGGTGCACGAGCGGTGACGTGGGGGCCCGGCCCGCGGGTGCCGCGGGCGCCTGGTCGAGGATGACGGACATCGGGACTCCTTCGTCGGACCGTTACCGTGCTCCTACCCTTCGAGAGCGGCGACCGGCCGTGCCATGACGGGGTGGGAGAGGTGACATCGGGTGACATCGGGCGACAGCGTGGTGGAGGTCGTGGGCGGGCGCCCGGCCGGAGCGAGGGCGGACGCGTGACGGCGGTCTCCGGCCACGGGCCGTGGCCCGGCGGCGCGCGCGACGAGCTCGTGGCGCAGCAGACCGTGCTCGACGACCTGGCGTCGCTGCCGACCGGCGTCGACCCGGTCCCGTTCCTCGCCCAGCTCACCGGTCGCGGGCCGGGGGCCGACGCCGTCGGCCGGACGGCGGCGCTGCTGGCGGAGATGCCGGTCGAGCTGGGCCCGCACGGCTGGAAGCTGACCGACCACCCCGGCGCCGACCTGCGCCGCGCGGAGTCCCTGCTGCGGGAGGACCTGTCCGCGCTGGCGGTGGCGGCCGTGGGGCACGACGGCCCGCTCGCCGTCGAGCTCACCGGCCCGTGGACCCTCGCCGCCCAGCTGTGGTCGGCGCGCGGCGACCGCGTCCTGGCCGACGCCGGCGCCCGCCGCGACCTGTCGCTCGCGCTGGCCGAGGCGGTCCGCCGCCACGTGGCGGACGTGCGCGCCCAGGTCCCCGGCGCGACGCCGGTCGTGCAGCTCACCGAGCCCCTGCTGGGCCAGGTGCACGCGGGCGTCCTGCCCAGCTTCTCCGGCTACTCCCGCCTGCGGGCGGTGCCCGGGCCCGACGTCGTCGAGGGGCTGCGACCCGTCGTCGACGCCGCGCACGAGGCCGGTTCCCGCGTCGTCGTGCACCTCGGCGCCACCTGGGTGGGCGTGCCGCCCGTCGCGCTGGCGGGGGCGGACGCCGTCGGGCTGGACCTCGCCGACGTCGGCGGCGCGGGGGAGACGGCGGGCTGGAACGAGCGCGCCTGGGAGCTGCTCGCCCGCGCGACCGAGCGGGGCATGGGCCTGTGGGCCGGGCTGCCGCCCGCCACCGTCTCGCAGTGCTCCGGGCCGCAGCTCGGCGCGCTGGTCCGCCTGGTCGCCGAGCCGTGGCGCCGCATCGGGCTGCCCGCGGCCGGGCTGGCCGACGTGACGCTGCTCGCCGCGTCGCGACGGAGCCTCGCCGACGTCGACACCCGTCGCGCCGAGCTGGCGAACCTCGGGCGGGTGGCGGAGGCGCTCGCGGAGCGGGCCGCCGCCTGACCGGAGCTGACCTGGCCTGAGCGGGACGGGACCGGGACGGTCGTGGGACCGATCCGCGAAGATCTCACCGAGGCGCGGCGCGTGCTCCCGGAGCGCCCCGGTGACTGCGTAGGCTGAACCCCGGCGTCGGCCCGCAGGGGGACGGTGCCCGCGACCCGACCCCGACCCGCGAAGGACGCCCGTGACCAGCCTCCGAGCCGTGCTGTTCGACCTCGACGGCGTGCTCACCCCGACCGCCGAGGTGCACATGCGGGCGTGGGAACGCCTGTTCGCGCCCTACTGCGAGGCCCGTGGCCTCGCGCCGTACACGTCCGCCGACTACTTCGCGCACATCGACGGCAAGCCGCGGTACGACGGCGTGGCGACGTTCCTCGCCTCGCGCGGCGTCGAGCTGCCGCGCGGCACCGCCGACGACGCGCCCGGCGAGGACACCGTGTGCGCGCTCGGCAACCGCAAGGACGCGATCGTCAACCGGATGTTCGACGAGGAGGGCATCGCGCCCTACCCGGGCTCGGTGCGCTTCCTCGACGCCGTGACGGCCGCGGGCGCGCAGGTCGCCGTGGTCTCGTCGTCGCGCAACACGCCCGCCGTGCTCGCCGCGGCCGGGCTGACCGAGCGGTTCGAGGTCGTCGTGGACGGCAACGTCGCGGCCCGCGAGCACCTGCCGGGCAAGCCCGCGCCGGACACGTACCTCCGGGCCGCCGAGCTGCTCGGCGTCCCGGCCGCCGAGGCGGTCGTCGTCGAGGACGCCCTGTCCGGCGTGCAGGCCGGCGCGGCGGGGCCCTTCGGCCTCGTCCTCGGCGTCGACCGCGGCGTCGGGGCGCAGGCGCTCGCCGCGCACGGTGCGGACCGCGTCGTCGCCGACCTGGGCGAGCTGGACGCGTCGATCCTGGACGAGCCCGCCGACCGGCAGGAGGGTCGGGCATGATCCGCCGCACCGCCGACGAGCAGCGGTCCGTGGACCGCCTGCGCTTCCCCGCCGAGCCGTGGCGCCTGGTGGAGGCCGAGTTCTCCGCGGAGGACCTCGGGGTCACCGAGTCCCTCTTCGCGGTGGGGAACGGCTACCTCGGGATGCGCGGCAACGTCGAGGAGGGGCGTGAGTCCCACTCGCACGGCACGTTCGTCAACGGCTTCCACGAGACGTGGCCCATCCGGCACGCCGAGGAGGCGTACGGCTTCGCCAAGGTCGGCCAGACCATCGTCAACGCCCCGGACACCAAGGTGATCCGGTTGTACGTGGACGACGAGCCGCTGCTGCTGCCGGTGGCCGACCTCATCGGCTACGAGCGCGCGCTCGACCTGCGCGACGGCGTCCTGCGCCGCGAGATCCTGTGGCGCACGCCGTCGGGCAAGCGGGTCAAGGTGGCCTCGGAGCGCATGGTGTCGTTCGTCGAGCGGCACCTGGGCGTCATGACGTTCGAGGTCACGCTGCTCGACGCCGACGGGCCGGTGGCGATCTCGTCGCAGATCCTCAACCGGCAGGACGGGCAGGACGAGTACCACGTGCCCGCCGCGTCGCTGGGCGAGGGCTTCGACCCCCGCAAGGCGGAGGCGTTCGCCGGCCGGGTGCTGCAGCCGCAGACCCGGTGGGGCGACGACGAGCGGCTCGTGCTGTCGTACCGCTGCACCAACTCCGGCATGACGCTCGCCGTGGCGGCCGATCACCGCCTGGAGACCGTGGACGAGTGGGACGTGCGCACGCAGGTCGACGACGACCTCGCCAAGCACGTGTTCCGCGTCGACGCGAAGGCGGGGCACACCATCCGCCTCACCAAGGTCGTCACCTACCACACGTCCCGCGGCGTCCCCACGCGCGAGCTCGTCGACCGCTGCCGCCGCACCCTGGACCGGGTGCGCGCCGGCGGCATCGAGGAGCAGTTCACGCACCAGCGCACCTGGCTGGACGACTACTGGGCGCGGTCGGACGTCGAGATCGAGGGGCGCCCGGAGATCCAGCAGGCGGTGCGCTGGAACCTGTTCCAGCTCGCCCAGGCGACCGCGCGGGCCGAGGGCTCCGGCGTCCCCGCCAAGGGCCTGACCGGCAGCGGCTACTCGGGCCACTACTTCTGGGACACGGAGATCTACGTGCTCCCGTTCCTCACGTACACGAGCCCGCGGTACGCCCGCAACGCCCTGCGGTTCCGCTACCAGATGCTCGACGCCGCGCGCCGGCGCGCCAAGGAGCTGTCGCAGAAGGGCGCGCTGTTCCCGTGGCGCACCATCAACGGCGAGGAGGCGTCCGCCTACTACGCGGCGGGCACCGCGCAGTACCACATCGACGCGGACATCAGCTTCGCCCTGGTGCAGTACGTGCGGGCCACGGGCGACACGGACTTCCTGCGCCGCGAGGCGGTGGACGTGCTCGTCGAGACGGCGCGCATGTGGGAGGACCTCGGCTTCTGGCGCGCCAACGGCGACGACAACTTCCACATCCACGGGGTGACCGGCCCCGACGAGTACACGACCGTGGTGAACGACAACCTGTTCACCAACGTCATGGCGCGGTTCAACCTGCGGGCCGCGGCGTTCGTCGTGGAGGCGATGCGCGAGGACTTCCCGGAGGACTACGAGCGCCTCGCGGACCGCCTGTCCCTGGGCGTGCACGAGACCACCGAGTGGACCCGGGCCGCCGACCACATGTCGATCCCGTACGCGGAGAGCATCGGCATCCACCCGCAGGACTCCCACTTCCTCGAGCGGGAGATCTGGGACCTGGCCGCGACGCCGGTGACCAAGCGCCCCCTGCTGCTGCACTACCACCCGCTGGTGATCTACCGGTACCAGGTGCTCAAGCAGGCGGACGTGGTGCTGGCGCTGTTCCTGCAGGGGCAGCACTTCTCGGCCGAGCAGAAGCTGGCCGACTTCGAGTACTACGACCCGCTGACCACCGGCGACTCGACGCTGTCCGGCGTCGTGCAGTCGATCGTCGCGGCCGAGGTCGGGTACCACGAGCTCGCGCTCGAGTACTTCGTGTCCTCGCTGCTCGTGGACCTGGCGAACCTGCACGACAACGCCGCCGACGGCGTCCACGTGGCGTCGGCGGGCGGAACCTGGTCGGCGCTCGCGTTCGGCTTCGGCGGCATGCGGGACCACGACGGGGTGCTGTCGTTCGACCCGCGCCTCCCGCAGGGCTGGGAGGCCCTGACCTTCCGCGTGCAGTGGCAGGGGTCGCGCCTGCGCGTCACGGTGCGGACGGACGAGCTCGAGCTCGTCGCCGAGACCGGCGAGGGCGCGACGGTCTTCGTGCGGGGCGAGCAGGTGACGGTCACCGCGGACGAGCCGGTCGTCGTCGCCCTCGACGGCCAGGGTCCGGTCAGGCCGGGGCGCCCCAGCCTGCGTGCCCTGTCCGGCAACCGCCGCGACGACGGCACCCTCATCACCGCGACGGTGCCGCACTCCTGAGCCGCCGGTCGAGCCCGCCGGGACCGCCGTCCCGGCGGGCTCGACCCGCAGGCCCCGCCGACACCCTTGCCGCCCCGGCGGCGCGTCGCTATGGTCGTCGACCAGTGCGCATCGATGCGCATCGATGACCTTCGCCGGGACCCGGCGACGTCCGCCGACGACGGGAGACGACGTGCCGAAGGGGCCGACCAGCGCTGACGTCGCGCGCGAGGCCGGGGTGTCGCAGTCGACGGTCTCCTACGTCATGAGCGGCAAGCGCCCGATCTCCCCGGAGACGCGGCGGCGCGTCCAGGACGCCATCGACCGCCTGACCTACGAGCCGCACGCCGGGGCGCGGGCCCTGGCGGGGCACCGCACCAGCACCGTCGCGGTCGTGGTGCCGGTCGACCCGGACTCCAGCGTGCAGCGTCTGATGGTGTTCGTCGAGGAGATCCTGCTGGCCGCGCGGCGGCGCGACCACGACGTGCTCCTCGTGACCGCCGACGAGGGCCCGTCCGGGTTGCGCCGGGTGGCGGGTCGCTCGCTGTGCGACGCCCTCGTCGTCATGGGGGTCGGCGCCGACGACGACCGCGTCGACGTGGCGCGGGAGCTGCCGCTGCCCGTCGTGTTCATCGGGATACCGGACGACGCCGAGGGGCTCGACTGCCTCGACTTCGACTTCGAGGCCGCGGGCGGGCTGCTCGTGGCCGAGCTCGCCGACCTGGGGCACCGGACGGTGGACGTGCTGGGCTGGGGGCCGGACGTCACCGCGCAGGGCGTCAACTTCGTGCCGCGGTTCGAGCGCGGCGCGCGCACGGCGGCCGCGGAGCGCGGCGTCGAGCTGCGCTGGCACGAGCCGGCCGGCGAGCCGGACGTGGGGCGGGTCGTCGACGGCGCCCTCGCGTCCGACGAGGTGCCCGGCCTCGTGCTCGCGACCGCGGTCCCCGCGACGTTCCGCGCGCTGGCAGACCGGGGTCGCCGGCCGGGTCGGGACGTCGACGTCGTCGGTCTGGCCCTCGACGCCGAGGCCGAGCCGCACGGCCTCACCGCCACGTCGCCGCGGCCGCGCGACGTCTCGCGGCGCGTGATGGAGCGCGTCTTCGCCCTGCTCGACGGCGACGCGCCGCCCGGCGGCGAGCGGGAGCTCGCGCCCGCGGTGCTGCTGCGGCGCAGGTCGACACGGACCACGCCGGCGGCCGGCTGACCCGGCCCGACCTGCCACCCACGGCCACGCACCGACCCGCCACCGCACCGACCCGGCACCGAGCGAAGGAGACATCATGACCGCACCGATCCGCGTCACCGTCTGGGGGGAGAACCGCCACGAGCAGCTCGAGCCGTCGGTCGCCGCCCGCTACCCCGACGGCATGCACGGCGCCGTCGCGCGGGGCATCGAGGAGAACCTCGGCGACGGCGTGCGCGTGCGCACCGCGACGCTCGACGACCCCGAGCACGGGCTCACCGAGGAGGTGCTGCGCGACACCGACGTGCTCACCTGGTGGGGCCACGCCGCGCACGGCGAGGTCGCCGACGCGGTGGTCGAGCGGGTGCACCGCCACGTGCTGGAGGGCATGGGCCTCGTCGTCCTGCACTCCGGGCACTGGTCGAAGATCTTCATGAAGCTCATGGGCACCACCTGCACCCTGCGCTGGCGTGCCGAGCACGACCGGGAGCTGGTGTGGACGGTCGACCCGACCCACCCGATCGCGCAGGGGATCCCGCACCCCATGATCATCGAGGAGGACGAGATGTACGGGGAGTTCTTCGACGTCCCCGCCCCGGACGAGACCGTCTTCCTCAGCACCTTCTCCGGCGGAGAGGTCTTCCGCTCCGGCATCACCTACCGGCGCGGCTTCGGCAAGATCTTCTACTTCCGCCCCGGCGACCAGGAGTACCCGACGTACTTCCACGACGGGGTTCGCAAGGTCATCTCCAACGCCGTCGGGTGGGCCGTGACCGTGCGTCCCGAGCGCACGACCCCCACGCTGCTGCGCTACGAGACCGAGGACTTCTACCGCGGCCAGGGCTACGGCGGCGCGCTGGACGACGAAGCCCGCGCCGCCGCCGCGGAGGCCGGGCGGTGAGCGTGCCGCTGGTCCTCGTCGGCGCCGGGGGGATGGGCCGGGCCTGGCTGTCCGCCATCCGGGCCGAGCCGGGGGCCGAGCTCGCCGGCGTCGTCGACCTCGACCTCGACGCCGCCCGCGGGGCGCTCGCCGACGCCGGGCTCGCGGACGTCCCGGTCGGGACGGACGCCGTCGCGCTCGCCCGGGAGACCGGTGCGCGCGCCGTCGTGAACGTCACCGTCCCGGCCGCGCACCACCCCGTCACCACGGCCGCGCTGTTCGCGGGGCTGCCCGTGCTCGGCGAGAAGCCCGTGGCCGAGTCGGTGCCGCGAGCGCTCTCGCTCGTCGCGGCCGCGGAGGTGACGGGGGAGCTCTTCGTGGTGAGCCAGTCGCGCCGCTACAACCGGCAGCTCTTCGCCTTCCGGGAGCAGGCGCGCACCCTGGGCGACCTGGGGGTGCTCACCACGGAGTTCTTCAAGGCGCCCCGCTTCGGCGGGTTCCGTGACGCGATGGCGCACCCGCTGCTGCTCGACATGGCGATCCACCCCTTCGACACCGCCCGGTTCCTGCTGGGTGCCGAGCCCGTCTCGGTGTACTGCGAGGAGTTCAACCCGTCGTGGAGCTGGTACGACGGCAACGCCGCGGCGACCGCGGTCTTCGAGATGACGGGCGGCGTCCGCTACTCCTACACGGGCAGCTGGTGCAGCCCCGGCCAGGAGACGTCGTGGAACGGGGCCTGGCGGCTGTCGGGCCGCGACGGCACCGCCCGCTGGGACGGCGACCACGAGCCGGTCGTCGAGGGGCCGCATGACGCGGCGGAGGGCGCGGACCCCGGCGACGGGATCGCCGGGTCGCTGGCGACCTTCCTCGCGGCGCTCGACGGCGGTCCCACGCCCATGGGCGAGGTGCACGAGAACGTGCTCAGCCTCGTCATGGTGGCGGCGGCGGTCGAGTCGGCCGCCACGGGCGCGAGGGTCCTCGTCGACGACCTGCTCGAGCGCGCCTACGCCGAGGCCCTCGCCACGGAGACGCGGGAGGACGTGCGCGTGCAGCTCGCGTCGTGGACGTCGGTGCGCGCGGCCCTCGGGCCGGCCTGACACCGGGGCCAGGCGGGTTGCCCGCCGGGGCCCGGCCGGTCAGGCGAGGCGCTCGCGCAGGAACGTCCAGGCCAGGGCGGACATGTGCGCGGCCTGCGCGTTGTTGGCCGCGCCGCCGTGGCCGCCCTCGACGTTCTCGTAGTACGTGACGTCCGCGCCGGGCCCGCCCGTGGCCAGCATGAGCGCCGCCATCTTGCGCGCGTGGCCCGGGTGCACGCGGTCGTCCTTGGTCGACGTCGTGAACAGGACCGGCGGGTAGGCGCGGTCGCCGTCGAGCAGGTGGTACGGCGAGAAGGTGCGGACGAACTCCCAGTCGTCGGTGTCGGGGTCGCCGTACTCCGCCACCCACGACGCGCCCGCGAGCAGGTGCGAGTACCGCTTCATGTCGAGCAGCGGCACCTGTACCACGACCGCGCCGAACAGGTCGGGGTACTGCGTGAGCATGTTCCCGGCCAGCAGCCCGCCGTTGGAGCCGCCCTGCGCGCCGAGGTGCTCGGGCGTCGTGATGCCGCGGGCCACGAGGTCGCGCGCGACGGCGGCGAAGTCCTCGTACGCCTTGTGCCGCCGCTCGCGCAGCGCGGCCTGGTGCCACGCGGGCCCGTACTCGCCGCCGCCGCGGATGTTCGCGACGACGTACACGCCGCCGCGGGCGAGCCACGCCCGCCCGACCGTGCCGGAGTAGCCCGGCAGCAGCGGGATCTCGAAGCCGCCGTACCCGTACAGCAGCGTCGGCGCGGTCCCCGGCGTCGTCGGGTCGGACGGGTCCACCAGGTCCTCGCGGCCCACGACGAAGTACGGGACGCGCGTGCCGTCGTCGGAGGCTGCGAAGTGCTGCACCGCGACCATGCCGTCGGCGTCGAAGTACGCCGGCGCGGCCTTGAGCGGCTCGGGCGCGCCGGGCTCCGCCCCGGGCCCCGCGACGGTCGCCAGCGCGAGGGTGGACGGCGTGAGGTAGCCGGTGGTCGTGACCCAGACGTCGTCGCTGTCGAGAGCGTCGACGGCGCGCACGCCGACGGTGAGCAGCCCGCCGCCGAGCGGGAGCTCCGAGCGGGTCCAGGGCGCGCCGGCCGCCGTGCCGGGGGACGTGCCGGCGGGCGGGGTGAGCACGTGGACGGCGTTCTTCACGTCGTCGAGCACGTTGACGACCAGGTGGTGGCGGGTCCATGTGGCGCCGACCAGCGACGTCGACGGCGTGGGCTCGAACAGGACGGTGAGGTCGCGCGAGCCGGCCAGGAACGCGTCCGCCGGCGCGGCCAGCAGCGAGCCGGCGGCGTAGGTGGTGCCCGCCGGCGCCCAGTCGTCGCGCAGCTCGACCAGCAGCCACTCGCGGTGAAGCCCGACCTCCGCGGACTCGGGCACGTCGATCTTCACCAGCCGCTGCTCGGGCGTCCCGACCGCCTCGACGAGGAAGGTCTCCGACCGGTAGAAGGCGATCGAGCGGCTCACGAGGTCGCGCTCGAAGCCCGGCGTGCGCGAGCGGCGCGCGGAGATGTACATGTCGTCGTCGGTGCCCTCGTAGACGACGACGGCGTCCTCGATCGGCGTGCCGCGGCGCCAGAGCTTCGCGATGCGCGGGTACCCCGACGGCGTCGTCGTGCCCGGGCCGAAGTCCGTGAAGGCGTACACCGTGTCCTCGTCGGCCCACGCCAGTCCGCCCTTGGCGCCGGTGCGGCCGTCGTCGCGCGCCGTGTCGCGCTCGAAGCCGCCCTCGGCGGCGGGGACGAACCGCTTGGCGACGAGGTCGAACTCGCGCGTGACGTCCGCGTCCGAGCCGCCGGGGGAGAGGTCGACCAGTGCCCGGCGCCAGGGCTCGCCCGCCGCGAGCTGCTCGGGCGTCGGGCGCAGCAGCGACGCGCCGTGCCACACCCAGCTCTCGCCCTCCGCCGCGGCGAGCGCGTCGAGGTCGAGCACGGTCTCCCACTCCGGCGCGTCGGTCCGGTAGGAGCCGAGGGTGGTGCGGCGCCACAGGCCGCGCTCGTGCGCGGCGTCGCGCCAGAAGTTGTACAGGTGGTCGCCGATCCGGGAGACGTCGGGGATGCGCTCGTCGGAGTCGAGCACCTCGCGGACCGCCGCCTCGGTCTCCGCGAACCCGGGGGCGGCACCCACGGTCGTGTGCGCGTGGTCGTTGCGGCCGCGCACCCACGCCAGCGCCTCGGTGCCCTCGACCTCCTCGAGCCACGCGAACGGGTCCGGCCGGGCCGGGTCGAGCGGGGACGGCGGCGCGGCGGGCGGGGCTGACGGTGCGGCGGTGTCGACGTGCTCGGCGGTCATGCTCGGCACCCTAGCCGCCGGGCGCGCCGAGGGGCGCGGGTGCCTTTCACCCGGGGGGTGCCCGTGGTAGAAACTCCTGGTCAGGGCATTGATCCCGCTATGGACGTTCCAAGGGTTTCGCGGAGAACGCCGCTTTCGGAGCGGCACGGTCACGTCCGCCGGGACCCGATCCTTCCACCCACGGGGGTGCGGTGAGCACGACGACCTCTGCCGGAGCGCGCGCGACGACGCGCGTGCCGGCCCAGCTCTGCGCGGCCGCGGCCGTCCTCTGCCTCGCGGCCGTGCCGCTGCTCGGCGACCGGCTGTCGCCCGCGGGCGCGGCGTCGCTGTCCTGCGCCGCCGCGCTGCTCGTCGTCGTCGCGGCCGTGGCGCTGTCCCGCGCCGTCGCGCGCGGCGACCGCGACCGGGCGGCGCTGCGGGCGGAGCGCGACGCGCTGGCGGCCGAGCTCGCGACGGCCGCCGGGGCGCTCGAGGACGCGACGACCGGGCTCGCGCGCACCCGCGAGGCATGCGACGACCAGCGCGCCGCCGTCGAGACCGCCGTCGTCGCCCTGGGGCGCAAGGTGCAGGCGTCGGCGCACCGCATCCAGGAGGAGGCGGCGCGCATGGTGCAGCGGCACGCGGCCGACCCCGACGTGCTGCAGACGTCCATGCGGATCGACCACGCCGCCGCGCAGCACGCCCGTCAGGCGCAGAACCTCGTCGCGCTCTGCGGCCGGCGTCCGGGGCAGGCGTGGGACGACCCGCTCGCCCTGCCCGACGTTGTGCGCGCAGCCGCCGGGCGGATCACGGCGTTCCAGCGCGTCGAGGTCTCCGGCGACCCGGGGCTGGCCGTCGTCGGGCGTGCGGTCGAGCCGGTCGTGCACGTCCTCGCCGAGCTGCTCGCCAACGCGACGCAGTGCTCGCCGCCCAGCACCCAGGTGCTCGTCGCGATCCGGCAGGTGCAGCGGGGCGCGGTCGTCGAGGTCGACGACTGCGGCGTCGGGATGGCCGCCCGCGAGCTCGAGCGGGTGCGCGCCGTCGCGTCCGGCGCGCGGCCCGTGGGCATCGCCGACCTGGGCGAGGTACCGCAGACCGGCCTCGCGGTCGTCGGGTCGTACGCCCGCGCCCTGGACCTGCGGGTGGATCTCACGGAGTCCGTGTACGGCGGCCTGCGCGCCGTGGTCATGGTGCCCGCCGAGCTCGTCACCGCGGCGGCCGCGGCTCCCGGCACGCTCGCCCCGAGCGTCGACGACCCGTGGCCCGGGCCCGCCCCCCAGGCCCCGGCCACGCCGGAGACGACGGCCGCCGAGGCCCACGGCACGACGCCGGGACCCGACGGCGCCCCGGCCCTGCCGCAGCGGCGCTCGCGCCGCGGCACCGCCACGGGGACCCAGCGCGCGGTGCCCGCCGCGCCCCCGTCCGCCCCGACCGCGGTTGTCCCGGCACAGACGGCGGAGGAGGCCGGCGCGTGGATCGGCGCGTTCTTCTCCGCCGACCGCGACGCCACCGCCGACGGCGCCCCGACCACCGACCATCCCAGCCAGCAGCCGTCCGCCGTGCCGGACGTGACCTCGGAGGACTCATGACGACCCCGACCACCGATGCGACGCCCGCGCCCGCGCACCCGGACAGCTGGATGCTCGACCTCGTCGCGGGGGTGCGCGGCGTGCGCCACGTCGTCGTGCTCAGCTCGGACGGCCTGGTGAAGGTCCGCACGGACGTGACGCCCCCGGACACGGCCGACAAGGTCGCCGCGGCGTGCGCCGGCCTCGTCGCGCTCGGCATGAGCATGGGGCGGGAGTTCGGCGCCGGCGACGCGCTGCGCCAGGTGCTCGTCGAGTTCGACGGCGGTTTCCTCTTCGTGCGCGGAGCGGGCGACGGCTCGCGGCTGGCGGTCGTCACCGACGCGGCGGTCGACCCGGGGCTCGTGGCCCAGCAGATGCAGGCCCAGGTGCTGATGATCGGCGAGCGGACGCTCGGCACGGACGTCCTGCGCCCCGCCGCCGTCCCCGCCCCCGTGCCCGCCGACGGGGAGGCGCGATGACGGACGGCTACCGCGACCACCCGGTGCGCTCGTACGTCCTCACGGGCGGGCGCGCGCACCCGAGCCGCAACACGCTGCGACCGGAGACGCTGCTGTGCGCGGTGGACGACGGCCGCGAGCTGCCCGTCGGCGCGGGCCGGCACGAGCGGGCCCTGCTCGAGACCTGCCGCGGCACGCTGGCCCTCGCCGAGCTCGCCGCGTACCTGCGCCTGCCCACCAGCCTGGTCGCGGTCCTCGCCTCCGACCTGCTCGACGCCGGCTACCTGGCGGTCCGGTCGCCGGCGACCCACGACCTGCCGGGCGTCGACCTGCTGGAGGAGGTCCTCGATGGTCTCCGCCGGTTCTGAGGCGCCACCCGTCGACCCGGCCTCCCTGCACCTCGCGTCCACCGTCGAGCGGTCGGTCAAGGTGCTCGTGGTGGGCGCGTACGGCGTCGGCAAGACGACGCTCATCGGCGCGGTGAGCGAGATCCCCGTGCTGAGCACGGAGGAGACGATCACGGCGGCCAGCCTGGGCGTCGACCCGCGGCTGGGGGAGAAGACCACGACGACGGTCGCGATGGACTTCGGGCGCGTCACCGTGGGCGGCACCACGGCCCTCTACCTGTTCGGCACGCCCGGGCAGAAGCGCTTCTGGGACCTGTGGGCGGGGCTGGCGGACGGCGCGGTGGGCGCCCTCGTGGTCGTGGACACGCGGCGGCTGGAGGACAGCTTCGAGGTGCTGGACCAGCTCGAGGAGCACACGGCGCTGCCGGTGACCATCGTGGTCAACGAGTTCCCGGACGCGCCGCGGCACACCACCGACGCGGTGCGCGCCGCGCTCGACCTGCCGGCGGACACCCCCGTCGTCGCGGGGGACCTGCGCGAGCGACGCCAGGCCGTGGAGGCGCTCCAGGCGCTCGTCGCGCACGCGGTGCGCCTCGCGCGCGCAGGCGACGCCGCATGAGCCTCACCGGGGCGGTGCGCGTGGTGCGGCTCGAGGACGTGGCCGACCGGCCGCTGCTCGCCGACCTGGCGGGCGCGCCCGACCCGGCGGCTCGGTACGAGGCGCTGCGTTCGCGCTGGGGCGCCCTCGCGCCCGTCGACCTGGAGCCGGGCGTGCCGGCGTGGCTCGCGCTCGGCCACGCCGAGGTCGCCGCCGTCCTGCGCAACGAGGCGATGTTCTCCCGCGACGCGCGCCACTGGCGGTACGAGGCGGAGGGCCTGGTCGGTCGGCGCTCGGCGACCCGCGCGCTCCTCGCGCCGCGCGACGGCGCCCACGACCGCGACGGCGCGGAGCACCGGCGGCTGCGCACGCCCCTGGCCGACGCGCTCGACGCCGTCGAGGACCGCCGCGTGCGGCGCACGACGGACGTCGCGTGCGCGTCGGCGCTGGACCGGCTGGCCGCCCGCGGCACGGCGGACATGGTCGCGGAGTACGCCGTCGACGTCCCGGTGCGGGTGCTGGCCGACCTGCTCGGCATGACGCTCGCGGACGCGCGCCGGATGCACGAGCTCACCGTCGCCCAGCGCTCCGGCGCGGACGACGCCCACCCGGCGTCCGTCGAGGCGGAGGACCTGCTCGCGGGCTTCGTCGCCGGGCGTCGCGCGGAACCGAGCGACGACCTCACGTCCGCGCTGCTCGCGCACCCCGCGCACGAGAACGACCTCGAGGTGATGGCCGCCGTCGGGCTCGTGTTCGCCACCGCGCACGACGCCGAGATCGCGTGGATCGCCACGACGCTGCAGCGGCTGCTCGCCGACCCGGCGTTCGCCGCCCGCCTGCACGGCGGCCGCCTCTCGCTCGACGACGCGCTGGACGAGGTGGCGCGCGACGCGCCCCCGCTGCCGCACCTGCGGCCGCGCTACGCCCTCGCGGACGGCGAGCTGGGCGGTCAGGCGATCGCCGCGGGCGACGCCGTCGTGCCGGCGGTGGCGGCCGCCAACGCCGACCGTGCGGTCCGCGCCGCTGACCCGTGGGAGCAGGTCGACGCGCGCTTCCACCTCACCTGGGGGACGGGCGCGCACGCGTGTCCGGCGCACCGGACGGCTCCGCTGATCACCCGGACCGTCGTGGGGCACTTCCTCGCCCGGGTCGCGGACATGGAGCTCACCGTCGCGCCGGCCGACGTCGAGCCGGTGCGCTCGGCGTGGGCGCGCTACCCGCAGGAGCTGCCCGTCCGATTCCGGTGACCGGCGGACCGGCGGACCCTGACGGGTCGGCCGATCCGCCCGCGGTCAGCCGATCCGTGCGCGCAGCCGGCCGGGCAGGTGCCGGTACGCCTTCGGGTCCACCGGCAGCAGCCACTGGCCGGCGCGGGTGGTCGCGGGCAGCTGCAGGTCGAGGTCCGTCAGCATCTCGTCGATCTGGTGCAGCGAGAACGGGATGACGTTGGTCCCGCGGGCGTGCTTGCCCTCCGTGCGCTTCTCCATCCATTCCACGCGGCTCGCGACGAGCTCGCGCCGCTCCTCGACGGGCGGCACGTCGACGGCGTCGGCGAGGTGGGCGGCGGTCCACAGCGCTGCGACCTCGGCCGACAGCGGGCTGAACAGCGACGAGTTGTACCCGGCGAAGGTCAGGTGCGGCACGTCGTGCGGCAGCACCTGCCGGTAGAGCTGGAAGTTGCCGCGGTCGTCGAGCAGGCGTGCCTGCAGGTCGTCGTCGAGGAACGGCACGCGCTGGTGGAAGCCGGTGCCGCACACCACGAGGTCGGCGCGGACCGTGGTGCCGTCGTCGAGCACGGCGACGGGGGCGCCGTCGTCGTCGACGGCGAGGCGCTCGATCTCGGACTCGCGGTGCACGTCGATCCTGCCCTCGGACACCTGCTCGAAGAAGCCGTCGGTGGCGAGCGAGACGGTGGAGCGGGCGATGTCGGCGAACTCGCCGCGCGGCACGAGCCCGAGCTTCTCCAGGTGGAACTGCTTGACCGACACCGCGCCGACGCTGGCGAGCATCGACTTCCGCACACGGTCGCCGGGGCCGTGCAGGAACTTCTCCATGCCGCCGGACAGCGTCTCGTAGCGGAACAGGCCCTCGCCCATCCGGGTGAGCAGGAGGTACTTGTAGTTGAGCGCGTTGCCGAGCCGCTTGGGCAGCTTCCACAGCAGGTGCCGCGCGACGACCTGGGTGCTCGCGGCGACCGGGGCGATCTCGGCGGCGACGTCGCACGCGGACTTGCCGTACCCGACGACGACGACGTGCTTGCCGCGCGCGTCCTCGAGGGACGTGAGCTGGCTCGAGGCGACGACCTTGCCGCCGGCGCGCAGCAGCTGCGCCAGGCCCTCGAAGCGCGGGATCACCGGGTCGGAGAAGATGCCGTTCGCGACCACGACGTGGTCGAAGCGCTCGGGCTCGCCGACCGGCTCGCCCGTGCGTCGCGCGGTGACGAACCAGCCGTCCTCCGCGGGGGTCAGCTCGGCGCGCACCACCTCGGTCGACAGCCGGAGCGAGCCGCGCAGGTCGTGGAGGTCGACGTACCGCTCGAGGTACGCCTGCACCTGCTGGCCGCTGGGCCACTCGGGGTAGTCCTTCGGCATGGGCAGGTCGGAGAAGGCGTACGAGCCCTTGTTGTTCTGCGTGGTGAGGCCCGAGTAGCGGCGGCTCGCGCTCCACACGCCGCCGACGTCGGGGGCCTTGTCGAGCACGGTGACGTCGTGCCCGAACTCGCGGAGCACCTTGGCGCTGGCCAGGCCGGCGAAGCCGGCGCCGACGACGGCGATCTTCATGGGCGTCCTTGCTGTCGGTCGAGAGGGGGCCAAAACGCCAGAATCGTAGCGGTTCGGACAGCATCGGGACAGGCCTTCTCGCAGGTCGGGCGGGTCGAGGTGCCCGACCCGGCCGGTGTCGGCGGCACGCGGCAAGATGGGCGCGTGACGGACACCGAGAACACCCTGCTCGACGAGGCCACCGCACAGCGCCGCTGGGCCGAGCTGGTCGCCCTCGTCGAGGAGGACCAGCGCGCCTACTACGAGGACGACGCCCCCCGGGTGTCCGACGCCGAGTACGACGCGCGGATGCACGAGCTGGAGGCGATCGAGGCCGCGCACCCGGCGCTGCAGACTCCCGAGTCGCCGACGCAGCGGGTGGGCGGCGCGGCCGCCGCCGGGTTCGCGACGGTCGAGCACGTCGAGCGCATGCTCAGCCTCGACAACGTGTTCTCCGTCGACGAGCTGCGGGCGTGGGACGCCCGCGTGGCCCGCGACCTGGGCGCCGAGCGCGTCGGCTACCTGTCCGAGGTGAAGATCGACGGCCTCGCGATCGCCCTGCTGTACGAGAAGGGCCGCCTGGTGCGCGCGGCGACGCGCGGCGACGGCCGCACCGGTGAGGACGTCACGCAGAACGCGCTCCGGATCGCCGACATCCCGCGACGGCTGGCGGGCGACGGCCACCCCGACCTCGTCGAGGTCCGCGGGGAGGTCTTCATCCCCGTCGCCTCGTTCGAGCGGCTGAACGCGCTGCAGGCGGAGCTGCGCGACCGCGTCGTCGCCGAGTCCCGCGCGCGGCACGACGGGCGCACGACGTCCGCCCGCCCGTTCGACGAGGAGCGCGCCCGGGTCGCCGCCCTCCGCCGCTTCCCGCAGTTCGCCAACCCGCGCAACGCGGCGGCCGGCGGGCTGCGCCAGCTGCTCGACAAGAAGGAGGGCATGGAGCTCGAGGCCGGGGTCGCCCGCGTGGAGTCCCTGCGCCTCTACGTGCACGGGATCGGCGCCCTGCAGTGGACGGCGGGGGAGCACACCGAGCTGGCCCGGCAGTCCGAGGCGTACGAGCACTTCGCGCGGTGGGGGCTGCCGGTCTCGCCGCACAACCGCGTCGTCGAGGGGATCGACGGCGTCGTCGAGATGATCGAGTGGTTCGGCGCCCACCGCCACGACATCGAGCACGAGCTGGACGGCATCGTCGTCAAGGTCGACGCGCTGGGCGACCAGCGGCGGCTCGGCGCGACGAGCCGCGCACCCCGGTGGGCCATCGCCTACAAGTACCCGCCGGAGGAGGTCACCACCCGCCTCGTGGCGATCCAGGTGGGCGTGGGCCGCACCGGCCGCGCGACGCCGTACGCCGTGATGGAGCCGGTCCTGGTGGCGGGGTCCACGGTGCGGCAGGCGACGCTGCACAACCAGGACGTCGTGAAGGCCAAGGGCGTGCGCATCGGCGACATGGTCGTGCTGCGCAAGGCGGGCGACGTCATCCCCGAGATCCTCGGGCCCGTCACCGCGCTGGCCGACGACGGCTACCCGCGCGAGGAGTTCGTCATGCCCGAGCGGTGCCCCGAGTGCGGCACCCCGCTGCGGGCGATGAAGGAGGGCGACGTCGACCTGCGCTGCCCCAACGCCGAGTCCTGCCCGGCGCAGGTGCGCGGCCGGGTGGAGCACATCGGCTCGCGCGGGGGCCTGGACGTCGAGGTGCTCGGCGAGGTGACGGCGTCCGCGCTCACCCAGCCCGAGGTGCCCGAGGTCCCGCCGCTGCGCACCGAGGCGGGCCTGTTCGACCTCACGCTGGACCAGCTGCTGCCCATCGAGGTCGTCGTGCGCGACGCCGAGACGGGGTTGCCCAAGCTCGACGACGACGGCGTGGCCCGGCGCAGGACGCCGTTCCGCAAGAAGGTCACCTACACCAAGGCCCGCCGCGCCGAGGCCGAGGCGGCGGGGGAGACCCTGCCCGAGCTCGAGCCGACGGCCGCGGCCACCAAGCTCCTCGACGAGCTCGAGCTCGCCAAGACGAAGGACCTGTGGCGCATCCTCGTCAGCCTCAACATCCGGCACGTCGGGCCCGTGGCGGCCCGGGCGCTCGCGGGCTGGTTCGGCTCGCTCGACGCGGTCCGCGCGGCGACGCGCGAGGAGCTGGCCGCCGTCGAGGGCGTGGGCCCGATCATCGCGGACGCGCTGCTGGCCTGGTTCGACGTCGAGTGGCACCGCGAGATCGTCGACCGCTGGCAGGCGGCCGGGGTGCGCACCTGGATCCCGGACCACCCGGGGCCGGAGGCGATGGCGGCGCAGGCGGACGAGGGGCCGACCGGACCGCTCGCCGGCCTGACGGTCGTGGTGACGGGCTCGCTCGAGGGGTACAGCCGCGACGGCGCCAAGGAGGCCGTCCTCGCCGCGGGCGGCAAGGCGGCGGGGTCGGTCTCGAAGAAGACGGACTACGTCGTCGTGGGCGAGAACGCCGGCTCGAAGGCGGCGAAGGCGGAGGAGCTCGGCCTGCCGATCCTCGACGAGGCCGCGTTCACCCGGCTGCTGGAGGGCGGACCCGCGGCGCTGGACGGCTGACGCCCGGGGCTACGATGCGCGGGTGCCGGACACCCTCGCCCCGAACCAGACCGCCCCGACCCCGAGCCTGCGCGGCGCCCACCTCGTGGGCTCCGTGAACCTGCCCTCCGCGCGGGACACCCTGCGCACCGTCGCGGCGCGGCTCGGCGCGCACGTCCGCCGGATCCCCGACGGCGAGGTGGGCGAGCGGTTCCACTGGATCCTGTTCCAGGGCTCGCGGTTCGAGGCGGTCGAGGGGCTGGTCCGCGTGGGCGACGAGCCCGTCGTCGTGGCGGGCTTCGACGTGCGGCCGCACGTGCTCGACGGCTCGGTGCCGGCGGACGGGCTGCGCTTCGGGCCGCTGGGCTACGCGGACGCGGCGCGCGCCTCGTACGCGGACTTCGTCGCCCTGCGCGCGGAGGGCGTGATCGCGCCCGGCACGCGGTTCCAGGTCTGCCTGCCCTCGCCGCTCGCGGCCGTGACGACGTTCGTCGCGCCCGCCGACCGCGCCGCCGTGCACCCGGTCTACGAGGCGGCGCTCGTGCGTGAGCTCGAGGAGATCCTCGCGGCGGTCCCGTCCGAGGACCTCGCCGTGCAGGTCGACCTCGCCACGGAGTTCGCCTTCGTCGAGGGCGCGAACCTCGGCGGCGGCGCCGCGCGGGCGTGGTTCGACGCCGGCGCCGGCGGGGACGAGGGCGTCGTCGAGGGGTGCGCGACCCGGGCGGCGCGGTTCGCGGCGCACGTGCCGGAGGGCGTCGAGCTCGGTTTCCACCTCTGCTACGGCGACGTGGCGGAGAAGCACTTCGTCGAGCCGGCGGACACCGGCCACCTGGTGGAGATGGCGAACGCGCTGGTCGCGGCGCTGCCGCGCCCGATCACCTGGGTGCACCTGCCCGTCCCGATCGACCGCGACGACGTGGCGTACGTCGCCGGGCTCGGCGACCTCGCGCTGGACCCGGCCACCGAGCTCTACCTCGGCGTCCTGCACCACGAGGACGGCGTCGAGGGCGCCGCTCGCCGCCTCGCCGCCGCCGCGCAGGTGCTGGGCGGCCGGACCGTCGGCGTCGCGACCGAGTGCGGCTTCGGTCGCGGCCCGAGCGAGCGCACGGCGGCGCTGCTGGACCTGCACGTCGCGGTGCTCGAGCGCGCGGCCTGACGACGGCGTCGTCGCCTGCACGACGACGCCGTCCGCGCCGGCGGACACGGCCGTGCCGACGAGGGCCTCCGGGCCGCCCAGGTCGACCGACCTGTCCTCGGCCCGGGCGGGGTGATCGGAGAGGCGAGGCGTCCGGTGGGCGCCGAGGTCGTGCCGCGCATCGTAGGGGCGGCGCGCTCAGGCCGTGAGCGCGTCCACGGCCTCGGGGGACAGCGCATGGTCGGCGGCCATGGCGGCGGCGCCGAGCACGCCGGCCTGCGCGCCGGTGCGCGCGACGGCGATGCGCAGGTGCTGGGTGGCCAGCGGCAGGGACCGCCGGTAGACGACCTCGCGGATCCCGGCGAGCAGGTGCTCGCCCGCCTCGGCGAGGATGCCGCCGAGCACGATGACGGACGGGTTGAGCAGGCTGACGGTCGCCGCGAGGACGCTGCCGATCTCGCGCCCGGCCTGGCGCACCGCGCGGCCCGCGGTCACGTCGCCGCCCCGGACCAGCGCGACGACGTCGGAGGGCCCGGACACGTCCAGGCCCTCGGTGCGGAGCCGGACCGCGAGGGCCTGCGCGCTCGCGATCGCCTCGAGGCAGCCGACGTTGCCGCAGCGGCAGACGATGTCCTCCGCCCCGGGCACGGCGATGTGCCCGACGTCGCCCGCGGCGCCCTGCGCGCCGCGCCGCAGCGCGCCGTCGGCGATGATGCCCGCGCCGATGCCGGTGGCGACCTTGACGAGGATGAGGTCGGGGACGTCGGGCCAGGCGATGCGGTGCTCGCCGAGCGCCATGATGTTCACGTCGTTGTCGACGAGCGCCGGCGCGTCGAAGTGGCCGCGGAGGATGCCGGGCACGTCCGCGTCGTCCCAGCCGGGCATGATCGGCGGGTTGTTCGGGTGCCCGGTCGCGTGCTCGACGGGGCCGGGCAGCCCGACGCCCACGCCGGCGAGGTCGCCCAGCGAGCGGCCCGCGGTCTCGAGCAGCTTGCGCCCGGTGTCCGCGACCCAGCCGAGCACGGGCTCCGGCCCGTCGGCGATGGCGAGGGGCGCGTCGAGCTCGGCGAGCACGGTGGACGCGAGGTCGGTCACGGCGAGCCGGGCATGGGTGGCGCCGAGGTCGACGCCCAGGACCACCTGCGACGACGGGTTGAACGCGAAGGTGGCGGGCGGGCGTCCCCCGGTCGAGGTGGCCTCGCCGGCGGGGGCGATGAGGCCCGCCGCCATGAGGGCGTCGATCCGCCCGGCGACGGTGGACCGGGCCTGCCCGGTGAGGGTCGCGAGCTCGGCTCGGGTGCGGGCCCGGCCGTCGCGCAGGAGCTGGAACATCTCGCCGGCCCCGGGGGTGCGAGGTCCGATCGCTGCGCCTTCCGTCATGACCGTAGTCAATCACGATCGAATAACACCCGTCTTTTGCTTGACGATCGACAGAAGTGCGGCCTAGGTTCGGACTCATGGTCGACGTGGACCGCGACGACGCGGCACCGCCGGAGGGCAGCGACGCCCCCGCCCCTCTGCTGCGCATGGAGGGCATCGTCAAGCACTTCCCGGGCGCCAAGGCGCTCGACGGGGTGGACCTCGACGTGCTGCCGGGCGAGGTGCACTGCCTGCTCGGTCAGAACGGCGCCGGGAAGTCCACGCTCATCAAGGTCCTCGCGGGGGCGCACCAGCCCACCGCCGGCCGGATCGTGCTGGACGGCGAGGAGGTCGTGATCCCGCACCCGGTCGCGGCCCTGCAGCGCGGGGTCGCGACGATCTACCAGGAGCTCGACGTCGTCGACGGTCTGACCGTCGCGGAGAACGTGTTCCTCGGCCACGAGCTCGACCGCGGCGGGTTCACCCAGCGGCGCGAGGTCGCCGCCCGCACGCGCGAGCTGCTGGCGCGGCTCGGCCACCCCGAGATCGCGCCCCACCGCGAGGTCGGCCAGCTCTCGGCCGCGGGCAAGCAGGTCGTGTCCATGGCGCGCGCCCTGTCCCACGACGCGCGCGTCATCGTCATGGACGAGCCGTCCGCCGTGCTCGACGCCGGGGAGGTGCGCAACCTCTTCCGCGTGGTCCGCGCGCTCACGGAGGAGGGCGTCGCGGTCGTGTACATCTCCCACCGCCTGGAGGAGATCCGCGAGATCGGTGACCGCATCACGGTCCTCAAGAACGGGCGCACGGTGGGCCGCGACCTCCCGGCGGCCACCACGCCCACCGCGGAGCTCATCCGCCTCATGACCGGGCGCAACGTCGAGTACGCGTTCCCGGAGCGCCCGGGCGTCCCCGACGACGCCCCGGTGGTGCTCGACGTCGAGGGGCTCGGCCTCGGGGGCACGTTCGACGACGTCTCGTTCCAGGTCCGGGCCGGGGAGATCGTGGGTCTGGCCGGCCTCGTCGGCGCGGGACGGTCGGAGATCCTCGAGACGCTCTACGGCGCGCGGCGGCGTACGGCGGGCAGCGTGGCGGTGAACGGCCGCACCCTCCGCGCAGGGTCGGTCGACGCCGCGGTGGCCGCCGGCATCGGCCTGTGCCCCGAGGAGCGCAAGAGCCAGGGCCTCGTCCTCGACGAGCCCGTCTACCGGAACGTCACCCTCTCCACGTTCGCCCGGTTCGCCCGAGGCGGCTGGCTCGACGAGCGCGCCGAGCGCGCGGCGGCGCGCGAGCAGGTCGCGGCCCTCGACCTGCGGCCCACGGACGTCGACCGCGCGGCCCGCACCCTGTCCGGCGGCAACCAGCAGAAGGCCCTGCTCGGCCGGTGGCTCGTCCACGGCTGCGACGTGCTGCTGCTCGACGAGCCCACCCGCGGCGTCGACGTCGGCGCGCGGTCGGAGCTCTACTCCCTCGTGCGCCGGCTCGCCGACGCCGGGACGGCGGTGGTCGTCGTCTCCAGCGAGATCCCCGAGGTCCTCGGCCTCGCCGACCACGTGCTCGTGGTCTCCGAAGGGCGCGTCGTGCACCGGGCACCCGCGCAGGACATCGACGAGCACGGCGTGCTCGACCTCGTCATGGAAGGAACCACCGCATGAGCACCCAGGTGGAGTCGCCGGCCGCCGGCACGTCGCGGCCCTCGTGGCTGTCGGGCCCGGCAGGCCGCACGATCGGGCTCGTCGTGGCCCTGGTCCTCGTCGCCGTGGTCGGCGTGATCACGGGCGGCGAGCGTTTCGCCAGCCTCGACAACGTCATGACCATCCTCCGGCTGGCATCGGTCACCGGGGTCCTCGCCATCGGGATGACCTTCGTCATCACGGCCGGCGGGATCGACCTCTCGGTGGGGTCCCTGACCGGGCTCGCCTCCGTGTGGGCCAGCACGCTCGCCACGCAGACGATGGCCGAGGACGTGCACTGGACCGTCATGGTGCTCACGGCGCTCGTGGTCGGCACCGCGGCGGGCGTCGTCAACGGGCTGATCATCGCGTACGGCAAGGTCGTGTCGTTCATCGCGACGCTGGCGATGATGATCGCCGCCCGCGGCCTCGCGGAGATGATCTCGGGACGCCAGACCCAGGTCGTCAGCGTGGACGGGTTCCTGGACTTCTTCCGCGCCGACGTCATCGGCGTGCCGGTGCTCGTGTGGATCTTCGCGGTGGTCGCCGTCGCCGGGTGGTTCCTGTTCAACCGCACCACCTTCGGACGGCGCACGGTGGCCGTGGGCGGCAACCTCGAGGCGTCGCGGCTCGCGGGCATCAAGGTGCAGCGGCACCTGCTGTACATCTACGCGCTGTCCGGGCTGACCGCCGGCATCGCGGGCGTGATGATGCTGGGCCGCACCACGGCGGGCACCTCCACGAACGGCCTGTACTACGAGCTCGAGGTGATCGCGGCCGTGGTCGTCGGCGGCACGCTGCTCATCGGCGGTCGCGGCACGATCGTCGGCACCGTGATCGGCGTCCTCATCTTCGCGATGCTGACCAACGTCTTCACGATCAACAACCTGTCGATCTCCGCCCAGAACGTCGCCAAGGGCGCGATCATCGTCGTCGCCGTCCTGCTCCAGCAGCGCTTCGCCCGGCGTTCCGCGTCCACCTGACGCGCCGCCGCCCTGTCCCTCCCCGCATGTCCCTGCAGCACCCCGCACCATCCCGCACCGGGCCACCCGCCCGGGTCGGCCGGACCGAATCGAGGATGATCACATGTCCGCACGCACCTTGCTGAACAGTCGCGCCCGGCGCAGCGCCGCGGTGGCCGCGGTGGCCGTGTCCGCCGTCCTGCTCGCCGCCGGCTGCACCAGCAACGAGCCGCCCGAGGACGAGGGCTCGGCCGCCCCGCAGGTCGCCGCCGAGGGCAACGACGAGCCGGGCGAGAAGGTCGTCATCGGCTTCTCCGCCCCCGCCGCCGACCACGGCTGGATGGGCGCCATCACCAAGTCGGCGGTCGACACCGCCGGGCAGTACTCGGACGTCGAGCTCCGGCAGGCCGAGGCGACCAACGACGTCAACGTCCAGATCAGCCAGATCGAGCAGTTCATCAACGACAAGGTCGACGCCATCGTGCTGCTGCCGTTCGACGGCGCCGCGCTCACCGAGGTCGCGACCAAGGCGATGGAGGCCGGCATCCCGGTCATCAACGTCGACCGCGAGTTCTCCAGCCCGTTCGCCGCGCGCGCCACGGTGCTCGGCGACAACTACGGCATGGGCGTGAGCGCCGGCACCTACATCTGCGAGCAGCTCGGCGACAACCCGGACGCGATCGTCGCCGAGATCCAGGGCATCGAGTCGCTCCCGCTCACCCAGGACCGCAGCAAGGGCTTCGAGGACGCGCTGTCCGACTGCGGGCTCGACGTCGACCGCCGGGTCGCCGCCGACTTCACGGTCCAGGGCGGGGAGACGGCGACGTCGAACCTGCTGCAGGCGGAGCCGAAGATCGACGCCATCTGGAACCACGACGACGACCAGGGCGTCGGCGTGCTCGCCGCGATCGAGAACGCCGGCCGCGACGAGTTCTTCATGGTCGGCGGCGCCGGCTCCCTCGACGTCATGGAGCACATCCAGGCGGACGACTCGGTGCTGAAGGCGACCGTCGTCTACCCGTCGACGCAGGCGGCCGACGGCATCAAGCTGGCCCGCCTGGTGGTGCACGACAAGAACATGGGCGACCTGGTCTCGGCCGGGGTCCCGCGCACCACCCAGCTGTTCGCCCCGGTGGTCACGGCGGACAACGTCGACCAGTACATGTCCATCGGGTTCCGGTCCTGAGGTCGGACGGGTCCCGCAGAGCACGCACGGACGCACGACAGCCGCACGAGGAAACGGAGGTCGCTCGATGAGCGAGCACGCCACGGCAGGGGGCACGCCGACGCTGGGCGTCGGGATGGTCGGGTACGCGTTCATGGGGGCCGCGCACTCGCACGCGTGGCGGACGGCGCCGCGGTTCTTCGACCTCCCGCTCGCCCTGCGGATGCGGGTCGTGGCGGGCCGCAGCGCCGACGGGGTGCGGGCGGCCGCCGACCGGCTCGGCTGGGACGACGCCGTCACCGACTGGCGCGAGCTCCTGACGCGCGACGACGTCGACCTCGTCGACGTGTGCACGCCGGGCGACACGCACGCCGAGATCGCCGTCGCGGCGCTCGAGGCGGGCAAGCACGTGCTGTGCGAGAAGCCGCTCGCGAACTCGGTGGCCGAGGCGGAGGAGATGGTCCGGGCGGCCGACGCCGCGGCCGCGCGCGGGGTGTACGCGGCGGTGGGGTTCACCTACCGCCGCGTCCCGGCGATCCAGCTCGCGCGCCGCCTGGTCGAGCAGGGGCGGATCGGCGAGGTGCGGCAGGTGCGCGCGCAGTACCTGCAGGACTGGCTGTCCGACCCGGCCACGCCGCTGTCGTGGCGGCTCGACAAGGCGAAGGCCGGCTCCGGGGCGCTCGGCGACATCGGCGCGCACGTCGTCGACCTGGCGCAGTTCGTCACGGGGGAGCGGCTGGTCGGCGTGGCGGGCATGCTCGAGACGTTCGTGCGCGAGCGGCCGGTCCCGGCGTCGTTCTCCGGCCTGTCCGGGGAGGCGGGGGAGGGCACGGGCCCCGTCACCGTCGACGACGCGGCGATCTTCTTCGGGCGGCTGTCGGGCGGAGGGACGGCGACCTTCGAGGCCACGCGGTACGCGTGGGGGCGCAAAAACGCCATCCGGCTCGAGGTCAGCGGCACCCGTGGCTCGCTCGCCTTCGACTTCGAGGACATGAACCTCCTGCACTACTTCGACGCGGAGGACGACGCGGAGGTGGCGGGCTTCCGCCGCATCGTCGTCACCGAGCCGGAGCACCCCTACGGCGGTCACTGGTGGCCCGCCGGGCACGGGCTCGGCTACGAGCACGCGTTCACCCATCAGGTCGTGGACCTCGTCGGGGACCTGGCGGCGGGGAAGCAGCCGACGCCGTCGTTCGCCGACGGCCTCGCCGTGCAGCGCGTGCTCGACGCCGTCGAGCGCAGCTCCGACGCCGGCCACACCTGGGTCGACCTGCCCGGCTGACCACGCCCCGCCCGACGCCTGCACCTGCACCGCCGATCTCGACGAGGAGAACCGCACCATGGCACGACCGATCACCCTGTTCACGGGCCAGTGGGCCGACCTGCCCCTGGAGGAGGTGGCCCGGCTCGCCTCGGGCTGGGGCTACGACGGCCTCGAGCTCGCCTGCTGGGGCGACCACCTGGACCCGTGGCGGTGGGACGACGACGCGTACGTGCAGTCCCGCCTCGATCTGCTGGAGCGGCACGGGCTGAAGGTGTACGCCATCTCCAACCACCTCAAGGGCCAGGCCGTCTGCGACGACCCGATCGACGAGCGGCACCGCGACATCCTGCCGGACGTCGTGTGGGGCGACGGCGACCCGGAGGGGGTGCGGCAGCGCGCGGCGGAGGAGATGAAGCACACCGCGCGCCTGGCGGCGCGGCTCGGCGTGGACACCGTCGTCGGGTTCACGGGGTCGTCGATCTGGAAGTACGTGGCGATGTTCCCGCCGGCCACGGAGGCGATGGTCGAGGCGGGCTACCAGGACTTCGCCGACCGGTGGAACCCGATCCTCGACGTCTTCGACGAGGTGGGCGTGCGGTTCGCGCACGAGGTGCACCCGAGCGAGATCGCCTACGACTACTGGACCACCGTGCGCACGCTGGAGGCGATCGGGCACCGCGAGGCGTTCGGCCTCAACTGGGACCCGTCGCACATGGTGTGGCAGGACCTCGACCCGGTGAGCTTCCTCTGGGACTTCAAGGACCGGATCTACCACGTGGACTGCAAGGACACGAAGAAGCGGATGGGCAACGGCCGCAACGGGCGCCTGTCGTCCCACCTGCCGTGGGCGGACCCGCGGCGCGGGTGGGACTTCATCTCCACGGGCCACGGCGACGTGCCGTGGGAGGACGCGTTCCGGATGCTCAACACGATCGGGTACGCGGGGCCGATCTCGATCGAGTGGGAGGACGCCGGCATGGACCGCCTGGTCGGCGCCCCCGAGGCACTGGAGCTGGTGCGTCGGCTCGCGTTCGACGCCCCGGAGGCCGCCTTCGACGCGGCGTTCTCGCAGCGCTGAGACCGACCTCCCGCAGCTCGTGACGGCTCGCGGCGGCGTGGCGCCGGGTGGTCCGGCGTCCTGATCGAAGGGGATCAGCATGACCGGTCGTACCGAGCTCGACCGCCGGACGTTCCTGCGCCTGGCGGGCTCCACCGTCGCGGTGGGTGCCGCGACCGTCACGTCCGTGGGCCTGGGCGCGGCGACGGCCTCGTCGGCGCTCGCGGCCGGCGGAGGACGCCGGCTCGTCCCGCCGGGCAAGCTGGGGATCCAGCTGTACTCGATCCGGGACAAGGTCAACGCGCTCGGGTTCCGGGCGGTCTTCGAGCGGCTCTCGACGCTCGGCTACCGGGAGGTGGAGTTCGCCGGGTACACGCAGGGCGCGGTCGGGGCGATCACGCCGGCCGAGATCCGCACGCTGCTGGACGACAACGGCCTCGTCGCCGTGGGGTCGCACCGAGGCATCACCGACTTCGCCCGGAACATGGAGGCCGAGCTCGACATCGCCGAGACCCTCGGCACGGGGCACGTCGGCACGGCGAACGCGCCGACGAGCGACCGCACCGTGGGCGGCTACCTCGACGCCGCGGAGCAGTTCAACGGGTTCGGCGCGGCGGCCGCGGCGCGCGGGCTGAAGTTCTACCAGCACAACCACCAGCACGAGTTCGGCTTCGCGACCGACGACCCTGCGACGCGGCTGTACGACGTCTTCCTGGAGAACACGGACCCGGCGGCCGTCTTCCTCGAGATGGACGTGTTCTGGGCGTTCGTCGGCCGACACCTCTACCCGGGGTTCGAGCCGGTGGAGTACGTGCTGGCCCACCGGGACCGCTACCCGATGTTCCACCTCAAGGACGGGCGCGTGAACCCGCAGTCGTCGAACGGCTACGACATCGTCGAGTTCGGGGTGGGCGACCTCGACTACCAGGCGTTCCTCGGCGCGCTGAACGGGTCCGGACGCCAGCACGGCATCTGGGAGCAGGACAACGCGTCGACGGTCGCCGAGCCGCCGTTCCCCGTCGACTCCTTCGGCAACGCGGAGCGCAGCGCCGACGCGATCCTCGCGCTGCGGGGCTGAGGACGGTGGGAGCGCGGCCGGCGGGAGGGCGCACGAGTCGCCCCGCCCGCCGTGTCGCGCGCGGTCAGGCCGGTCGACGGATCATGACGACGTCGTCGTGCCGCACGCCGCCGACGTCGTAGGTCCGCGTGCCGGCGACCTCGAAGCCGTGCTTGCGGTAGAAGGACTGCGCCCGGGCGTTCTGCGCGTTGGTGCCCAGCCACACGGGCGCGTCGCCGCCGAGCTCTGTGGCGGCCGAGACGGCCGCGTCGAGCAGCCGCGCCGCGACCCCGCTGCCGAGCGCGTCCGGGTGCACGTAGATCTTGGAGAGCTCGACGTACGGGGCGGGCCCGACGACGGAGCGGAGCACGCGCTGCTCCTCGTCGCCGGAGGGCTCGCCGAGGGACACGAGCGCGTAGCCGAGGGGAGCCGTCGGACCGTCGGCGCGCGCGTCGAGCTCCTCGTCGACGGCGACCAGGAGAGCGTGCGCGTCGGACCGGACCCAGCCGCGGACGGCGGAAGGGGACAGGTGGGTGGCCACGTGAGCGGCCATCGTGGCCACGGAGGTCCCGGGCGGGCACGCCAGCGGGAACGTGACCGCGGCGAGCCACGCGACGTGGGCGCTCTCGTCGGCACGTGCGGGCCGGACGACGACGGACGCCGGGGGCTGAGGGGCGGTCTGCAGGGTGCTCACGGCACGATTCTGGACCCGGTCCCCAGCCCTCGTCCGAGGGCGGGGTGGGGTGTGCCCCGCGTCACCGCGGACGGAGTTGGCCGCGCGCTCCGGAGCGTGTAATGTTCTACGACGTCAGCCCGACAGGGAGACGGACACCAAGGAGCACGATCCGGGAGACCGGAGCTCAGGTGGCCGACCGGGGCTGGAACTCACATCGAGGATCAGGTCGCATTCGTGCGCCCCGAGCACCGGTGTGGGGGCTTTCCGACGATGTCGGGCAGTTCGATCGGCTGGAAACAGGCGGTCGGAGCGGCCGAAAAAGTCTGGTAAGTTTGAGGGGTTGCCCCGGCGGGGTCGGAACTGAGAGTGGTTCTGGTTCTGCGGTGTGCGTCGGTTGT
>NZ_JBNOZL010000009.1:141897-350845 GCF_050311635.1 Isoptericola nanjingensis | reverse complement strand
GCTCGGACGAGACCGCAACCGGTTGCGGTCTCGTCCGAGCTTCTCTATCTCGCGGCTCGGGGTTCTCTATCTCGCGGCAGTCAGGCGGGCCTGGGCCACCTCGTAGAGCGTGATGCCCGCGGCGACGCCGGCGTTCAGCGACTCGACGTCGGACGAGATGGGGATGGACGCGACGGCGTCGCAGGTCTCGCGCACCAGGCGGGAGAGTCCGTGACCCTCGGACCCGACGACGAGCACGAGCGGGTCGGTGGCGAACGCGAGGTCGCGCACGGTGGTGTCACCGCCCGCGTCCAGGCCGACGACGAAGGCCCCGGACTTCTTCAGGTCGGCGAGCGTCCGCGCCAGGTTCGTCACCTTGGCCACGGGCACCCGCGCCGCGGCGCCGGCCGACACCTTCCACGCCGACGCGGTGACGCCGGCCGAGCGGCGCGACGGCACGACGACGCCGTGCGCGCCGAAGGCCCCCGCGGACCGCAGCACGGCGCCCAGGTTGCGGGGGTCGGTGACGCCGTCGAGCGCGACGATCAGGGGCGGCTGGCCCGCCTCGGCGGCGGCGTCCAGCAGGTCCTCGACGTCCGCGTAGTCGTAGGGCGGCACCTGCGCGGCGACGCCCTGGTGCACGGAGCCCTCGGTGAGGTGGTCCAGCTCGGTGCGGCTCACCTCGAGCAGCTGCACGGAGCGGGTCGAGGCCAGCTCGAGGATCTCCCGCGTGCGGTCGTCGTGGTCGATGCGCGCGGCGAGGTGCACGGCGGTGACCGGCACGTCGGTGCGCAGCGCCTCGAGCACGGCGTTGCGGCCCGCGACCACCTCGGCGCCGCCGGTCGGGCGGCGCGTGCCGCGCACGACCCCCTTGCTCGCGCCCTTCTGCGACTGCGCGGCCTGCTTCTTCTCCGCCGCCACCTTGCGCTTGTGCGCCGGGTGGTAGGTACGGTCCTCGGCCTTCGGCGTCGGGCCCTTGCCCTCGAGCGCCTTGCGGCTGTGCCCGCCGGTGCCGACCTGCGCGCCCTTCTTGCTACCGGCCTTGCGGACGGCGCCGGGACGTCGGGTGTTGCCTGCCATGGTGTCTCTTCTCAGGTGGTCGAGCGGGTCAGTCGGTCAGCGTCCAGCGGGCGCCGTCCGCGGAGTCCTGGACGACGACGCCGGCGTCCGCGAGGCGGTCGCGGATGGCGTCGCTCGTGGCCCAGTCCTTCGCGGCGCGCGCGGCGACCCGCGCATCGAGCTCAGCGGCGACCAGCGACTCCAGGGCCGCGCGCGCGGCGGAGTCGTCGGCACCCGAGGCCCACTGCGGGTCGTGCGGGTCGAGGCCCAGGACGTCGAGCATGCCGCGCAGCGCGACGAGCTCCTCGCGCGCCGCGGCGTCGTCGCGCGACGCCAGCGCGCTGTTGCCGGCGCGCAGGTGCTCGTGCACGACGGCGAGCGCCGCGGGCACGTTGAGGTCGTCGTCCATCGCCTCGACGAACCCGGCCGGCAGCTCGGCCTTCGCGACCTCGTCGGCGGGCACCCCGCCGACGCGCTCGGTGGCGCGGTCCACGAAGCCGGACAGCCGCTCCCAGGTGGTGCGGGCCTCGTCCAGGGTGTCGGGCGACCACTCGAGCATCGAGCGGTACTGCACCGCCGCGAGCGCGTAGCGGATCACGGGCGCGGGCGCCTGGGCGAGCAGCTCGCTCACCAGCAGCCCGTTGCCCAGCGACTTGCTCATCTTGACGCCCTGCTGGGTGACCCACGCGCAGTGCATCCAGCGCTGCGCGAAGCCGTACCCGGCCGCGCGCGACTGCGCCTGCTCGTTCTCGTGGTGCGGGAACCGCAGGTCGAGGCCGCCGCCGTGGATGTCGAACGCGTCGCCCAGGTAGCGGCGCGCCATGGCCGAGCACTCGAGGTGCCAGCCCGGGCGGCCCCGGCCGAACGACGTCTCCCAGGACGCCGTCTCCGGCTCGCCCGGCTTGGGCGCCTTCCACAGCGCGAAGTCGTGCGGGTCGCGCTTGGCGGACGCCGCGGCGTCGTCGCCGGTGGGCTCGGGGTTGAGGTCCTCCAGCCGCTGCCGGGTGAGCTCGCCGTACGCGGGCCAGGAACGCACGTCGAACCAGACGTCGCCGGGGCCGGTCGCGTAGGCGTGCCCGCGGTCGACGAGCCGCTGCATGAGCTCCGCCATGTCGGGCACGTGGCCGGTGGCGCGCGGCTCGTAGGTGGGCGGGATGACGCCGAGCGCGTCGTAGGCCCGCGTGAACATCCGCTCGTGCGTGGCGGCGTGCGCCCACCACTCGACGCCGGCCGCGGCCGCCTTGGCGAGGATCTTGTCCTCGATGTCGGTGACGTTGCGGATCAACGTGACCCGCAGGCCCGAGCGCTCCAGCCAGCGCCGCAGCACGTCGAACGCGATGACGGGGCGGAGGTGGCCGATGTGGGGCGGGGCCTGCACGGTGGCGCCACACAGGTAGATACCGACCTCGCCCGGGTTCAGGGGGACGAAGGCGCGCACGTCGCGCGTCGCGGTGTCGTACAGGTGCAGGCTCACCGGTCCAGCGTACCGGCCGGTCCCTCAGCCGAAGGTGCGTCCCTCGCCGCGGTACGTGGGGACGGACTCGACGATCTCGTCGCCGCGCACCAGGTGGACGACGTCGAACCGCTCCATGAGCTCGCCCGCCTTGGCGTGCCGCAGCCACACGCGGTCCCCGACGGCGAGGGGCGGCGCTCCGCCCCGCCGGCGCAGCGGCGTCATGACCTCCCCCGCGCCCTCCGTTCCGGTGAGCGACCAGCCGGGCGTCGCGACCCGCGGCAGCCGCGAGCGCCCCGCCGGCCCGGAGGCCACGTACCCGCCCCCGAACGCCGTCGCCCAGCCCGCGGCGGGCACCCGCGCGACGTCGAGCCCGAAGAACGCGGAGGGCCGGGGGTCGAAGGAGCGGTACCCGTCGAACAGGCCGGGGACGAACAGCCCGGAGCCCGCGGTCACCTCGGTGACCGCCGGCCCGGCCGACGACGTCTCGAGCGAGCCGGTGCCGCCGGAGTTCACCAGCTCCACGGCGTGCCCGACGGCGGCGCCGACGGCCTCGACGACGGCCGTCCGGCGGCCGTACAGCTCGGCCACCGACAGCTTCTTGACCAGCCGGACGGCCGGGTTGGTGTCGGGCAGCCCGGCCACCTGCGCCTCGTAGAACATCAGCCCGCGCAGCCGGGCGCCGGGCAGCGCCTCGACGCGGCGGGCGAGCGCGGCGACGTCGTCCGGGGTGCGCAGCGGCGAGCGCCGCGTGCCCAGGTGCACGTGCAGCGGGCCGGCGTCGAGGCGCAGCGACGCGTCGACGTCCAGGCAGACGGCGACGTCGGCGAGGCCGCCCGTCCCGGCCGGCACCGCGGCGGACGAGAGGGCGGCGTCCAGGAGCGCGAGCTGGGCGGCGTCGTCCGCCATGAGCGTGATCTCGCGCCGCGCGCGGTCGTCGGCGGCGAGCCGCGCGAGCGCGTCCCGGTCCACGGTGGGGTAGCCGACGAGCACGTCGCGCACGCCCTCCTGCACGAGCCACAGCGCCTCGGCCAGGGAGAACGCCATGACGCCCTGGAACCCGGCGTCGAGCGCCCGGCCGACGAGCGTGCGCACCCGCACGGACTTGCTCGCCACCCGCACGGGGACGCCCCGGGCGCGGCGGCGCAGGTCCGCGGCGTTGGCGTCGAAGGCGTCGAGGTCGACCACGGCCACGGGAGCCGGCAGGTGCGCGGTGGCGCGGGCCAGCCGCTCCGTCTGGGTCATGACCGCACGCTACACCGGGCGCCGGGCGTCGTCCGACGGCCGGGCGGGGTGATCCGACGGGTGATCTGACGGGCGGTCCGACGGGTCGCCGACGATCCACCCGGAGGGGGATCCGCGCGGGCCGCCGCCCGTGGCAGAGTGTGCCGCGTGACTCCGAGCACCGTCGCCCGCACACCGGCCCCCGCCACCCCCGACGCCCCGCTGCGCACCTGGGGCGGCACGCACTCGTGGCAGCCTGCGCGCCGCCTGGCGCCGCGCGACGAGGGCGAGCTGGGTGCCGTCGTCGCCCGGGCAGCCGCCGACGGGACGCGGGTGCGGGCGATGGGCGCGGGCCACTCCTTCACCGCCGCGGCCGTGACCGACGGCGTGCACCTCGGCCTCGACCACCTCAGCGGTATCGAGGCGGTGGCGCCCCAGCCGGACGGCACGTCGCTCGTCACCGTCCGGGCGGGCACCCGCCTGCACCACCTCAACCGCCTGCTCGCGGCGCTCGGGCTGGCGATGCGCAACCTCGGCGACATCGACCGCCAGTCGGTCGCGGGCGCGATCTCGACCGGCACGCACGGCACCGGCGCCCGGCTGGGCGGCCTCGCGACGCAGGTGCGCGGCGTCCGCGTGGTCGACGCCGACGGCGCGGTCCGGTCGGCGTCGGACGCCGCGGCCCCGGGATCGCCCGAGCGCGAGCTGTTCGAGGTGGCCCGGCTGGGCCTCGGCGTCGCGGGCGTGCTGTCGGCGGTCACGCTCGAGGTGGTGCCCGCGTTCTGGCTGCGCGCTCAGGAGGAGCCGTGGCCGCTGGACCGCGTGCTCGAGCAGCTCGACGAGTACGTCGACGGCAACGACCACGCGGAGTTCTACTGGTTCCCCGGCACCCGCCGGGCGCTGACGAAGCGGAACAACCGCGCGACGGCCGAGGAGATCGAGGCCTGGGCGGCGGCCCGTGCCGGAGGCCTCGGCGCCGTGCGTACCGCCGGCTCCCGGGCCCGCGCCCTCCTGGACGAGGAGGTGCTGTCCAACGGCGCCTTCGAGGTGGTGAACCGCCTCGCGTTCGCCGCCCCCGGCCTGGTCCCCCGCCTCAACGCGGTGAGCGCGCGGGCGCTGGGCGCGAAGACGTACGTGGCGCCGTCGGCCGACGTCTTCGTCACCCGGCGCCGGGTCCGGTTCGTCGAGATGGAGTACGCCCTGCCGCGCGCCGCGCTGCGGGACGTGCTCGACGAGCTCGACGCCTGGCTGCGCGCGTCCGGCGAGCCCGTCCCCTTCCCGGTGGAGGTGCGCTTCGCCGCCGCCGACGACGTCTGGCTCTCGACGGCGCACGGTCGCGAGACGGCGTACGTCGCGGTGCACCAGTACGCACCGATGCCCCACCAGCGGTACTTCAGCGCGGCCGAGCAGATCTTCGCCGCGGCGGGCGGGCGGCCGCACTGGGGCAAGATGCACACCCGCACGGCGGAGCACCTCGCCGACCACTACCCCCTGGCCGACGTCGCCCGCGTGCGCGCCGCCGTCGATCCCGGCGGCGTCTTCCGCAACGGCTACACCGACACCGTCCTCGGCGCGGCGGACTGACACCACGGCCTGACAGCACGGGCTAGGCGGAGGGCCACCACGCGACCGGGGCGGCCCGCTCCCCCGGCAGGCGCACCGTGACGCGCAGCCCGCCGTCGCCCCGTGCGGCGAGCGCGAGGGTGCCGTGGTGCGCCTCCGCGATGCTCCGCACGATCGCGAGGCCGAGCCCGACGCCCCCGTGCTCCCCGTGCGTGCGCCCGCCGCCGCGCTGGAACGGCTCGACGAGCGTCGGCACGAGGCGCGGGTCGAGCGGCCCGCCCGTGTTCTCGACGGTGAGCACGACGTCGTCGCCGCGGACGGCGGTCTCCACCCGCACCGTGCCGTGCTCCGCGAGGTTGTGCACGATCGCGTTGTGCACGAGGTTCGTGGCGAGCTGCAGCAGGAGCGCGTGCGACCCCACCGCGGGGGCGACGTCGCCCGCGACCTGCAGGTCGACGCCCCGGCCGTCCGCGAGGGGTTGCAGCGTCTCGGCCGCCTCCTCCGCGACGAGGGACAGGTCGACGCGCTCGCGCGCGAACATCCCGCGGTCGGCGCGGCTGAGCAGGAGCAGCGCCTCGGTGAGGTCGATCGCGCGCGCGTTGACGGCCTCGAGACGCCGCAGGAGCTCGTCCGTGTCCCGGTCCGGGTCCTGCGCACCCACCTCGAGCAGCGTCCGCGTCACCGCGAGCGGGGTGCGCAGCTCGTGGGAGGCGTTCGCCGCGAACCGCTGCTGCTCGGCGACCTGCGCCTCGAGCCGGGCCAGCATCGCGTCGAACGCGTCGGCGAGCTCGCGGAACTCGTCCTGGCGTCCAGGGAGCCGGATCCGGTGGGACAGGGACCCCTCGGCGGCCCGGCGGGTGGCGTCGGTGATGCGGTCCAGCGGGGCGAGCATCCGCCCGGCGAGGAACCACCCGCCGAGGAGTCCGAGCACCAGGAGGAAGACCATCGCCCAGGCGACCCTCGGGGCGAAGGCGCGCTCCAGGTCGGAGCGGTTGGGGACGAACTGCCCGGGTCCGGGACGGGACGGCGCGACGTCGACGATGATCGTGTCCGGGACGTACCGCAGCAGGAAGACCCACACGACGGCGAGGAGCAGCGCGCCGGCCACCACGAGGAACCCGGCGTAGCTGAGCGTGAGCTTCAGCCGGACGCTCGGGCCGGGGCTCCTAGCCATGCCGGGGCTCCTAGCCATGCCGGGCCTCGCCGCTCCGGGCCGCGCGCCCGTCCTCGTGCCCGGTCGCGTCCTCGGGCGGGGCCGCGATGCGATAGCCCACCCCGGGCACGGTGGCGATCACCCACGGCTCGCCGAGCCGCTTGCGCAGCGCCGACACCGTGATGCGCACGGCGTTGGTGAAGGGGTCGGCGTTCTCGTCCCACGCCCGCTCCAGCAGCTCCTCCGCGCTGACGACGCCGCCGTCGGTCGCGACCAGCACCTCCAGCACGGCGAACTGCTTGCGGGTGAGCGCGACGTAGCGCCCGTCCCGGTAGACCTCGCGGCGGAACGGGTCCACGCGCAGCCCCGCGAGCTCGCGCACCGGCGGCCGGCTGTGCGCGCGACGCCGGTCGAGGGCGCGCAGCCGCAGCACGAGCTCCCGCATCGCGAACGGCTTGGTGAGGTAGTCGTCGGCCCCGAGCTCGAACCCGGTGGCCTTGTCGTCGAGACGGTCGGCGGCCGTGAGCATGAGGATCGGCAGGCCGCTCCCGGAGGCGACGATGCTCGCGGCGACCTCGTCCCCCGACGGGCCGGGGATGTCACGGTCGAGCACGGCGACGTCGTAGGAGTTCACGCTCAGCAGCTCGAGGGCGGTGTCGCCGTCGCCGGCGACGTCCGCCGCGATGGCCTCCAGCCGCAGCCCGTCGCGGACGGCCTGGGCCAGGTACGGCTCGTCCTCGACGATCAGCACGCGCATGCCCTCGATGCTACGGAGCGGCGCCTATCGTCCGCGTATCGAGGAGCGCATACGCCCGGGCAACGCCGCCCCGGCTCGACTGAAGGCATGCTCCACCACCGACACGTCCCCGCACCCGAGAGCGCGCCCCTCCGACCGACCCGCACCGCGCTCGCGCTCGCCTTGGCCGCCGCCGCGCTGGCCGGGCTCGCGGCCTGCCAGGGGTCGTCGCCCCCGCCCGCGACGACGTCGGTCGCTCCGGCGGCCGCCCCCGCGGACCGACCCGACCGCGGCGCGCGGGACGGCGAGGCCGCCGGCCACGTCCCCGACGGCACCACCGTGTTCGACGACGCGCTCCCGGCCCTGGCGAACCTCGACCCCGCGCTGCTCGCGGCGCTGCAGGCGGCCGCGACGGACGCCGAGCAGGACGGCGTCACCTTCTTCGTCAACAGCGCCTGGCGCTCGGCGGCGTACCAGGACCAGCTGCTGCGCGAGGCGGTCGCCCAGTACGGTTCCGCGGCCGAGGCGGCCCGCTGGGTCGCGTCCGCGGACACGTCGTCGCACGTCACCGGCGACGCGGTCGACCTGCAGCAGACGGGCGGCAGCCAGTGGGTGGCGGACCACGGCGCCGCGTACGGGCTGTGCCGGGTGTACGCGAACGAGCCGTGGCACGTCGAGCTGCGCCCCGACGCGGTCGACAAGGGCTGCCCGGAGCCGTACGCCGACCCCTCGCAGGACCCGCGGCTGCAGCGGTGAGCGGCCCGGTGCGGTGGGTCCCGCGCCGAGCGGTTCAGCCGACGGCGACCACGAGCGCCGTGGCGATCGCCGCGACGCCCTCGCCGCGGCCGGTGAGCCCCAGGCCGTCGGTCGTGGTGGCGCTCAGGGAGACGGGCGCGCCGGCCGCGGCCGTGAGCGCCGCCTCGGCCTCCGCGCGGCGCGGGCCGACCTTCGGCCGGTTGCCGACCACCTGCACGGCGACGTTCCCGATCTCGAAACCCGCCGCCCGCACGCGGCGGGCCGCCTCGGCGAGCAGGGTGCTCCCCGCCGCCCCGGCCCACTCGGGCTCGCTGGTGCCGAAGTGCGAGCCGAGGTCGCCGATGCCGGCGGCGGAGAACAGGGCGTCGGCGGCGGCGTGCGCCGCGACGTCGGCGTCCGAGTGGCCGGCGAGCGGCCGCTCCCCCGGCCACCGCAGGCCCCCGAGCCACAGCTCGCGGTCCGAGCCCTCGGGGGCGTAGGCGTGCACGTCGACGCCGAGCCCGGTGCGCGGCAGGCCTGCGGGCAGCGCGGTCACGACTCGTCCTCCAGCAGCAGCGCGGCCACCTGCAGGTCGCGCTCGGTGGTGATCTTCATGGCCGCCTCCTCGCCGGTGACGACGTAGGCGGGCTCGCCGAGCGCCTCGACCAGCCCCGCGTCGTCCGTCGCCGCCGACCCCTCCGCCGTCGCGCGGGCCGCGCCCTGCGCGTGCGCGCGCTCCAGCAGCGCGCGGTCGAAGCCCTGCGGCGTCTGCACCGCGCGCAGCACGGCGCGGTCCGGGGTCTCGACGACGCGTTCGACGTCCGGCCCGCTCCCGGACGATGCTGGCCCGACGCGCTTCACGGTGTCGGTGACGGGCAGCCCCGGGACGACCGCGCCGTGGCCGGCACGTACCGCGTCGACGACGCGGCGCACCAGGCGCGGCGGCGCGAGCGGGCGTGCGGCGTCGTGCACGAGGACCACGTCGTCGTCCGGGCCGGCGAGCGCGAGGCCGGCGGCGACGGACGCCTGCCGGGTGCCGCCGCCCTCGACCACGCGGACCGGCACGTCCACGTGCGGGTCCTGCGCGACGACGTCGCGCACCGCGGAGTCGAGGCCCGGAGGGCACGTGACGACGACGGAGTCGACGACGCCCGAGGCGGCGAGGCGGCGTGCGGCATGCACCACGAGGGGGAAGCCCGCCAGGTCGACCAGGGCCTTCGGCAGGTCCCGGCCGAGGCGGGTGCCGGACCCCGCGGCGGTGAGGATCGCGAGCGTCGTCACGGCGTCACGGTACCGGAACGACGACGGCGACCCGCGGCCGGAGCCGTGGGTCGCCGTCGTGCAGCGCTGGTGACTGGAGGCCTCAGGAGGCGAGGACCTCGTCGATGATGGCGCCGGCCTTCTCCTCGTCGACGCCCTCCGCGAGCGCGACCTCGGACTCGAGGATCTGGCGAGCCTTGGCGAGCATGCGCTTCTCGCCGGCCGAGAGGCCACGGTCCGCGTCGCGGCGCGACAGGTCGCGCACGACCTCGCCGACCTTGATCACGTCGCCGGACGCGAGCTTCTCGAGGTTCGCCTTGTACCGGCGCGACCAGTTCGTCGGCTCTTCCGTGTAGGGCGCGCGCAGCACCTCGAAGACGCGGTCCAGCCCCTGCTGGTCGACCACGTCGCGCACACCCACGAGGTCGACGTTCTCCGCCGGGACCTCGATCGTCAGGTCGCCCTGGGCGACCTTGAGCTTGAGGTACATCTTCTCCTCGCCACGGATCTTGCGCGTCTTGATCTCCTCGATCAGCGCGGCACCGTGATGCGGGTAGACAACCGTCTCGCCTACTGTGAACGTCATCTGCAGATGTCCCCTTTCCCAGTCGACAAGTTTATCACGGGGAGGCCGACACTCCCCTGCCCCGCGCCCTCCCGGCACCCCTGTGACGAACCCGTTTGCGCAGGTCAGAGGCCTGGAAGCGCAATCATGGGCGCAGCCCGCGCCGGGCGTCGCTAGGATGTCGACGGGTCCCCTGCAGGCCCGCCCTCCCCCGCCTGACGTGGGGGAACCCTGATGCCCCGCGCCCGCGCGGCCACCCGCGCCCGCGAGCCGACGCCTTCGAAGGAGAGCTCGTGTCCCGCTCCGCCCGCCCCGCACGCCTCGTCGCCGCCGCCAGCGTCATGGCGGGCGCCCTGCTGCTGGCCGCCTGCTCCCCCACGATCACCACCAAGCCCTACGCCCCGTCCGACGGCATCCGTGTCAACCTCACCGACCAGGTGCGCGGCATCAACCTCATGGTCGTCTCCGAGGGCGAGGGCGAGCCCGGCGCCGTGCTCGGCGCGCTCGCGAACACCTCCGCCGAGGACGTCGACTTCGTGCTCGCCGCCGAGGGCGCCGAGCCGATCTCGCTCACCGTGCCCGCCGGGCAGACCGTCTACCTGAGCGCCGACCAGGAGGGCGACCAGGCCGTGGACGCCCAGCTCGGCGCCGTCGCCACCCACCCGGGCGGCGACCTCGACGCGACGCTGTCCGGCGCCGGCGTGGACGAGGACTTCTTCCTGCCCGTCATGGACGGCACGCTCCCCGAGTACGCGGCCTGGGTGCCGAGCGCCTCGGGCGTCTGACCCGCACGACGAAGGGGCGGGCCGCAGCAGCTGCTGCGGCCCGCCCCTTCGTCCGTCCCGTGTCAGCGCCCGGTCACCCGAAGCGGCCGGAGACGTAGTCCTCGGTGGCCTGCTCGGACGGGGTGGAGAAGATCGTCGACGTCTCGTTCATCTCGATGAGGCGGCCGGGCTTGCCCGTGCCCGCGATGTTGAAGAACGCCGTCCGGTCGCTGACGCGCGCCGCCTGCTGCATGTTGTGCGTCACGATCACGATCGTGTAGTCCTGCTTGAGCTCGCCGATGAGGTCCTCGATCGCGAGGGTCGAGATCGGGTCGAGGGCCGAGCACGGCTCGTCCATGAGCAGCACCTGCGGCTTCACCGCGATGGCGCGCGCGATGCACAGGCGCTGCTGCTGCCCGCCCGACAGGCCGGACCCCGGCCGGTCGAGACGGTCCTTGACCTCGTTCCACAGGTTCGCGCCGCGCAGCGAGCCCTCGACCAGCTCCTCGGCGTCCGCCTTGCTGATGCGGCGGTTGTTCAGCCGCACGCCGGCGAGCACGTTGTCGCGGATCGACATGGTAGGGAACGGGTTGGGCCGCTGGAAGACCATCCCCACGTTGCGGCGCACGGCCACCGGGTCGATGTCGTCGCCGTACAGGTCGACGCCCTCCATCTCCACGGTGCCCTCCACGCGGGCCCCCGGGATCACCTCGTGCATCCGGTTGAGCGTGCGCAGGAAGGTCGACTTCCCGCACCCGGACGGGCCGATGAACGCGGTCACCGACTTCGGGTCGATCGTCATCGACACGTCCTGCACGGCGAGGAAGTCGCCGTAGTAGATGTTGAGGTCCTTCACGTCGATGCGCTGTGCCATCGTGTCGTCTCTTTCTGGTGGGCTGCGGCGGGCGGCGGCTGCGGGTCAGCGCAGCTTCGGGGAGAACCAGCGGTTCACCAGCCGGCCGACGAGGTTGAGGGCGAGCACCAGGACGATGAGCACGAGCGCCGCGCCCCACGCGTTCTGGATCGCGATGTCCGCCACGCAGGAGGCGGACTCGCCGCCCGGGCAGGTGGCCAGGCCCTGGCTGTACTGGCGGTAGGCGAACACCGGGAGCGTCATCATGCGGCCCTCGAAGGGGTCGAAGTTGATCGAGTCGGTGACGCCGACGGTCACGAGCAGGGGCGCCGTCTCCCCGATGACGCGGGCGACGGCGAGCAGGATGCCCGTCGTCAGGCCCGCGACGGACGTGCGGAGCACGACCTTGACGATCGTCAGCCACTTGGGCACGCCCAGCGCGTACGACGCCTCGCGCAGCTCGTTCGGGACGAGCTTGAGCATCTCCTCGCAGGAGCGGACGACCACGGGGATCATCAGCACGGAGAGCGCGACGGCGCCGATGACGCCCATCCGCACGCCCGGCCCCAGGATCAGGGTGAACAGCGAGACGGCGAAGAGGCCCGCCACGATCGACGGGATGCCCGTCATGACGTCGATGAAGAAGGTCACCGAGCGGGCCAGCGCGCCCTTGCCGTACTCCACGAGGTAGATCGCGGTGAGCAGGCCGATCGGCACCGAGATCACCGTGGCCAGGGCCGTGATGATCAGCGTGCCCGCGATGGCGTGGTAGATGCCGCCGCTCGGGTCGCCGCCGAAGATGTTGCGCATCGACAGGGTGAGGAAGTCCATGCTGATGCGGCCGGCGCCGTTGCTCAGCACCGTCCAGACCAGGGAGACGAGCGGTGCCATGGCCACGACGAACGCGGCCCAGACCAGCACCGTCATCGTGCGGTCCTTGCGGCGCCGGGCGCCGTCGGCGCCGGTCAGCGCCGCGCGCGTGCGGGCGGTGGCGTCGGTGGGGCCCGCGGGGTCCGAGAGGGTGGTCGTGCTCATCAGTTGGCCCCCGAGAAGTCCTTGCGGCGCGCCACGATCGCGCGCGCGGCCATGTTGACGGCCAGCGTGATGACGAACAGCACGAGGCCCGTGGCGATCAGCGTGTTCACCGCGAGCCCGCTCGCCTCCGGGAAGTCGAGCGCGATGTACGCGGCGATGGTCTGCTGCTGCGCGCTGTCGAGGATCTTGAACGAGTACAGGAACCCGGGCGACAGGATCATCAGCACGGCCATCGTCTCGCCGAGCGCGCGGCCCAGGCCGAGCATGGCTGCGGAGATGACGCCGGACCGGCCGAAGGGCAGCACGGCGGTGCGGACCATCTCCCAGCGGGTCGCGCCGAGCGCGAGCGCCGCCTCCTCGTGGAGCTTCGGCGTCTGCAGGAAGACCTCGCGGGCGACGGCGGTGATGATCGGCAGGATCATCACGGCGAGCACCACCGCGACCGTGGCAAGCACCCGGGACGTGGGCGAGACGGGGCCGGCGAAGAGCGGGAACCACCCGAACCAGGAGCTGAGCCACTCCCACACCGGCAGCGCGGCCGGGCCGAGCACGTAGATGCCCCAGAGGCCGTAGATGACGGACGGGACGGCCGCCAGCAGGTCCACAAGGTAGCCGAGCAGCTGGGACAGCCGCCGCGGCGCGTAGTGCGAGATGAACAGGGCGATCCCCATGGCGACCGGCGTCGCGATCGCGAGGGCCAGCGCCGCCGCGAGCAGCGTGCCGAACACGAGCGGTCCGACGTACTCGAGCAGCGACGTGTCCTCGGGGTAGCGCGGCACCGAGGCCGCCAGCTCGTCCGACCCGGCGGTCAGCGCCGGCCAGGCCTGCTGCAGCAGGAACACCGCGACGGCGGCCAGCACCGCGAGGATCAGGACGCCGGCGCCGACGGCGATCCAGCGGAAGGCCCGGTTGAAGCCGCGGTCGGTGGTCCGCTTGCGTCGGCGCGGTCTGCCCGGCACCCGCTGCGGGGGCGGGCTGACGGTGGTGGTCACTCGTACTCCTTGTCGTGCCGCTGGTTGTGCCTGTCGAGACCGCCGGCCGAGCCTGCCGAGACCGCGGATCGTGGTCTCGACAGGCTCGACCGGCGAGGGCGAGGACGGTCAGCCGGCCGTGATCGCGTCGATCGACGGCTGCACCGCGTCGCGGATGTCGGCCGACAGCGGGGCGGAGCCCGCCGCGTCGGCGGCCACCTGCTGGCCATCCTCGCTCACGAGGTAGGACATGTAGCCCTTGACCAGGTCCGCCTGCGCCTGGTCGGCGTAGGTGCCGCAGGCCAGGAGGTAGGAGACCAGGACGACCGGGTACGTGCCGGCGACGTCGCGCTTCAGCTCGATCGAGTACACGCCGTCCGCGGTGCCCTCGGCCCGCGGCGACTGGGCGACCACCTCGGCGGCCGCCTCGGCGCTGTAGGGCACGAACTCGTCGCCCACGCCGACCGCCACGGTGCCCAGGTCGGAGATCTGGGAGGCGTCGGCGTAGGTGATGGTGCCGTCGCCGGACTGCGCGGCCGAGACCACGCCGGAGGTGCCCTGGGCCGACTCCTGGCCCTCGATCGGCCAGACGCCCTCGGGCTCGTGGTCCCAGGCGTCGGGGGCGGCCTCGGACAGGTAGGCCTGGAAGTTCTCGGTGGTGCCCGAGTCGTCCGAGCGGTGCACCACGGTGATCGCGGTGTCCGGCAGCTCGGCATCCGGGTTGTCGGCGGCGATCGCGTCGTCGTTCCAGGCCTTGATCTTGCCCGAGAAGATGTTCGCGATGACCTCCGGCTTGAGGTTCAGCGAGTCGACGCCCTCGAGGTTGAACGCGATGGCGATCGGGCTGACGTAGCCGGGGAACTCGATGACGCCGCCCTCGCCGCACTGGGCCTCGGCCGCCTTCATCTCGTCCTCGTCCAGCGCCGCGTCGGAGCCGGCGAAGGCGTACGAGCCGTCGGTGAAGCCGGTGCGGCCACCGCCGGAGCCGACGGGGTCGTAGTTGACGGTGACGTCGGGGTTGGCCGTCTGGAAGCCGGCGCGCCACGCCTCCTGGGCGGACTCCTGCGACGAGGCGCCGCCGCCGCTGAGCTCGCCCGAGAGGGACGAGCCGCCGTCCTGCGAACCACCGGTGGACTCCGCGCCCGGCGCGGCCGGGTCCGAGCCGCACGCGGCGAGGGTCAGGGCCAGCGCGCCGACCGCCACGGCGGTTCCAGCACGGGAGAATCGGCTGAGCTTCACGTCTCGTTCCATCCTGTTCACACGGAGGGACACCGGCGAAGTACCGGCGTTCGTCGGGAACGCTAGGCACGCAAGGTGGCTCGGGACCCAGGAGCAGGTGAACGAGGGGTGAACAGTGCAGGGCGCCTGGTCACCTCGGTGACCGGAGCACCCGTGGCAGGCAGGAAAAGGCCGAGGCAAGACGAGATCCGCCGAGGTGGTACGGGGGTCCGTACCACCTCGGCGGATCTCGTCCCACCTCGGCGGGCGGGTCAGGCGTCGTCGTCCGCGAGCTTGTAGCCCAGGCCGCGGACGGTGAGCAGGAGCTGCGGTGCCCCCGGGTCGGCCTCGATCTTGGAGCGGATGCGCTTCACATGAACGTCGAGCGTCTTCGTGTCGCCCACGTAGTCCGCGCCCCAGACCCGGTCGATGAGCTGCCCGCGGGTGAGCACCCGACCGGCGTTGCGCAGCAGCAGCTCCAGCAGGTCGAACTCCTTGAGCGGCAGCGACACCGCGTCGCCGCCCACCGTGACGGTGTGCCGCTCCACGTCCATCCGCACCGGGCCGACCTCGAGCACGGGCTCGCCGTCGTCGTCGTGCCCGTTCGAGGCCGCCTCGGGGGCCGCCGGGCCGCGCCGGCGCATCACCGCGCGCATGCGGGCCAGCAGCTCGCGGAAGGAGTACGGCTTGGTGACGTAGTCGTCGGCGCCCAGCTCGAGTCCCACGACCTTGTCGATCTCGGAGTCCTTGGCCGTGAGCATGATGACGGGCACGTCGCCGCGCTGCCGCAGCTCCCGGCACACCTCCGTGCCGGACAGGCCGGGCAGCATGAGGTCGAGCAGCACCAGGTCGGCGCCGCCGTCGTCGTAGGCGGCCAGCGCGTCGACCCCGTTCGAGGCCTCCACGACCTCGAAACCCTCGCGGGTGAGCTGATATGTCAGGGGGTCCCGGTAGGACTCCTCGTCCTCGACCACCAGGATGCGCGTCACGCACCTACCTCCTCGTCCGTCGTGCCTCGGTTGTGCTGATGGATGTGCAGATGGTTGTGCTGATGGTTGTGCTGCTCGGTGCGACCCGGGGTGGGCTCCGGGTCGCCCTGCGCGAGCTCCTGCGGCACGTCGGCCGCGGGGATGCGCAGGGTGAACGTCGAGCCCTTGCCCGGCTCGGACCAGATCTGCACGTCGCCGCCGTGGTCGGCCGCCACGTGCTTGACGATGCTCAGTCCCAGGCCGGTGCCGCCCGTGTCGCGGGAGCGTGCCGGGTCGACGCGGTAGAAGCGCTCGAAGACCCGGTCGTGCTCGTCGGCGGCGATGCCCACGCCCTGGTCGACGACGTCGATCTCGACCAGGCCGCGGCGCACGCGCACCCCCAGCCCCACGCGGGTGTTCTCCGGCGAGTAGGCGACGGCGTTGTCGAGCAGGTTGCGCACCGCGGTGACGAGCAGGTTGTGGTCGCCGAACACGAGGACGTCGGCCGAGCCGCCGACCGTGATCGTGATGTTCTTCGCCTGCGCGGTGGTGCGGGCGCGGTCCACGGCCTCGGCGACGACGTCGCGCACCGGGATCGTCGTGACCTCCTGCAGCGCCCCCGCCACCTGCAGCCGGGACAGCTCGATGATCTCGTGCACCAGGGCGGACAGCCGCTGCGCCTCCGCCTGCATGCGCTCGGCGAACCGCCGCACCGCGACCGGGTCGTCCGCGGCGTCCTGCACCGTCTCCGCCAGCAGGGCGAGCGCCCCGACCGGCGTCTTGAGCTCGTGCGAGACGTTGACGACGAAGTCGCGTCGGATGGCCTCGACGCGACGGGCCTCGGTGCGGTCCTCGGCGAGCACGAGCAGCTTGTCCGGCCCGACGGGCGCCACCCGGACCTGCAGCAGCACCGTGCCCGACCCGATCGGGCCACGCGGCAGCTCCAGCTCCTTCTCGCGGATCACACCGTCCCGACGCACCTCGCGCACCAGGTCGACGATCGCCGGGTGCTGCAGGGCGTCGTTGCGCACGACGCCCAGCGCGTACGCCGGCGGGGACGCCCGCACGACGTCGTCGTCCTCGTCCAGGACCACCGCGGCCGACCGCAGCACGGCGAGCACGCGGACGAGCCCCTCGTCGAGCTCGGCGGGGGCTGCCTCGGGCGACCGGCGCTGGACACGCTCGGAGAAGCGGAAGGCGAGGGTCGCGATCACGCCCACCACGACCCCGAAGATGCCCGCGACGACCGCGGTCACGCCCTGGATGATTCCGTCCACGAGGCAAGCGTAGGTCGCGGTGCCCCGGGAATCCGTCGCGGAGCGGAACTGCTCAGCGAGCCGTCGCCCACTGTTCACCTCCGACCCTCCCGGAGTTCACCTGGGCGCCCCCGGCCCGTCCACGGGCCGTGTCAGGCTGGTAGCAGACCTATTACCCCGAGAGGACTGTGATGCGAGAGATCTTCGAGGCCGAGCTGCGCCAGGTCGGCGACGACCTCATCGAGATGAGCCGGCTCGTCGAGTCGGCCATCCGGCGCGCGGGCGACGCCCTGCTGGAGGCCGACCACCAGCTCGCGCAGGAGGTGATCGCCTCCGACCACGCGATCGACCGGCTCGAGAGCGAGCTCGACGAGCGCTGCGTGCACCTGCTGGCACAGCAGCAGCCCGTCGCCACCGACCTGCGGGTCGTCATCTCCGCGCTGCGCATCAGCGCCTCGCTCGAGCGGATGGGCGACCTCGCCCGGCACGTCGCCGAGATCGCCCGCGGGCGGTACCCCGCCCAGGCCGTGCCCGCGCCCGCCCGCGAGACGTTCGTCAAGATGCACGGCGCGGCGGTGCACGTCGCGCAGCGCACGACGGCGCTGCTCGCCACGCGCGACGTCGCCCTCGCCGCGGAGGTGCAGCAGGACGACGACCTCCTGGACGCCCTGCACCAGGACACCTTCGCCGCGACGCTCGACCCGGGGTGGCCCGGCACCACGCAGGAGACCGTCGACGTCACGCTGCTCGGCCGCTACTACGAGCGGTTCGGCGACCACGGCGTCTCCGTCGCGCGCCGGATCACGTTCCTCGTCACCGGCAACTTCGACGACGAGCACGCCCGCGCCGACGCCTGACCCGCCCCGTCCTGGACGAGGGAGTCATCCTCGCGGCGAGGTAGTACGAAACACCGCGAGGTAGTACCAGAGACCGCGAGGTAGTGCTCTTCTGGCCGAGGTGGTCCTCTGCCTCCGCCAGAGGGCACTACCTCGCGGTCTCTGGTACTACCTCGCCATTCTTCGTCCTACCTCGCCGTGCTTCGTACTACCTCGGCGGGAGGGGTACTACCTCGGCACGGGGGGTGCGGCGCCGACGAGGCCGCGGACCAGCGCGACGCGGCGCGGACCGTCCATGAGGACGTCGACGGCGTCCACCCACTGCTCGACGGCGGCGGGCAGGCCGCGCACCGCGTCCCCGGCGGCGTCCCGCAACAGCTCGGGCAGCGCGCGCAGCCCGCGGGACGGGCGGTCGAAGAACGGCTCCGTCGCGGGGCCGTCGAGGCTCGGCAGCCCGAGCTCGCGCTGGCGCTCGTGCAGCGCGTCGCACGCGGCGCCGAGCGCGGCGTCCCGCTCCTGCCAGGTCTCGGCCGCGAGCGCCCGGTCCAGGTGCGGGCCAGCCGTCGTCGCCGCGGGCGTGCCCGCGAACGCGGTGCCGAGCCACTTGGGGTAGGGCGGCCACCGCCGCTCCAGCAGCAGGCCGAGCCGCAGCAGCGACCCCGCCAGCCGGGCCGCGAGCACCCGCGAGCCGGCGTCGTCCCCCCGCAACCCGGTGCGCCCGACGAACGGCAGCTCCTGCCCGACCCGCGCCCACTCGGCCGCGAGGACGTGCAGCCACACGTCGTGCGGGTACCAGGCGAGCCGGTCCCGGACCGCGGCGAGCTCCCCCGGCCCGTCGTGGAAGACGGCGCCGGCGGTCACCTCCAGCACGCTCTGCCCGGTGAGCGCCAGCCAGCCCGCGGCGTCGAGGTCGGTCGTCGGGTCGATCCCGAGCCGCGACCTCGCGAACCCGCGCGGGGTCGCGACCTCGACACGATGGCGCACCACCGGGTCCCAGGTCGTGGCGAACCGCACCGGGAGGCCCGCGTGCTCGGCCGGCAGCGCGGCCTCCAGGCGGGCGTCGACGGCCGCGACGTCCCGCTCGTCGACCAGCAGCGTGAGCCGCAGCCCCCAGTCGTGGTCGCGCGACGTCGCGTCGTCGAGCCCCAGGACGTCGGACCCGCTGCCCAGCCGACCCGCGGCGTACGGCAGGCCCGGACGCCATGCCTGCAGCAGGGGGCGGACGACGTCGTCGTGGTACGCGCGGGAGAGGTCGATGCCGGTGGTCACGTCGCCATGCTGCCAGCGAGAACGGCGAACCCCCGGACCCTTGTCGGGACCGGGGGTTCGTCGTCGGCCGGGCCGTGCCAGAACGTCAGCGGGCGAGCGTCACTTGCCCTGGTTCGCGACCGCCGCGATGGCGTCCTTCGCGGCCTCGGGGTCGAGGTAGGTGCCGCCCGGGTTGGTCGGCTTCAGCGTCTCCTCGTCGAGCTCGTACACCAGCGGGATGCCCGTGGGGATGTTCAGCCCGGCGATGGTCTGGTCGTCGACGCCGTCGAGGTGCTTGACGATGGCGCGCAGCGAGTTGCCGTGCGCGGCGACGAGGACGGTCTTGCCGGCCTGGAGGTCCGGAACGATCTCGCCGTCCCAGTACGGCAGGGCCCGGTCGAGCACCTGCTTGAGGGCCTCCGCGCGCGGGATGGGCTCGCCGGCGTAGCGGACGTCCGAGTCCTGCGAGAACTCGGAACCCAGCTCGATCTCGGGCGGCGGCACGTCGTAGGAGCGGCGCCAGAGCATGAACTGCTCCTCGCCGTACTGGTCGCGCACCTGCTTCTTGTCCTTGCCCTGCAGGTCGCCGTAGTGGCGCTCGTTGAGGCGCCAGTTGCGCTTGACCGGGATCCAGTGGCGGTCAGCGGCGTCGAGGGCCAGGTTCGCCGTGTTGATGGCGCGGCGCAGCAGCGACGTGTGCACGACGTCGGGGGTGACGCCCGACTCCTTGAGCAGCTCGCCGCCGCGCTTCGCCTCCGCGGTGCCCTTCTCCGAGAGCGGCACGTCCACCCAGCCGGTGAAGAGGTTCTTCGCGTTCCACTCGCTCTCGCCGTGGCGGAGCAGCACGAGGGTGTAGGTCATGGGGTCCATCCTGCCTGCTGCCCGGCGCCGCCCGCACCGCGGGTCGGATCCCGGACTCGCGCCGTCCGGATCGAGTGGCCGGACCGAGCGGCCGGATCGAGCGGCCGGGTCAGGAGTCCGCGCGCTCCAGCACGAACACGGGGATCTCGCGGTCGGTCTTCGTCTGGTAGTCCGCGTAGTCGGGGTACGCGGCGACCGACCGCTCCCACCAGAGCGCCTTCTCGTCGCCGGTGACCTCGCGCGCGACGTACTCGTGCTTCTCCGGGCCGTCCTGGAGCTCCACCCGCGGGTTCGCCAGGAGGTTGTAGTACCAGACCGGGTGCTTCGGGGCGCCGCCCAGCGACGCGACGACGGCGTACGTGCCGTCGTGCTCCACGCGCATCAGCGGGGCCTTGCGGAGCGCGCCGGTCTTCGCGCCGACGGTCGTGAGGATGACGACGGGCATCCCGCGCATCGTCGTGCCCTTCGTGCCGCCCGAGCTCTCGTACTGCTCGACCTGGTTCGCGGCGCGGGTGGAGGGGCTGGGGACGTACTCTCCGGTGATCGGCATGCCACGTGCAATTCCCTGCCCGGGCGATCCATTCCCGGGGCTACCGTGACGAGCGGGCCCGGTGCACCTTCGCCGCCTGGGCGTACACGTCGAGCATCGCCGCGGCGGCGCGGTCCCAGCTGAAGCGCTCGCTGGCGCGCCGGGCGCCGGCGGCGAGGCGGGCGCGGCGCTCGTCGTCGGCGAGGAGGTCGCCGAGCTCGCGCGCCCACGTCCACGGGCTGTGGTCGGGCACGAGGACGCCGGACGTCCCGTCCACCACGACCGTCTGCAGCCCGCCCACCGCGGCCGCGACGACCGGGGTCCCCGCCGCCTGCGCCTCGGCGGCCACCAGGCCGAACGACTCGTTGTGCGACGGCACCGCGACGACGTCCGCAGCGCGCAGGTAGTCGACCAGCTCCTCGCGCGGCACCGGCGGGCGCACGTCGAGGTGGTCGGTGACGCCGACCTGGTGCGCCAGCGCCTCGAGCTCGCGCACCGCCGTCGCACGGCCGCTGGCGCCGCCCAGCACGACGAGCGTCGGCACGCGCGAGCCGCCGCCGTCGCACCACGCCTCGGGCTCGGCGGCGTCGCCCGTGCTGGCGTGGTCGGCCAGCACCCCGAGCGCGCGGACCAGGACGTCCGGGCCCTTGAGGAGCTGGACGCGGCCCGCGAACAGCACGATCTTCCGGTCGGTGGGCAGGCCGAGCCGCTCGCGCAGGGCGCGGCGGGCCGCATCGACGTCCTGCCCGCCGTCCTGCCCGGCCGCGGGCTCGAGCGGGCGGAAGACCTCGAGGTCGACGCCGGGCGCCACGACGTGCACGCGGTCCGGGTCGGCGCGGTACTCCCCCTCGAGGTCACGGGCCTCCTCGCGGGTCGAGGCGACCAGGCCGTCGGCGGCCTCGACCACCTGCTCCTCCCCGACGACCCGGCCCACGGGCTCCGGGGTGTCCCCCGGGGCCAGGGCCGCATTCTTCACGCGCGCCATCGTGTGCATGGTGTGCACGAGCGGGACGTCCCACCGCTCGGCGGCCAGCCAGCCCACCTGCCCCGACAGCCAGTAGTGGCTGTGCACGACGTCGTACCAGTGCGGCGGGCGGTGGGCCTCGGCCCGCAGCACGCCGGCGGTGAACGCGCAGAGCTGGCCGGGCAGGTCGTTCTTGTCCAGCCCCTCGTACGGACCGGCGGACACGTGCACCACCCGTATCCCCGGCTCGACGTCGACCCAGCGCGGCTGCGCGGACGCCGTCGCACGCGTGAAGATCTCGATCTCCGCCCCCCGGCGGGCCAGGGCGCGGGCCAGCTCCATGACGTAGACGTTCATGCCGCCCGCGTCCCCGGTGCCGGGCTGGTCGAGCGGCGACGTGTGCACCGACAGCATCGCCACCCGCGGACCGGGCCGCTCGCCGGGGGTGGTCATCAGGACTCCAGCACGCAGGCGGGAGGCGTCGGCAGCGCGTGCCGCGCCACCACCTCGCCGGTGCCCGTCGCGGGGTCGACCCGGACCGTCGCGAGCTCGCTGCGGCCCTGCAGCGCGACGACGACGGTCTCGGCGCCGCCGGCGTCGGTGCCGGGCTGCGCGGACCCGAGGACGGCGTGGTGGCGGGGCCACGCGCCGTCGCCGAGCGGGACGTCGGCGAGGTGCCGCAGGACCGGCGTCCCGCCGTCCGTCGCCACCGCGAGCACGGCGAGCACGTCCGCGCCGCGCAGGCCGACGTGAAGGCGCGCGCCGTCGGCGCTCAGCGTGACGTGCGCGGGGAAGTCGCGGCCCGCCTCCGCCGCCGGGGAGACCGGCACGGCCGCCGCGGCCGTCCACCCGGCGCCGTCGCGCACCAGCACGTGCGCGCGGGCGTCGAGCTCCCCGACGACGACGAGCGAGCCGTCCGGCAGCGTGACGAGGTGGCGCGGCCCGGTGCCGGGCGGCAGGACCGCGGCGACGTCGGCCGCGACGCCCGCCGCGGCGCCCCCGGCGGGGTACCGCCGCACGACGTCGGCGCCCAGGTCGCACACCAGCACGCCGTCGCCGGCCTCGGCCACGAAGTGCGCGTGCGGGCCGGCCTGCCGCTCGACGACGGGCCCGCTGCCCACGCCAGGGTGCGCGACGACGCCCTCCGCCGCGAGGTCGCCCGTCGCCGGGTCGACGTCCACGGACGCGGCGACGCCGTCGCCGTAGTTCGCGACCCACACGGTGCCCCCGAGGGCCAGCACGTGGCACGGGTCGTCGCCCCCCGCCGCGAGGGAGCCCGACGCCGCGAGCCGAACGCCGTCGGCGGCGTCCTCCACGCGGAACGCGGAGAGCGTCCCCGCGGGGGTCTCGCCCACCGCGTAGAGCGTGCGCCCCGTCGGGTGCAGCGCCAGGAACGAGGGCGACGTGGCGGCCACGGCCGGCGCCGCCGCCTCCACCGCGCCGTCCGGGCCCAGCGCGACCCGCCAGATGCTCTCCCCGCTGCCGGGGCCACCGCCCGGGTGCGGGTAGGTGCCGACCCAGAGCTGCGCCCGCGCGTCCCGTTCCGTCATGGCCTCAGCCTATGACCGCACGACCGCCGCCCCGGAACGCGCGCGACCCCCGACCGGAGCCCGGTCGGGGGTCGTGGGCGTGCGGGTGCGACCGTCAGTGCGCGGCCTCGTACGCGGTGAGGACGGAGCTGGGGATGCGGCCGCGGTCGCTCACCTTGTGGCCGTTCTCGCGGGCCCACTCGCGGATCTTGGCGAGCTGCGCGCGGTCGGTGCCCGTGCGACGGGCGGCGCTCCGCGTGCCGCCGCCCAGCCGCGTCGTGGTCTTCCGACCGTGACCGATCCAGGTGGCGAAGGCGTCCCGGAGCTCGGCCGCGTGCTTGGCCGTGAGGTCGATCTCGTACGAGACCCCGTCGAGCGCGAAGGTGACCGTCTCGTCGGCGTCGCCCCCGTCGATATCGTCGATCAGGACGATCTGCTGCTTCTGGACCACGTGAATTCCCCTCGGTCACGACATTCGGACAGAAGTGAGAATGCCCCTCGGATCACTCGATTGTCAATCCGAATCCCCGGCACGGGAATCGCGCGACAGAATTCAGCGAGTTTCACTTTCGGAAGAGGCAGCCGCAGCCGCCGCCGCCTCTTCCGCGTCCATCCTCTCGAGCGCGATCCGCTCGTTCCGGTCCGCGTGCAGGATCTTGCGCATCGCGAGCCAGAACAGCAGGCCCACGCCGACCGACGGGGCGAGCCCGCTCATGATCGCGAGAAAGGTGTCCATAGGATGACTTTCGTTCAGGCCGTCGGCTTGACGAGCGGGAAAAGGATGGTCTCGCGGATTCCGAGGCCGGTGAGCGCCATGAGGAGCCGGTCGATGCCCATGCCCATGCCGCCCGACGGCGGCATCGCGTGCTCCATCGCGGTGAGGAAGTCCTCGTCGAGCGCCATCGCCTCGTCGTCGCCCGCGGCGGCGAGGCGCGCCTGGTCCTCGAACCGCTGGCGCTGGACGACGGGGTCCACGAGCTCGGAGTACCCCGTGGCCAGCTCGAAGCCGCGCACGTACAGGTCCCACTTCTCGACGACGCCGGGGATCGTGCGGTGCGCGCGCACCAGCGGAGAGGTCTCGACCGGGAAGTCGCGCACGAACGTCGGCGCGTCGAGGTCGTCGCCCACGTGGTGCTCCCACAGCTCCTCGACGAGCTTGCCGTGGTTCGTCTTCTTCGGGTCCACCGAGATCTCGGCCTTCTCGGCGAGGGCGAGAAGGTGGTCGACGGTCGTCTCGGGCGTGATCTCCTCGCCGATCGCCTCCGAGAGGGATCCGTACATCGTGATCTGCGCCCATTCGCCGCCGAGGTCGTACTCCTCGCCGTCCGGAAGGGTCACCGTCGTGGTGCCGAGAACGTCGAGAGCGGCCTTCTGGACGAGATCCTGGGTGAGCGCGCCGATCGTGTTGTAGTCGCCGTACGCCTCATAGGCCTCGAGCATCGCGAACTCCGGCGAGTGCGTCGAGTCCGCACCCTCGTTACGGAAGTTACGGTTGATCTCGAAAACCTTCTCGATACCGCCGACGACCGCGCGCTTGAGGAAGAGCTCCGGCGCGATCCGCAGGAAGAGGTCGATGTCGTACGCGTTCATGTGCGTGCGGTACGGGCGCGCGGAGGCGCCGGACGCGATGGTCTGCAGCATCGGCGTCTCGATCTCGAGGAACCCGCGGTCGTGGAAGTTGTCGCGCATCGAGCGGACGACGCCGGCGCGGGTGCGGACCATCTCGCGGGCCGCGGGCCGCGCGATGAGGTCGACGTACCGCTGGCGGACCCGCGCCTCCTCCGAGAGGTCCTTGTGCAGCACCGGCAGCGGGCGCAGGGCCTTGGCCGCCATCGCCCAGGTGTCGGCGAACACGCTCAGCTCGCCGCGCCGGGAGGAGCCCACCCGGCCGTGCACGTACAGGTGGTCGCCCAGGTCGACGTCGGTCTTGAACGAGGCCAGCGACTCCTCGCCGACCTCCTTGAGGCTGAGCATCGCCTGCAGGCGACGCCCCTCGCCGTCCTGCAGGGTGACGAAGCACAGCTTGCCGGTGTTCCGCAGGAACACGACGCGGCCGGCGACGCCGACGACGTCGTCCGTCTCCTGGCCCGCCTCGAGGCGCTCGTAGCCGGCCCGGACCTCGGCGATCGAGTGCGTGACAGGCAGGCTCACCGGGTAGGGCTCGACGCCCTGCTCCAGGAGCCGGTCGCGCTTCTCCCGGCGCACGCGCATCTGCTCCGGGAGGTCGTCCGTGGCCGCGGAGTCGATCGCGGGGTCGACGGCGGGCACGGCGGAGGCGGGGTTCTGCGGGGTGGTCACCCGTCGATTCTACGGGCGACGCACCTCACACCCGCCCGGTGGGCTCAGCCCGCCGCGGGGCGCAGGTCGAGCGCCAGGTCGAGGATCGGGGCGGAGTGCGTGAGCGCGCCGACGGACAGGTGGTCGACGCCGGTGCCGGCCACCTCGCGGGCGCGGTCGAGCGTGAGGTTGCCCGTCGCCTCCAGCTCGACGTGCGCGGGCACGCCGTCGCGCCCCTGGCGTTCGCGGACCGCGGCGACGGTCGCGGCGAGGACGGGCGTGGGCATGTTGTCGAGCAGCAGGAAGTCCGCGCCGGCGTCGAGCGCCTCCATCGCCTGGGCGGTGGTGTCGGCCTCGACCTGGACCGGCACGTCCGGGAAGGTACGGCGGACGGCGGCGATCGCGCCGCGCACCGAGCCCGCCGCGACGACGTGGTTGTCCTTGACCATCGCGACGTCGTGCAGGCCCATGCGCTTGTTGGTGCCGCCGCCGGCGCGGACGGCGTACTTCTCCAGGGCCCGCAGGCCCGGCGTCGTCTTGCGGGTGTCGAGCACCTGGGCTCCCGTCCCGGCGAGCTCGCGCGACCAGGCCGCCGTCGCCGTCGCGACCCCCGACGCGCGGGAGGCGAGGTTGAGCAGCGTCCGCTCCGCGACGAGCAGCACCTGCACGGGGCCCGCGAGGGCTGCGAGCACCTGCCCGGGCGCGACGGCGTCGCCGTCCTGCGCGTGGAACGTCACGGTCGGGGCCGGGAGCCCGAGACGGCCGGCGACCTGGCGCAGCACCTCCGCCACCACGACGAGCCCCGCGACGGTGCCCGTCGACCGGGCCACGAGATCCGCGGTGCCCGTGGCCGACGCCGGCACCGTGGCCTGCGTCGTGACGTCGCGGCCGGGCGCCGCGCCGAGGTCCTCGTCCAGCGCGGTCTCGACGACGCGGGCGACCCACGCGCCGTCCAGCCCCGGCTCGACGGCGGACGGCTGGTCGTGCACGGGCAGGTCGCGGGAGAGCTCCGGGCGCAGGTCGGTCACGGTGCGCAACGCTACCGTCCGCGAGGGAGTACCGGACCTGCCCAGGTAGTGCTCCCTCGCGGAATCTCGTACTACCTCGGCAGGTTCGGTACTACCTCGGCAGGTTCGGTACTACCTCGGCAGGTTCGGTACTACCTCGGCAGGTTCGGTACTACCTCGCGGGCTCGTACGACCTCGTGGAGGATGCCGTCCTCGTCGAGGGCGAGCGTGACGCGGCGCCGCCACGCCGGGTCCGGCGCGGGGAAGTCGGTGCGGAAGTGCCCGCCGCGGGACTCCTCGCGCACGCCGGCGGCGTGCACCAGCGCGCTGGCGACCTGGTGCACGGTGGTGGTCTCCCACTCGGCGACCTGCGGGTCGGCGACGACGTCGGTCGCGCGGTGGGCGTCCGTCCGGACACCGGCCAGCGCCTGCGCGGCGCGCTCCAGCGACTCGGCCGACCGCACCGGGCCCGCGCCGTCCGACGTCGCGCGCTGCACGCGCGAGCGCGCCGCCGCCGCGACGAGCGCCGCCCCGCCCGGACGCTCCTCGGGCTCGGGGGCCCGGCGCGGCCCTCCGTCCTCGACCTGCCGCACGACGTCGCGCGCGGCGCGGTGCGCGAAGACCAGGCCCTCGAGCAGCGAGTTGGAGGCCAGCCGGTTGGCGCCGTGCACGCCCGTGCACGCCACCTCCCCGACCGCGTACAGGCCGGGCACCGAGGTGCGGCCGCGCGGGTCGGTCACGACGCCGCCCGAGTGGTAGTGCTGCGCGGGCGCCACCGGCACCGGCTCCTCGGTCCAGTCGATGCCCTGCGCCAGCAGGCGGGCCGTGATGGTCGGGAAGCGGCGGCGCAGGAAGCCCGCCCCGAGGTGGCGGGCGTCGAGGAGCACGTGATCGGCGTTCGTCGCGGCCATCCGCCGCACGATGGCGTGCGCGACGACGTCCCGCGGCGCCAGCTCGGCCAGCTCGTGCTCGGCCGGCATGAAGCGGGCGCCGTCGACGTCGAGCAGCAGCGCGCCCTCGCCGCGCACCGCCTCGCTGATGAGCGGCAGCTGCCCCTTGGCGCCCATGCCCTGCCACAGCACGGTGGGGTGGAACTGGACGAACTCCAGGTCGCCCACGGCCGCGCCCGCGCGCAGCGCGGCGGCGATGCCGTCCCCCGTCGCGCCGGGCGGGTTGGTCGACGAGCGGAACACCTGGCCGATGCCGCCGGTCGCGAGCACCACGACCGGCGCCAGCGCGGCGCCCACGCCGTCGCGGCTGCCCGCGCCGCGCACGTGCAGCGTGACGCCGGCGACCGAGCGGCACCCGTCGCGGCCCGGGGCGCCGGTGAGGACGTCGAGCACGAGCGCGTTCTCGAGCACCTCGATGCCCGGGTCGTCGCGCACCGCCTCGATCTGCGCGACCAGGGCGCGGGAGATCTCGGCCCCGGTCGCGTCGCCGCCGGCGTGCGCGATGCGGTCGGCGCGGTGCCCGCCCTCGCGGGTGAGGGCGATGCCGCCGTCCGGGCCGACGTCGAACGACGTGCCGCGGGCCACGAGCTCGCGCACGCGGTCCGGGCCCTCCGTGACGAGCACGCGCACGGCCTCCGGGTCGCTGAGGCCGCCGCCGGCCGCCAAGGTGTCCGTGAGGTGGGCGTCGGGGGTGTCGTCGGGGTGCAGGGCCGCGGCGATGCCGCCCTGCGCCCACACCGTGGAGCCGGACGACAGCGCGCCCTTGGTGACCAGCAGCACGCGCGGCACGCGCGAGCGCAGCTCCAGCGCCGCGGTCAGCCCGGCGATGCCGGTGCCGACGACGATCGCGTCGGCGGCCGTCGTCCAGCCGGGGGCGGGGGCGGCGAGGGCGCGGGCCAGCCGCGGCCCGGTCACGGACGGTTCACCGGGGGCGTCACCGGACGGCCGCGAAGGGCACGCCGCTGGACTCCAGGCCGAAGCCGTCGGGCACCTGGCCCGGGTCGTCGTCGAGCTCGACGATCCGGTTCTCCGGGTCGACGAACACGACGGCCGGCGAGTAGGTGCGCGCGTCGGCGTCGGACAGCATCCCGTAGGCGATGACGATGACCGTGTCCCCCGGGTGCACCAGGTGCGCGGCCGCGCCGTTGATGCTCACCTGGCGGCCGCCGCGCTCGCCCGGGATGACGTAGGTCGTGAGGCGGGCGCCGTTGGTGACGTCCACCACGTCGACCTGCTGGCCCGGGTAGAGGTCGGCCGCGTCGAGGAGGTCGGCGTCGATGGTGATCGAGCCGACGTAGTGCAGGTCCGCCTGCGTCACCGTGGCGCGGTGGATCTTGCCGATCATCATCGGCCGCTGCAGGGAGGCGGGGCGGTTCGCGTGCTCAGTCACTGGCGTTCTCCTGGGGATCCGCGCTGGTGGCAGAGCTGCCGGCGAGGTCCACGGCCTGGTTGTCGATCAGTCGGGTGGCGCCCGTACGCGCCGCCACGAGGAGGAGGGCGGGGCCGCGGAAGTCCGCGGGCACCGGGTCCACGGTAGTCGGGTCGACGAGTGCGAGGTAATCCACCTCAACACCGGCTTCCGCCTCAAGGATTCCCGAGGCCGCCTCCACGACCGCCGTCGCACCCCCGCCGGCCGCGTCCGCGCCCGCGCGCAGGGCCCTCGAGAGCGCGAGCGCCGAGGCCCGCTCGTCGTCGGAGAGGTAGGCGTTGCGCGAGGACAGCGCGAGCCCGTCGGCGTCGCGCACGATCGGCACGCCGAGCACCTCGACGTCCACGTCCAGGTCGCGCACCATGCGGCGCACGGCCAACAGCTGCTGGGCGTCCTTCTCCCCGAACAGGGCGACGTCGGGGCGCGTCAGGTGCATGAGCTTGAGCACCACGGTGAGCACGCCGTCGAGGTGGCCGGGGCGCGTCTCGCCCTCCAGCACCTCGCCGACCCGGCCCGCCGACACCCGCACGATCGGGTCGCCGTCGGGATAGACGACGTCCGGGGTGGGCGCGAAGACGACGTCCGCGCCGACGCCCGCCAGCTTCGCGACGTCGCCGCCCAGGTCGCGCGGGTAGCGGTCCAGGTCCTCCCCCGCCCCGAACTGCAGCGGGTTGACGAAGATCGTCACGATCACCTGGCCGGTGGGGCCGGCCGCCTCGCGGGCCGCCCGCACCAGCTGCAGGTGCCCCTCGTGCAGGGCGCCCATGGTCATGACGACGGCGCGGCGGTCCGTCGGCTCCGGGCCGGACAGCGTCCATGCCCCCAGCGCGTCGTGCAGGTCCGCCCGGGAGCTCACGACGGCGGGCGTGTGCGGGGTGGTGGTCATCGGGGCTCCTGCGGGTCGTCGGGGTGGGACGCGGGCGGCGGCGCGAGGGCGTCGAGCAGCTCGCGCGCCGCGCGGTCGTCGATGCGGCGGGCCGCGAGCGCACGGCTCGTGGCACCGCGCGACAGCTCGGTGTACGACGCCGGCACGTCGGTGGCGCCCGTCCCGGCCGCCAGCGCCCGCAGGGCGTCGAGGTGCGTGCGCACCGTGCCGACGTCGCCGCGCGACACCGGGCCGGTGAGGGCCGTGATCGCCCCCGGGCCGTCGGCCACGTCGGCGGCGCGCGTCGCGCCGTCGAGCGCGGCGGACAGGAGCGGCGCGAGCGCGCGCCCCGGCTGCTCGACGCCGGCCGCCGCGAGCGCCTGGGCGGCCTGCGCCACCAGCACCACGAGGTGGTTCGCGCCGTGCGCGAGGGCCGCGTGGTAGAGCCCGCGGGCCTCCTCCGCGACGATCACCGGCTCCCCGCCGACCTCGACGACGAGCGCCTGGCCGATCGGCTGCACGGCCGCCGGCGCCGTGACCGCGAACGTGCAGCCCTCCAGCCGGTGCAGGTCGAGCGACGTGCCCGTGAACGTCATCGCCGGGTGCAGCGCCACCGGGATGGCACCGGCCTTCCGCGCCGGGTCGAGGACGCCCACGCCGTACCGGCCGGACGTGTGGACGACGAGCTGCCCGGGCTGCCACGCGCCGAGCGCCGCCAGGCCGCTCACGACCTCCGCGAGCGCGTCGTCGGGCACCGCGAGCAGCACCATCTCGGCACGCTCCACGACGTCGGTCACCTCGAGGTGCGGCACGCCCGGCAGGAGTGTCGCGATCCGCTCCCGCGACTCCTCGCTGACGCCGCTCGCGCCCACCACCGTGTGGCCCGCCGCGCGCAGCGCGCTGCCGAGCACGGCGCCCACCCGGCCGGCGCCGACGACGCCGACGCCGAGGCGGCCGGGCCGCGCGGACGGCGGCGCGGAGTCCGGGCGGCCGCCGTCGGGCACGCTCACCCTCGCCCCTCCATCTGCGCCTCCGTCTGCCCCTCCATCCAGCGCTCCGGCCCCGCGTGGGCGCGGGCGGCGCGGGCCCGGGCGGACTGCTCGCCGAGCAGGCGCGCGGCCTCGTCCTCGGCGAGGTGGTGGACGGCCGGGCTGATCGGGCCGGGCGTCGAGTGCAGCACGAACGACGCGAGGCCGCGCCGGCGCTGCCACGGACCCTGCTCGATCCCGAGGGACTGGGTGCGCTCGTGCGGCACCACCTCGAGCGAGCGGACGAAGCGGCCCCCGCGCGCCAGCAGCGCGCGGCCCGTGACCGCGTAGCCGTTGCGGCGCCAGCTCCACGGGTCGAGCAGGCGGGCGCTGCGCGGGCTGGTGACGAACCAGCGGTCGGTGCGGGCGTCGCCGGTGAGGGCCTCGTCGAGCAGGGCCAGCGTGTCGTCGGGGTTCTCGACCTCGAGGTCGGGCAGCACGAGCCACAGCGCCGTGAGCGCCTCCTCGCGAGGCCCGACCGGCAGGAGCACGTGCTGCTGCTCGCCCTGCTGCTGGCCCTCGCCGCCGCCGTAGCCGGCCACGTTGACCTTGACGCGCCACCAGTCGGGCCCACGCCACAGCGGGCCCTGCGTGAGCGACACCGCCTGCACGCGGCCCGGCGGGATCGTCTGCGCACGGGTCTCCAGCAGGCCGTGGCGCAGCCGGATGCCGTCCGGCGACAGCGCGGCCCGGAAGCCGAACTCCCCCGCGAACCGCTGGAAGATGTAGCCGCCGACGCCGAGGATGGCGGGCAGCGCGGAGAACAGGATGCTCACCTCGCGGGTGACGGCGACGGCCACCCCGACGCCGACGAGCACCAGGACGCCGATCCACACCCCCGGCATCCGCAGCAGCGACTGCAGCAGGCGCGTGGCCGGCACCTCGTACACCTGGCGCTCGGGCGCCTCGGGCGCGACGCCGTCCTGCCCGTCGTCGGACGCGTGGGCTGCTCCGGCGGGCTGGGCGTCGGACGCGTCCCCGGGCGCCGACACGGTGTCGGACCCTGGGCGTGCTCCGGTGGGCCGTGCGTCGGACAGGTCGGTGCGACGGGCCGCCTTGACCCCGGCCGCGCGCGCGAGCAGGTCGGCACGCAGGCGCTGCGCGTCCGCCTCCTTGAGGAACCCGATGGCTACGCCCGAGTCGGAGCCGCCCGCCACCTCCAGGCGCAGCTCCGCCAGCCCGAACAGCCGCGCGAGCAGCGGCTGCCGCACGTCGATCGCCTGCAGCCGGTCGAGGCGGGCGTGCCGCTGCTGGCGGAACAGGATGCCCTTGCGCAGCCGCACGGCGTCGTCGTCCACCGCGTACGCCGTCATGCGCCAGGCCAGCGCCGCGTAGCCGAAGATGATCGCGACGAGCAGCACCAGCGCGAGGATCACCGCCCACCACAGGCTGCGGATCGAGTCGACCGCCCTGACCGCGTTCGACACGTCGTCGAGCACCTGCTGCCCGCCGATGACCAGGATCGCCACCACGGCCGCCCAGCCCCGCACGAACGGCGTGACCGGGTGCACGCGGCGCCACTCCTGCTCCTGCCCGGCCGGCTCGTGCGTCGGCGCGTGACCCGCCTCAGGGGGCCGCTCGGGGCTCGGCTCGCTCACAGGCCCGCCAGCCTCGCCTCGCCCCGCGCGGTGAGGCGGTCACGCAGGCGTTCGGCCTCGTCGGGCACGAGGCCGGGGATGTCCGCGTCGGTGCTGGCCGACGCGGTGTGCAGCTGCACCTTCGCGATGCCGAGCCTGCGGTCCAGCGGACCCGCCTCCACGTCCACGTACTGCATGCGGCCGTAGGGCACGACGACGAGCGTGCGGAACATGATGCCCTTGCGGATCAGCAGGTCGTCGTCGCGCTCCGCGTACCCGATCGCGCGGACCTGGCGCGGCACCAGAAGCAGCGCCCACACCAGCAGCGCGGCCGGCACCCCGGCGAGCAGCCAGAACCACGGCGAGACGAGGACGGCGAGCACCACGCCCGCGACGATCGGCACGGCCAGCGTCGCGGACGTCGAGATGAGGCGCGCCGGGACGAGCCGGGGCGACACGCCCTGCCAGGCGACGCCGGGCGGGTCGAAGGGACCGGTCTGCCGCGTGGTCGACGGGTCGGCGCCCGCGGGGATGCTGGTCATGGGTCCATCCTTCCATCCGGGGCCCCGCCGGCCACATCGTCCGACCGGCCCTTCCGCACCGTCTGGCGTCCGACCTCCGGACGACACCGGTATGTGCCGGTCACGACGGCAGGGGGTCCGCGTGCTCCTCGGTGTCGCCCCCGTCGGGGTCGTCGGACGGCGGCAGCTGGCAGAACTTCTCCACGACCAGCCCCACGACGCACAGCACCACGGCGCACGCCGCCGCGATGGCGGCGGCGACCGCCTGGTCGCGGCGGGCCTCGATCTGCAGCTGACCCAGGACGACGAGCACGCTCGCGACGTACCGCCCGGCGAGCAGGGCGCCGGTCAGCGCCCCCGCCTTGGCGAGCACGAACGTGCGGGCCGCGCGCATCGGGTCGAGGTCCGGGCGGTCGCCCTTCTGGTACGCGCGCACCGCCCAGCCCATCCAGAAGATGACGCCCGCCAGCGCGAGCATCGCGACGTCCTCCACCCACGCGACGGTGGGCAGGTAGACGCCGCGCGACTCGAGCAGCCGGAGCAGCCCGGCACCGCCGACCGCCACCACGGCGGCGACGGCGGCGAGGAGGCGGACGGAGGTGCGGCGCATCTCAGCGGCCGTCCTCCCCGAGCCGCTCCTGCGGGGCGGCGCGACCGGGCAGCGGGCCGGGGTGCGCGTCCGGCAGCGGGGCGAACGGGTCCGGGAAGGCGGGCAGGTCGGCGACGGGCGCGGGGGCCGGCGGCACCGGGTCGTGCCGCGGGGGCGGCGGGGCGAACGACGACGAGGCGGGCGCGGGGAACGGGCCCGTCGGGGCCGGGGGCACCGGGGCGTGCGGGGGCTCCGGGGCGTCGCCGCGCGGCTCCGCGGGGATCGGCGCGGGCGGCCCGACGGGTGCGAACGGGCGCGGCATGACCGGCTGGTCGGGGTCGGGGCCGAACGGGTCGGGCACGACGGCGCGCGCCCCCGGTGCGGGCGGGTCCTCCCGGCGCGGCTCCGGCACGGCAGCCGGCTCGACGACCGGGGGCTCGACGACGGGCGGCTCGGCCGCCGGGGGCACCGGCAGGTACGGCTCCGGCGCGTACTGCTCGGGCGCGTACTGCTCGGGCGCGTACTGCTGCTCCACGACCGGGCTGCCGCCCGACGCGGGCTCGGCGGGCTGTGCGGGCTCCGCGGGGTACGCCTCCGGCGCGTAGGCCTCAGGGGCGTAGGACTCCGGCGCGTACGACTCGGCGTAGGCCTCCGGCGCGTACGACGCCTGGGCCTCGTCGGCGGGGTCGTGCCCGGGCCGGTCGGCGGGCTGGTGGGCAGCCTGGTCGTCAGGCTGGTCGGCGGGCGCCGCCGGTGCGGACTGCGGCACCGGGGCGGACGGCGCCGCGTCGGCCGCCGCCGCGGAGACCTGACCGGTGCTCTGCGTCGGGCCGGTCAGCCAGTCGAGGGCGAGCCAGCGGATGCCGGCCCGGTCGGGGGCGGTCACCGCGAGCTGGCCGACCGGGCCGCCGCCGGGCCCGCCGAGCACCGCGTCCGGCGCCACCTCGGCCCACGGCACGAGCACGAAGGCCCGCTCCTTCGCGCGCGGGTGCGGCAGCTCGAGGTCGGGCGCCGTCACGACGAGCGACCCGTACTGCACGATGTCGACGTCGAGGGTCCGCGGTCCCCAGCGCTCCTCGCGGACGCGACCGTGCTGGGCCTCCACCTGCTGCGTGCTGCGCAGCAGGTCGCGCGGCGACAGGGTGGTCCGCACGACGAGCACCGCGTTGAGGTAGTCCGGCTGCTCTGGCCCCCCGACGGCGGCGGTGCGGGCGAGCGGCGAGACCTCCATGACCTGCACGCCCGGCAGGCGGTCCACGTCCGTCACGGCCTGGCGGAGCGTGACCTGCGCGTCCCCGAGGTTCGCCCCGAGCGCCAGCACGACGTCGACCGGCTCGGCGGGAGTGGCGTCCAGCGGGTCCGCCGGGGGCGGCGCGGGCGCCTCGGCGGGGGCCGCCGCATCGGCGGGCTCGACCGGCACCGCCGCGACCGGGGCCGGCGGCACGGGCGCGTGCGCCACCGCCGGCTCGAGCGGCAGGACGGGCACGGCCGCCGCGACGGGCACCGCCGCCTCGGCAGGCTCGGCGGCCGGGGCGGCGTCGACCACGGGCGTGCGAGCGCGGTCGCGACGCACGACGATCGCGACGTCGTCGAACGGGACCGGGATCGGCGCCTGCGGCTTGTGGACGCGCACGTCGACGGCCTGCACGGCCGCGTGGCTGAGCACGACGGCGGCGATCCGCTCGGCGACGGTCTCCACGAGGTCGGCCGGGGAGCCCGCGAGGACGTCGTGCACGTCCTGGGCGACGTCCGCGTAGCTCACGGTCTGACCGAGGTCGTCCGACGACGCGGCGGCCCGGGTGTCGAGGTGCAGCACGACGTCGGCGCTGAAGACCTGGCCGTCGGCGCGCTCGTGCGCGAGCACCCCGTGGTGCCCCGTCGCCGTGACGCCGGCGAGGCGGATCTGGTCGAGCGGCTGTCCGTCCGGTCCCGGTACGGCTGCGGCGAACGTCACGAGGGGCCCTCCTCATCAGCGGCGGTTCCTGCTCCGCCCACGGCGTGGGTGGGGTGTACCGGTGCGGTCATCCCGGCATCCAACACGTCGCGGGAGGCCGACGTCCAGGCGTCCGCGACCCGGACGGCGTCGGCGCTGGCGCGCACGGCGTGCACCCGCACCGCCCACGCGCCGGCGGCGGCGGACAGCGCGGAGATCGCGGCGGTGGCGTCGTCGCGCTCGAGGGGCGGCGCGGGCTCGTCGGCGGACAGGCCGCGCGTGCCCTCCAGCAGGTGCCCCAGGAAGCGCTTGCGCGAGGCGCCCACCAGCACCGGACGACCGAGGGAGCTCAGGGCGTCCAGATGCGCGAGGATCGGCCAGTTCAGCACCCCGGCCTTCGAGAAGCCCAGGCCCGGGTCGAGCACGAGCTGCTCCGGGTCCACCCCCACCGCGACCAGCGAGTCCATGCGCGCGGCGAGCTCGTCGCGCACCTCCGCGACGACGTCGTCGTACACCTCGAGGCTGTCCATGACGTCCGCGTGGCCGCGCCAGTGCATCGCGACGTACGCCACGCCCGTCTCCGCCACGACGTGCCCCATGCGGGGGTCCGCGTAGCTGCCCGACACGTCGTTGACGATCCGCGCCCCTGCCGCGACGGCCGCCTCGGCGACGGACGCGCGGGTCGTGTCCACCGACACGACGGCGCCGTGCGCGGCCAGCCGCTCGATGACGGGGACCACGCGGCGCAGCTCCTCCGCCTCGTCCACGCGGGCCGAGCCCGGCCGGGTCGACTCGCCGCCCACGTCCAGGATCTCGGCGCCCTCGGCCAGCAGGTCGAGGCCGTGCTGCACGCCCGCGTCGGCGTCGAACCACCGGCCGCCGTCGGAGAACGAGTCGGGCGTGATGTTCACGACGCCCATGACGAGGCACCGGCCCACGCCGGACAGCTCCGGGAGCCCGGCGACCACCGCGTCGCGCGGGTGCGCCGTCATGCCCGGGTCACCGTCCCGTGATGAGGCTCATGGCCTCGGCGCGCGTGGTCGCGTTCTGCATGATGCCGCGCACCGCCGACGTGACGGTCCGCGAGCCGGGCTTGCGCACCCCGCGCATCGACATGCACAGGTGCTCGCACTCCACCACCACGAGGACGCCGCGCGGCTCGAGGATGCGCACCAGCGCGTCCGCCACCTGCGTCGTCAGGCGCTCCTGCACCTGCGGGCGGCGGGCGTACACCTCGACGAGGCGCGCCAGCTTCGACAGACCCGTGATGCGACCGTCGGTGTTGGGGATGTAGCCCACGTGCGCGACGCCGTGGAACGGCACGAGGTGGTGCTCGCACGTCGAGTACACCTCGATGTCGCGGACCAGCACCATCTCCTCGTGGCCGATGTCGAAGGTCGTGGTGAGCACGTCCTCCGGCTCCTGGCGGAGCCCCGCGAAGATCTCCTGGTAGGCGCGGGCCACGCGGGCCGGCGTCTCCTTGAGGCCCTCGCGGTCCGGGTCCTCGCCGACCGCGAGCAGCAGCTCGCGGACCGCGGCCTCCGCGCGGGCGGCGTCGTACGGCGGCACGTCGACGGGAGCCCGCATGCCCAGGTCCGTCACCGGGTCGGTCACCGGTTGTCCCCCGCCGCCGGCGGCTCGGTGTCGCTGCCGAGGCCGGGCCCGGCCTCCTGCAGGTCGTGCTCGTTGCCCACGATGGCGGCCTCGTCCTGAGGCACGACGGCCTGACCGTTGCCGTTGGACGCGGCGCGCTCGGCGTCCGTCATGATCGGGCCGCGCGTGTGCACCGTGCGCTGCTCGCTGGACAGCCACACGTCGCGCGGCTCGCGCTTGACGACGGGGGCGAAGACCTCGGCGAGCTCCGCCTGGTTGAGCGTCTCCTTCTCCAGCAGGCGCAGCACCAGGTCGTCGAGCACGTCGCGGTACTGGGTGAGCACCTGCCACGCCTCGTCGTGCGCCGCCTCGACGAGCTTGCGCACCTCGTGGTCGACGGTGCCGGCGACGGCCTCGGAGTAGTCGCGCTGGTGGCCCATGTCGCGGCCCAGGAACGGCTCGCCGGACCCGCTGCCGAGCTTGATCGCGCCGACCTTCTCGCTCATGCCGTACTCGGTGACCATCTTGCGCGCGGTCGCCGTGGCCTTCTCGATGTCGTTGCTCGCGCCCGTGGTCGGGTCGTGGAAGACGATCTCCTCGGCCACGCGGCCGCCCATCGCGTACGCGAGCTGGTCGAGCAGCTCGTTGCGGGTGGTGGAGTACTTGTCCTCCATCGGCATCACCATCGTGTAGCCGAGGGCCCGGCCGCGCGGCAGGATCGTCACCTTGGTGACGGGGTCCGTGTAGCGCATCGCCGCCGCGACCAGGGCGTGCCCGCCCTCGTGGTACGCGGTGATCTTCTGCTCCTTGACCTTCATCACGCGGGTGCGCTTCTGCGGGCCGGCGATGACGCGGTCGATGGCCTCGTCCAGCGCACGGTCGTCGATCAGCTGGGCGCCGCTGCGCGCGGTGAGCAGCGCGGCCTCGTTGAGGACGTTCGCCAGGTCCGCACCGGTGAAGCCGGGCGTGCGGCGCGCGACGACGGCCAGGTCGATGCTCTCGACCATCGGCTTGCCCTGCGCGTGCACCTTGAGGATGTGCTCGCGGCCCTTGAGGTCGGGGGCCTCGACGGCCACCTGGCGGTCGAATCGGCCGGGCCGCAGCAGCGCCGGGTCGAGGATGTCGGGCCGGTTGGTGGCGGCGATGAGGATGACGTTCGTCTTGACGTCGAAGCCGTCCATCTCGACGAGCATCTGGTTCAGGGTCTGCTCGCGCTCGTCGTGCCCGCCGCCCATGCCGGCACCGCGGTGGCGGCCGACGGCGTCGATCTCGTCGACGAAGATGATCGCGGGCGAGTTGTTCTTCGCCTGCTCGAACAGGTCGCGCACGCGGGAGGCGCCGACGCCGACGAACATCTCGACGAAGTCCGAGCCGGAGATCGAGTAGAACGGCACCCCGGCCTCGCCGGCGACGGCGCGCGCGAGGAGGGTCTTGCCGGTTCCGGGCGGGCCGTACAGCAGCACACCCTTGGGGATCTTGGCGCCCACGGCCTGGAACTTCGCCGGGTCCTCGAGGAACTCCTTGATCTCGTGGAGCTCCTCGACCGCCTCGTCCACGCCCGCGACGTCGGCGAAGGTCACCTGCGGCATGTCCTTGCTGATCAGCTTGGCCTTGGACTTGCCGAAGCCCATGACGCCGTTGCGGCCGCCGCCCTGCGCCCTCGACAGGATGAACCAGAACACGACGCCGATGAGCAGGAACGGGATGAGGAACCCGAGGATCGAGCTCCAGAAGCTGGGCTGCGGGTTCTCGGAGTCGAAGCCCTTCGGGGGGTCCGCCTTCTCGACGGCCGTCGCGACGGTGTCGCCCTGCGGCTCGACGTAGAAGAACTCGACCTTCGTGCCGTGGTCCTGCTCGCTCTCGGTGCCCGCGCCGGTGACGTACTTCTCGCTCAGCTCCAGCTCGACGCGCTGCTCCCCGTCCACGACGAGGGCGTGGTCGACCGTGTCGCCGGCGAGCAGCTCGAGGCCCTGGGAGGTCTCGATCCGCGACACCCGATCGGTGTTGAACGCGCTGAAGGCCAGCGAGACGAGCAGCAGGCCGACCACGATCCAGATGATCGGGCCGCTCAGGATCTTCTTGATGTTCATCGGCGACGGGGACGGTTCCCCGCTTCCCTTCCGTCGGGCAACGTGTGGTTCACGACGCTACACGCCGAGTGTGGACGAACCGTGGGTGTTCGCCCAGGGCGCGACGGCGCTCGTCAGGAGTAGACGTGGGGCGCGAGCGTGCCGACGAACGGCAGGTTGCGGTACTTCTCGGCGTAGTCGAGGCCGTAGCCGACGACGAACTCGTTCGGGATGTCGAAGCCGACGTAGCGCACGTCGACGTCCACCTTCGCGGCGTCGGGCTTGCGGAGCATGGTGGCGATCTCCACCGACGCCGGGCCGCGGGACCGCAGGTTCGCGACGAGCCACGAGAGCGTGAGCCCGGAGTCGATGACGTCCTCGACGATGAGCACGTTGCGGCCCGTGAGGTCGGCGTCGAGGTCCTTGAGGATGCGCACGACGCCGGACGACTTGGTGCCCGACCCGTACGAGGACACCGCCATCCAGTCCATCTGCACCGGGTGGTGCAGGCGGCGCGCGAGGTCCGCCATGACCATGACGGCGCCCTTGAGCACGCCGACGAGCAGCAGGTCCTGGCCCGCGTAGTCCGCGTCGATCCGTGCGGCGATCTCGTCGAGCTTGCTGCCGATCTGCTCCTCGGTGAGCAGGATGTTGGCGAGGTCGCCTTCGACGTCCGACTGGTCCACGGTCACTCCTCGAGGGGCGGGGTTGGGGCTGGGGGGTGCGCCGCCCCGGCGGGGTGCGGCTCGGCGGGGCGCAGGTAGAGCCTGCCACACGCGCGGAGCGCTCGGGCGTCGCCCGGCAGGTGGACGTCTCCCTGCCCACGCCACGAGACGACGAGCGCGTCCAGCGCGTCCACGTGCCGCGCCGTCGTCGCTCCGGGTGGGCAGCCGACGGCCAGCGCCGCCGACCGCAGGGCACGACGACGCAGCGCGGCGTGCGCCTCCGCGAGGGGGCCGACGTCGAGCACCAGGGTGCGGTCAGAGGCCTGGTGCGCCCCGGTGGGCTGGACGTCCGACAGCTCGCCGGTGGGGAGGGTGGCCGCGGCGAGCAGGTCGGCGGCCAGGGCGTCGAGCGCGTCGGCGTCGGCGCGCAGCTGGCCGGCGGTGCGCGCGAGCGACTCGACGACGCCCGGCCCCAGCGCGTCCTCCAGCACCGGCACGACGGCGGCACGCACCCGCGTGCGGGCGGGCACGGCGGCGCCGCCCTCGCCGTCGACGCCCTCCGCGCCGTCGGGCATCAGGTTGGTGGGGTCGGTCCAGAAGTCGACGCCGACGGCGGCGCACACCGCCTCGGTCTGCGCACGGCGCAGGCCGAGGAACGGCCGGCGGTAGCGGCCCCGGCGCCGGGGCATCCCCGCCAGCGACCGCGCCCCGCTCCCCCGCGCCAGCCCGAGCAGCACGGACTCCGCCTGGTCGTCGAGCGTGTGGCCGAGCAGGACGGCGACGGCCCCGGTCTCGTCGGCCACGCCGTCGAGCGCGGCGTACCGGGCGGCGCGGGCGGCACCCTCCGGGCCGTCCGCGCCCGGGCCGGCGTCCACCCGGACCCGACGCACCAGCACCGGGTCGAGGCCGAGGTCGCGGCAGCGCGCGGCCGCCGCGGCCGCCACCACGTCCGAGCCCTCCTGCATCCCGTGGTCCACGACGACCGCCCCGACCCGCACCGCGAACCCGGCCGAGCGCACCGACCGGCCCACCCGCGGCCCCTCGAGCGCCGCGGCCGCCGCCAGCGCGAGGCTGTCCGCGCCGCCGGAGCACGCGACGAGCACCAGGTCGCCCGCCGACAGCGCGCCGTCGCGCGTGAGGTCCGCCAGCTCGGCCCGCACGGCCGCGCGGGCCGCCGCGAGCGCCGGGTCGACACGGGCCATGTCGTCCGCCCGTCGTCAGCCGTGCACGCGGCGCACCCAGGCGCGCGGGTCGGCGATCTCGCGGGCGGACGGCAGGAACCCGGGTCCCGACCAGACGGCGTTGAGCCCGTCCCGCCCGACCCGCTCCTCGACGGCCCGGACGAACGCGGCGCCGTCGCGGTACTGCGCGAGCTTGGCGTCCATGCCGAGCACGCGCCGCAGCACGACGTCCAGCGCGGGCGCTCCCTCGCCGTCGCGCCGCTTCTCGAACCGGGCGCGGATGGTGCGCACGGAGCGCACGACGCGCGGCCCGACGGCGTCCATCATCACGTCGGCGTGCCCCTCGAGCAGGGCCATGACGGCGGTGATCTCCTCGAGCTCGCGCCGCTGCTCGGGTCCGAGGATGCCGTCGAGCGGGGTGACGAGCTCGCCGCGCACCGCCCGCAGCACGGTGCGGCCGACCACCGCGGCCTTCTCCCGCAGCGGGGCGTGCGCCATCGCGACCGAGCCGCGGGTGACGCCGCTCATCAGGTCGCCGACGCGCCCCACCAGGTGGTCGGCGAGCCACGGCGCCGCGGCGAACTGGAGGGCGTGCGTCTGCTCGTGCAGGCACACCCACAGGCGGAAGTCCCCGGGGCGCAGCCCGAGCGCCCGCTCGACCTGCAGCACGTTGGGCGCCACGAGGAGCAGCCGGCCGTGACCGGGGGCGTGGCCGGCACCGTACGGGTCGAACTGCCCGAGCACGCGGCCCGACAGCAGCGCGAGCAGGCCTCCGACCTCCGCCGCCCCGGCCAGCCGCGCCGCCGACGACGTGGCCGGCATCTCCCCGGCCAGCACCGCCATCACGGGGTCGGTCATGGCCCGCATCGACTGCGCGTTGGCGCGGGCCCAGCCGGCCCGGTCCACCACGTGCACGTCGCCGAGCACGCCCTCCGCGCGCGGCGTCGCCGGCGTCATACCCGTGACCTCCAGCACGTGCCCGACGGCGTCCCCGGCCGCGGAGCGCAGCCCGGCGACCAGGGCGTCGAGGTCGTCGCGGGGGGCCGTGGCGCCCGGGCGCGCGAGCCGCCCGGCGATCTGCGCCGCCGCCGTCCAGTCCAGCAGGGGCTCGGCGGCGGGGGCTGGCGTGGTCACGGGACCACGGTAACCATCGCCGGGCGTACCGCCGGCGTCGACGGGGCCTACCGGCAGCCGCAGTCGGCGAGCTTCCCCGCGAAGTCGTCGAAGATCACCCGCGCGCCGGCGGAACCGCCCTCGGGCACCTTGTCCGCGAGCGTCACGAACACCAGGAGCCGGTCGTCGGCCGTGACGACGGTGCCGGCCAGGCCCGTGACCTTCGGCAGGCTCCCCGTCTTGCCGTTGACGTAGCCGCGGCCGGGGTTCGACGTCGGGTAGCGGTCGTGCAGGGTGCCGTTCAGGCCCGCGACGGCGAGGCCGTCGGCGACGTCGCGCAGCTCGGGGTGGTCGGGGTCCACGGCGAGAGTCAGCACCGCGGCGAGCTGGCTGGGCGTCGCCCGCGACCCGCGACCCAGCCCGGACAGGTCCACGAGCCTGGCGCCGTCCATGTCGACGCCGAGCTCCTCGACCTGCGCGGTCACGGCCTCGATCGCCGCCGCGCCGGTGCCGGGCTCGCCGGCGTCGAGCGCCACGATGCGGCCCACGACCTCCGTGATGGTGTTGTCCGAGCGGCGCAGCATGTCGCCGACGACGTCGCGCAGCGGCGCGGACTCCACCCGGCCGACCTCGCGCGCCGACGACGGCGCCTCCTCGCGGGAGACCTCGCCGCGCACGGCGACGCCCCGCTTCTCCAACGCCTTCGCGAACGTGCGTGCGGCCGCCATCGCCGGATCCTTCTCGCGCGGCGCGTACTCCTCGTCCGTGGTGCGTGCGACGTCGACGGCGAGGGCGGCGACCGGGGCGGTGTAGCCGTCCCTGACGTCCGCGGCGGGCACGTCGGCGGGCACGGCCGGGCCCGAGAACAGCGTGTCGTCCAGGCCGAGGGTCACCGTGTCCTGCCCGGCGTCGAGCACCTGCGCGGCCACCTGGTCCGCGAGGTCGCCCAGGCCCGCACGGCCGTTCACCGCGTCGGGGTCGCCGGAGCCGGCCGCGAGCATCATGTCGCCGCCGCCCACCAGCACGAGGCGCGTCTCGTCGTCGAGCACCGCCGTCGTCGGGAGCGTCGTGTCGCCGCCCGGGCCGGCGAGCGCGGCCACGGCCGTGAAGAGCTTCTGCGTGGAGGCGGGGATCATCGGCCGGTCCGGGGCGGCCGCGCCGAGCGTCTCGCCGGACGCGGCGTCGACGACGACGGCGCCGACCCGCTTGCCCAGGCGGTCGTCCTTCGTCAGCCCGGTGACGAGCTTGCCGACGGCGGACGCCGCGGGCTCCGGCGCGTCGGAGGGCAGGTCGGGCAGCGAGCGCTCGGGGGTCGGGCCGGTGGTGGCGCCGGGCGCCGTCGGGAAGGGGGCCGCCGGTGCGGGCGGGGGCGCCGTGGTGAGCATGCCCGGGACGACGTCGAGGGCGTCCGCCACGAGATAGCCGCTGAAGAGCACGACCACTGTCGTGACGGTGGCGCCGACGCTGGCCCGCCACCCCATGTCGTCCTCCCGCGCCCCGTGAGTCGTCCGTGAGTCGTCCGGGAGCCGTCCGTGAGCATCGTCACAGCCCGGACCCCGTGGCGCGCTCCGTGCGTATCTTCCCACGTCCGTCCGCGGTTCGACGCCGCCGCACCGGACCGGGCGGGCGTGCCCGCGCATGGCACACTTTGACAGGGCGTCCGCACCGAGCATGCCCGCAGCGAGCATGTCCGAAGCATCTCCCCGAGCACGTCCCGAGCATGGAGGAACAGTGGAGTTCGACGTCACGATCGAGATCCCGAAGGGCCAGCGGAACAAGTACGAGGTCGACCACGAGACCGGTCGCATCCGCCTCGACCGCATGCTCTTCACCTCGACCCGCTACCCGGACGACTACGGGTTCATCGAGGGCACCCTCGGCGAGGACGGCGACCCGCTGGACGCGCTCGTGCTGCTGGAGGAGCCCACGTTCCCCGGCTGCCTGATCCGCTGCCGCGCGCTCGGCATGTTCCGCATGCGCGACGAGGCCGGCGGCGACGACAAGGTGCTCTGCGTGCCGCTCGGTGACCAGCGCGCCGCGTGGCGGCAGGACATCGACGACGTCTCCGACTTCCACCGCCTGGAGATCCAGCACTTCTTCGAGGTCTACAAGGACCTCGAGCCCGGCAAGTCCGTCGAGGGCGCCCACTGGGTGGGCCGCGCCGACGCCGAGGCCGAGATCGAGCGCTCCTTCCAGCGCGCCAAGGACACCGGCTACTACGACGGTCACTGACCGCCCGGCACCGCGACGGCGCCGCGCCCCACCGGGGGTGCGGCGCCGTCGTCGTCCCCGGACCGTGCGGAGGCGTCTACCGTGAACCCATGCGTGCAGCCGTCATCCACGGGCCCCGCGACGTCCGCGTCGAGGACCGCCCGGACCCGAAGATCCTCACCCCGGGCGACGCGGTGGTCCGCGTCGTCGCCGCCTGCGTGTGCGGCTCCGACCTGTGGCCGTACCGCGGCGTCACGACCGTGAAGCGGCCGCGCCCCATCGGCCACGAGCTGGTGGGCGTGGTCGAGGATCTCGGCGCCGACGTGACGTCGGCGCGGGTCGGCGACTTCGTGATCCTGCCGTTCACCATGAGCTGCGGCGAGTGCCAGGCCTGCCGGGCGGGCTACCCCGCGGCCTGCGACCTCGTCACCGGCTTCGGCTCCACCGACCGCTGGGGGAACCCGGTCGACGGCGCCCAGGGCGAGCGCGTGCGCATCCCGCTCGCGCAGCACTCCCTCTTCCCCGTGGGCCGGCCGGAGGCCGAGCTCGAGGCCGCGGGGCTGGTGCCGCACCTGCTCACCCTCGCCGACGTCATGTCCACCGGGTACCACGCGGCGTTCTCCGCGGGCGTCTCCGCGGGCGACACCGTCGTCGTGGTCGGCGACGGCGCCGTCGGGCTGTCCGGCGTGATCGGCGCGCGCCTCCTGGGCGCGGAGCGGATCGTCGCCATGAGCCGCCACGACGACCGGGCCGCCCTGGCCCGCGAGTTCGGCGCCACCGACGTCGTCGCCGAGCGCGGCGAGGAGGGCCTCGCGGCCGTGCGCGACCTGCTCGGCGGCGACCTGGCGGACGCGGCGCTCGAGTGCGTCGGCACCAAGCAGTCGATGGACACCGCGCTCGACGTCGTGCGCGGCGGCGGCCGCGTCGGCTTCGTCGGGGTCCCGAACGGCGGCCCCGAGCTGAGCGTGCGGCGCCTGTTCGACCGCAACGTCACCATCGGCGGCGGCATGGCGTCCGCCCGCCGTTACATGGAGACGCTGCTGCCCGAGGTCCTGTCCGGGGCGATCGTGCCCGGCAAGGTCTTCGACCTGGAGCTGCCGCTCGCCGACGTCGCCGAGGCCTACGCCGCGATGGACGAGCGCCGCGCCACCAAGGTGCTGCTGCGCCCCTGACCCCCACCGTTGTGAGCGGGCGTTTGGCCCCGATTCTCGAAGAATCGGGGCCAAACGCCCGCTCACAACCCCTACGGGCGGCCGGCGTACGGCATGACCTCGTCCCAGCGGACCGGGGTCTCGCGGACGTCGATGCCGGGGCGCGGGGCCTCGACCATCATCCCGCCGCCGGCGTAGATCGCCACGTGCCGGATGGTCGACGGGTCGGACGTGTCGTTGGCGTAGAAGATCAGGTCGCCGGGGCGCATCCGGTCGTAGGAGACCTTGCCGACCGTGAGGTACTGCGACCGCGACGTGCGGGTGATCCACACGCCCGCCGCGTTCCACGCGCCCGACGTCAGGCCGGAGCAGTCGTAGCCCGGGTTGCCGTCGCCGCCCCACTGGTAGGCCGTGCCGATCTTCGAGCGCGCCCACGCCAGCGCCTCGCGGCCCTGCGCGGCGCTGCCCTGGCCGACGCCGCTGACCGGCGGGGGCACGGGCCTCGGGTCCGGCTTCGGGTCGGGCCGCGGCGCCGGGTCCGGGGCGGGCTCGCGGGTGCGCGGCGGCTGCGGGTCGGGCTCGGCCGCCCGCTCGGCGTCGGCCCGCGCGCCGTCCGTGCCCCCGGACCGCGGGCGCTCGGGTTCCGGTCCGGCCTGCCCGGCGGCGTCCGCCCGGTCGGCGGTCCCGTCGGACGCGCCCGACGAACCGCCCGACGACGAGGCGTCCTCGGCACGGTCCCGCGCGGCGGCCTCGCGCGCGGCGACGACCTTCTCCTGACGGTCGGCCTCGCGCTGCCGCTCGAGCTCCACGCTGGTGCTGCGCAGGTCGGCCAGCCGCGTGAACAGGCGGTCGCGCTCGTCCTCGGCCGCGGCGGTGCGGGCGGTGAGGTCGTCGGCCGCGCGCCGCGCGGTGGCGAAGGCGGCCTCGGCCGCCGCGCTGGCCTCCTGCTGCGCGGCGCGGGCGGCCTGCCAGCGGGCGTCGGCGTTGCGCGCCGCGGAACGCACGTCCGCCTGCCGGGCGAGCGCGCCCGCGACCTTCCGGTCCACCGCGCGCTGCGCGGCCTCGGTCGACACGACGTCGCCGACCTCGCGCGCCCCGGTGACGACGTCGAGCGGCCCGAGACCGTTCTCGTTCGCGCGCGCCGTGGTGCGGTACGCCTCCGCGAGCGTCCCCCGGGCATCGTCCTCGGCCTGCTGGGCGCGGTCGGCCCGCTCGCGCGCCTCCGCCGTCCCGCGCTTCGCGGCGGCGAGCGCCTCGCGGGCCTCCGCGTAGTCCTCGGCGGCGGTCTGGACCGCCGCCTCGGCGCGCCCGAGCTCGGCGCGGATCGCGTCCAGCCGCGCCTGGGCGCCGGTGACGTCGAGGGCGGCGGCGTCCGCCGCGGCGTGCGCGGCCGCGACGTCGTCGTCGGACGGGGGCTCCGCCCACGCGACCCCGCCGGCGACGACGGGCGTGCAGGCGAGCAGCACGACGACGGTCCACGACGTGACCCTGGCGGCACGGCGGGTGCGAGGCATGGTCTGCTCCTCCGTGGGCTGACGCGCCGGCGGGCGCGCTCCGGGCAACCTCGCCCAGACTCACCCCGGCCGACCAGGAGCGCCACCGGAGAGTGCGCGCAGGACACGCCATGCAAGCCGACACGCCGTCCATATTCTGGTCCCGAATGGCGAGACACGGGTGTCGCGCGCTACGCCGCCGGGCTACGGTCGTCCGCATGACCCGTCGAATGTGCCGCTGACCACCGCGCACGTTCGCCTGCCTGCGGCCGCTCGTCGACCCAGCCATCCGCTCCGCGTGCGCAGCCGACCGCCGCGGCCCGCCCCAGACGCGCAGGCCTCCTGGTTCCCGCCGCGGCCCGATCACCGCCGACCGAGCCCGAACCGCGCCCGACACCGCCCAGGAGCACGTCATGACCTCCAGCTGGACCTTCGAGACCCGCCAGATCCACGCCGGCCAGACCCCGGACCCCGTCACCGGGGCCCGCGCGCTGCCGATCTACCAGACCACCTCGTTCGAGTTCCCCAGCGCCGACGTCGCCGCCGACCGCTTCGCGCTCGCCGACCTCGGCCCCATCTACACCCGCATCGGCAACCCCACGCAGGAGGCCGTCGAGGCACGCATCGCCGACCTCGAGGGCGGCGTCGGCGCGCTGCTCGTCGCGTCCGGGCAGGCCGCCGAGACGCTCGCGATCCTCAACGTCGCGCAGGCCGGCGACCACGTCGTCGCCAGCCCCAGCCTGTACGGCGGCACCTACAACCTGCTGCGCCACACGCTGCCGAGGCTCGGCATCGAGACGACGTTCGTCGACGACCCGCACGACCCCGAGTCCTGGCGCGCGGCGGCCCGGCCGACCACCAAGGCCTTCTTCGCCGAGACCATCCCCAACCCGCGCGCGGACGTGCTGGACATCGCCGCCGTCTCGACCGTCGCCCACGAGGTGGGCGTGCCGCTCATCGTGGACAACACGATCGCCACCCCGTACCTGGTGCGCCCGATCGAGCACGGCGCGGACGTCGTCGTGCACTCGGCCACGAAGTACCTCGGCGGGCACGGCGCGGCCATCGGCGGCGTCATCGTCGACGGAGGCACCTTCGACTACGCCGCGCAGCCCGAGCGCTTCCCCGGCTTCAACCAGCCGGACGAGAGCTACCACGGCCTCGTCTACGCCCGCGACCTCGGCGTGGGCTCCGCGCTCGGCGCCAACCTCGCGTTCGTGCTCAAGGCGCGCGTCCAGCTGCTGCGCGACCTCGGCCCCGCCGTCGCCCCGTTCAACGCCTTCCTGCTCGCGCAGGGCCTCGAGACCCTGTCGCTGCGCGTGGAGCGGCACGTCGCCAACGCGCAGACCGTGGCCGAGTGGCTCGAGGGGCGCGCCGACGTGCGCCTCGTGCACTACGCCGGCCTCCCCTCGTCGCCGTGGCACGAGAACGCCCGGAAGTACGCGCCGAAGGGCGCCGGCGCGGTGATCGCGTTCGAGCTCGACGTCGCCGACCCGGAGCTCGCGAACGCCGCGGGCCGCGCGTTCGTCTCGGCGCTGCAGCTGCACTCGCACGTCGCGAACATCGGCGACGTGCGGTCGCTGGTCATCCACCCGGCGTCGACCACCCACGCGCAGCTCACCCCGGAGGCGCAGGCGCAGTCCGGCGTGACGCCGGCCCTGGTGCGGCTCGCGGTCGGCCTCGAGGGGATCCAGGACATCCTCGCCGACCTCGAGCTCGGCTTCGCCGCGGCGGCGGACGTGGTCGCGGGCGGCACGACGTCGGACGACGAGGCCGCCGCGTGACCGCGGTGCCCGGCCCTTCCGCGCGGTGCGGGGGCGGCGTCGCCGCCACCGTGCCGTCGGTGGGCGGCCGCCACCAGGCCGCCCCCACCGTCCGCCCCACGCCGGTCTCGCGGGACCGCGTCAAGCCGCCGGTGCCGGCCTCCGGCGCGTGGCGCGAGGGCGACCCGGCCGCCGACCGGGCGTTCGTCGACGTCGGCGCGGTCGAGCTCGAGGCGGGCGGCGTGCTGCCCGACGTGCGGGTGGCCTACGAGACGTGGGGCGAGCTGGCCCCCGACGGCACCAACGCCGTCCTCGTGCTGCACGCGCTGACCGGCGACGCGCACGTCACCGGCCCCGCAGGGCCGGGGCAGCCGACCGCCGGCTGGTGGGCCGACATGATCGGCCCCGGCGCCCCCGTCGACACCGACCGGTACTTCGTCGTCGCGCCCAACGTGCTGGGCGGCTGCCAGGGCACCACGGGGCCGGCGTCCACCGCCCCCGACGGGCGGCCGTGGGGCGGGCGCTTCCCCCGCATCACCACGCGCGACCAGGTGGCCGCGGAGATCGAGCTCGCCCGGCAGCTCGGCGTCGAGCGCTGGTCGCTGGTCGTCGGGGCGTCGATGGGCGGGCTCCGCGTGCTGGAGTGGGCGCTGCTCGGCCCCGAGGCCGGGATCGCGGTGGACGGTATCGCCGCCATCGCGACGACGGCGCAGACGTCGGGCGACCAGATCGCGTGGGCGCACCCGCAGCTCGGCGCGATCCGGGCGGACCCGCGCTGGCGCGGCGGCGACTACTACGACGCCGCCGACGGCGACGGCCCGGACACCGGGCTCGCCATCGCCCGTCAGATCGCGCACACGACGTACCGGACGGCGGCCGAGCTCGACGTCCGGTTCGGGCGGCTGCCCCAGGGCGGCGAGGACCCGCTCGAGGACGGCCGGTACGCCGTGCAGTCGTACCTCGACCACCACGGGGACAAGCTCGCCCGGCGCTTCGACGCCAACTCCTACCTCGTGCTCACCGAGTCGATGCTGAGCCACGACCTGGGCCGCGACCGCGGCGGCGTCGAGTCGGCGCTGTCGCAGATCACGGCCCGCGCGCTGGTCGTGGCGGTGGACTCCGACCGGCTGTTCCCGCCGGAGCAGGCGGGCCGCATCGCCGCCTGGGTGCCGGGGGCGGAACCGCTGCGCATCGTCACGTCCGACTTCGGCCACGACGGCTTCCTCATCGAGTTCGACCAGCTCGGGCCCATCGTCGCCGACTTCCTCGCCGGCGCGAGCGTCGAGGAGGACGAGGCCGGGGCATGATCGGCGTATGACCACCACCGTCACGCTGCCCGACGGTCGCGCGGTCCCCGCGCTGGGCCAGGGCACCTGGTTCCTCGGCGAGACGCCGTCCCGCCGCGCCGACGAGCTGGCCGCGCTGCGCACCGGCCTCGATCTGGGCCTCACCCTGATCGACACGGCCGAGATGTACGGCGAGGGCGCGGCCGAGGAGCTGGTGGGCGAGGCCGTCGCCGGACGACGCGACGACGTCGTCCTGGTCAGCAAGGTGTACCCGTGGAACGCCGACGCCCGCGGCACGGTCGCGGCGTGCCGGGCCAGCCTGCGCCGCCTCGGCACCGACCGGCTCGACCTCTACCTGCTGCACTGGCGCGGCGGGGTGCCGCTGGCGGAGACGGCGGCCGCCCTCGACGCGCTGGTGCAGGCGGGCGACGTGCTCGGCTGGGGCGTCAGCAACCTCGACGTCGACGACCTGCGGGAGCTCGACGGCATCGCCGGCGGGCTGGGCAGCGCGTGCCAGACCGACCAGGTGCTCTACAACCTGTCCCGGCGTGGGCCGGAGCACGACCTGCTCCCCATCCTCCGGGAGCGCGGCCTCGCGGCCATGGCCTACTCGCCGGTGGAGCAGGGGCGCATCCTCGGCGACCCCGCGCTGCGGAAGGTCGCCCGGCGGCACGGCGCCACCCCGGCGCAGGTCGCGCTCGCGTGGGTGCTGGCGGGAGAGGGCGTCGTCGCGATCCCGCGGTCCGGGTCCGCCGCGCACGTGCGCGAGAACGCCGCGGCTCGCGACCTTCGCCTCGGGGCCGAGGACCTCGCCGAGCTCGACGCCGCGTTCCCGCCGCCCAGCGGCCCCGTGCCGCTCGACATGCTCTGAGGGGACCCGCCGCCGGCCCGCGGTGCCCGCCGCCCGCGCGTGTGTCAGGGGCCGTGCCTAGCGTGGTGACCGGCCGCCGACCCGCGCGGCCAGCCACTCCGCAGCGCTGCTGGAGGCCCCCATGGTCCGGCTCAACCCGTATCTCAGCTTCAAGAACCAGGCCCGCGAGGCCCTCGAGTTCTACCGGTCGGTGCTCGGCGGCGAGCTCGACGTCAGCACGTTCGGCGGGATGCCGGCCGACTCGGGCATGCCGATCGCGGACTCCGACAAGGACCTCGTCATGCACGGCCAGCTCGAGACGCCGTCCGGCCTCACGCTCATGGCCGCCGACACCGGCTCGATGATGCCGTACGTCGCACCCACCAGCGGCGTCACCGTCGCGCTGACCGGCGGGCCGGAGGACTACGACTACGTCGCGGGCGCGTACGCGAAGCTGGCCGAGGGCGGCAGCGACGCGATGCCGTTCGACAAGGCGCCGTGGGGCGACTTCTACGGCCAGGTGACCGACCGGTACGGCATCACCTGGATGTTCGACGTCGGCGCCCCCTGACGGCGACCGTCACGCGACGAGCAGGCTCTCCCGCCGGGCGGCGAGCGCCGCGAGCTCCGCCTCGGCTGCCGCGGACCGCTCGGCGAGGCGCTGCCGGACCCCGTGGACGGCGCGGCTCGCCGCCGCGACGCGTTCGCGCGCCTCGGCGATCCGGTTCCGCACCGACCAGTCGGTGAAGATGTTGTCGAACCAGACGTCGAGCGTGCGGGTGAGCCCGTCGACGCCGACCCCGCCGACCCCCTGCTCGCCGAGGTCGCCCAGCTCGACGGTGAGGTGCCGCAGCGCCCCGTCCGCCTCACGCAGCAGGCCCGCGGCGCGGTCCATCTTGTCGTGCTTGACCATGCTCGCGAGCATGCCGCCGTCGAAGAACGTGTCGTAGGTGGACCAGCCGTCGGCGCCGCGCAGCTCGACCTCCGCCGCGGCCAGCGCCCGCGCGGCCCGCTCGGCGGCCGCCTGGGCCTGATCGATCTCGACCTGCTGGGCACGCCACCCGCCCACCTGCTCGGCCACCGCGGCCAGCTCGGCCGCCCCGGGGCCGCCCGCGCCGTGCACCCACTCCTCCTTCGCCGCGAGCGCGGTGCGCCACCGGGCCCGCACGTCGCCGAGCGCCGCCAGACCGGCGTCGACGGCGCGCACCTCGCGCTCCGCGGCGTCCCGCCGCGCCTCCGCCGTCGCGGCGACGTACTCCGCGGCCTGCTGCTCGGCGCGCTCGGCGTCGAGGCGCTGCGCGCGGTCGCCGCGCAGCCCCGCCCACACGCGCGCGAGGCTCAGGGACTCCAGCCGCGCGACGTCGGCCGCCTCGTCGGCGAGCGAGGCCCGCGCGTCCGCCAGAGCCTCCTCCGCCGCGGCGAGCTCCCGGCCCGCGACCTGACGCCGCGCCGACTGCTGCGCGTGCTCGACGACGGCCGCGCGCGCCGCGGCCAGCTCTTCCTCGACCCCACCGGTAGGCATGGCGGACAACCTAGGGCATCTCCGGCCCCGACCTCCAGGTCCGTCCGCGCGGGCCGACCACCAGGAGGGCGGGACAGTAGGTTGGGACGCATGCTCGCCGCCACCGTCGCCCGGTTCTCGCCCGACTCCCCCCTCGACGGCCTCGAGGTGGGTGAACGCCCCGAGCCCGAGCCGCGGGAGAACTGGACCACCGTGCGGGTGCGCGCCGCGACGCTCAACCACCACGACCTGTGGTCGCTGCGCGGCGTGGGCCTGCGGCCCGAGCAGCTCCCGATGATCCTCGGCACCGACGCCGCGGGCACGGCCGCGGACGGCACGCCGGTGCTCCTGCACGGCGTGATCGGGGCCGACGGGCACGGCGTCGGGCCCACCGAGCGACGCACCCTGCTGTCGGAGCACTACCCCGGCACGCTGGCGGAGTACGTCGCGGTGCCGACCCACAACCTGGTGCCCCTCCCCGACGACCTGTCGTCGGAGGAGGCCGCGTGCCTCCCGACCGCCTGGCTCACCGCCTACCGGATGCTGTTCGGCGCCGCCGGCCTCGCCCCCGGCGACCGGGTGCTGGTGCAGGGCGCGGGCGGCGGCGTCGCCTCCGCGGCGATCGTGCTCGGCGCCGCGGCCGGCCTGGAGGTGACGGTGACCTCGCGCTCCGCGGAGCGCCGGGAGCGCGCGCTGGAGCTGGGCGCGGCGCACGCCGTCGAGACGGGCGCCCGCGTGCCGGCCCGTGTGGACGCGGTGATCGAGTCCGTCGGTCAGGCCACCTGGGCGCACTCGGTGCGCTCCGTGCGGCCGGGCGGCACGATCGTCGTCTGCGGCGCGACGTCGGGCGACGCCCCGCCCGCCGAGCTGACCCGCGTCTTCTTCAACGAGATCCGGGTGCAGGGCGTGACGATGGGTTCGCGCGACGACCTGGCCGCGCTGACCCGGTTCGTCGCCCGCACCGGCGTGCGGCCCGTCATCGACTCGGTGGTACCGCTCGCGCGGGTCGGCGAGGGGCTGGCGCGTCTCGCGGCCGGCGAGCAGACCGGCAAGATCGTCGTCCTGCCCTGACCCCGCACTGTTGTGAGCGTGATCTTGGCCCTGTTTCGCAACCGAAACAGGGCCAACGTCACGCTCACAACAGCCCCCAGGCTCAGGCGAAGCGGTGCCGGAAGGCGTCCATCAGGGTCGGGCCCTCGGCGCCGAGGCGCCAGACGCTCCACCCGTCGGCGGTGGGCGAGCCCGAGGCGGCGGACGCCGCGTGGTCCGGGTGCCAGTAGCGGGAGCCGTCGGCGAGCTGGATGGCGCCGTCCTGGTGCAGCACGGCCTCGAAGTACTGGCGGCGTCGCGGGCGCGACCACACGATCGTCGTCGGGTGCACCAGCGTGCCGGCCAGGGCGACGAGGTCCGGGTCCACCTCGTCGTCGCCCGCGGCGGGCGGCGCCCACGACCCGGACGCCGCGAGCGGCTCCGGCGGCGGCGGGACGGGCGACGTGAGCGGGTCGTAGCCGTGGTCGTGCGGCGCGGGCGTCCAGCCGAGCTCCAACGGGTCCGACGGCGGCGTGCGCAGACGCGGCGGCTCGAGCGGCGGCACCTGCAGGCGGGGGAGGTCGTCCTCGACGCCGGACCAGCGCGGCTCCGGCACCGGCAGGTCGAACGCGGGGGCGGCGACCTCCGCGAACGCCTGACCGAAGTCCTGCCGACCGAAGTCCTGCCGACCGACGTCCTGCCGACCGAGGTCCGGCGACGGCACGTCGAGCTCCGGTCGCGACGTGAAGCGGTCCGAGCGCGAGCGGCGGCGCGGGGCTCCGTCGGGGAGCGGCGGCCGCTCGCGGGTGATGTCGCGGTCGTCGTCGAGACCCGTTGCGCGGCTCGGGGCGGGCGCCGGGATCGGCGACGAGGACGACGGAGGCACGGGAGCGTGCGGGGCCGGCACGGGCGGCAGGGGCTCGGCGGCCGGGACGGGTAGCGGGCCTCCGGGGAGCGCGGCATCCGACGGGCCGGCCTCGGCCGACCGCGGGCGCGCGGCCCGGCGGCGGGTCCGCGACGGCGGGGCCGCCGACTCCGCCCTGTCGCGAGGCGCCTGCACCGTGGCGGGCATCTTCCCGCCCAGCGCGAGCCCGACGGCCACGCCCTCGGCGAAGGTCTCGGGGTCGACGCGGTCGGGCGCGTCGGACGCCCGCGCGGCGTCGTCGTCGGACGCGGCGACGGTGTCCGTCGGCGCCGCCGGGGCGGCGGGCGCGGACAGGCTCGGGGCCGACGGCGCGGACGCGGGGTGGATCACCAGCGGCGAGACGTCCACGAAGCGGCGCCCGTCCGCGCTGTGCACCACGCCCATCTTCAGCACCTCGACGGGCATGGTGGGCTGACGCAGGAAGTCGACGGCGTTGAGGATCTCCTCGCTCGCCTCCTGGCAGATGACGATGAGCCGCGCGCTGCTGCGGCCCGGCTGCGACCGGGTGATGGGCACGCTGTCGTAGAACGCCGCGACGTCGCGGTGGAACGCCGACGGCCCGCCGTGGTACCGCTCGGCGAGGACGCCGCGCGTCAGTCGGCCGGCGGCTCCGGCGTGGTCCAGCGCGCGGGTGAGGGCGGCGCGGTCGAGGTCGGCGACGAGCTCGACGACGACGGGCGAGCCGGTCGCGTCGAGGGCGAGCAGGTGCGGCTCGTCCGGGCCGACGCCGGGACTCACCGGGAAGATCTGCTCGCCGAGCAGGCCGTCGATATGGCTGTCCACCACCCGGTGGGCGGTGGTCCCGACCCCCTGCGCGCTTGCTGCGGGCGACCGGTCGGACTGGACGAGGAGGGGCCTCTGGGCATCGACCTCGAACAGGGGCATTGCACACCACTCCTGGATCGGACCCGACCCCGGCGGCCGGATCCCGGGGCAAGCCTAAGGCCCTTGCGGCGTGGCGTGTACCACAGCGGGCTCCCAGGCGCGCGTCGGCGCAACAGGCCGCCCGCGGAGAGGTCCGGCGACGTGCCGCGGGGCTACGCGTGCCCGGTGCCGCCGTCGTCGGCGAGCCGCTCCTCGACGCGCGCGACCTTCGCGTCCAGCTGCCCGGTGTACCCGGGCCGGATGTCCGCCTTGAGCACCAGCGACACCCGGTGCCCGCCCGCGCCCACCGCCTCCGTGGCGCGCTGGATCACCGGCATCACCTCGTCCCAGTCCCCCTCGATCTCGGTGAACATCGCGGTGGTGCGGGTGGGGAGCCCGGACTCGCGGACGATGCGGACGGCGGCGGCGACGGAGTCCGCGACGGACTCGCCCGCGCCGAGCGGGGCGACGGAGAAAGCGAAGACGGCCATGCCCCCATCCTGCACGTCCACCTCCGCCCACGTCGGTCCACGAGGACCGTAGGCTCGTCGGGTGAGCACACGCGTCACCCTTCTCGCCGGCGGGGTCGGCGGCGCCCGCCTGGCGCACGGCCTCGCCCTCGCCCTGCCCGACGACGGCGCCCCGGCGCCCGACGACGGCCTCACCGTCGTCGTGAACGTCGGCGACGACACCGAGCGGCACGGCCTGCTCGTCTCCCCCGACCTCGACACGGTCATGTACACGCTCGCCGGCCTGAACGACGAGACCCGCGGCTGGGGGCTGACCGACGAGACGTACACGACGCTCGACCAGCTCGCCCGGCTCGGCGAGGACACGTGGTTCACGCTGGGCGACCGGGACCTCGCCACGCACGTGGTGCGCACGGCCGCGCTGCGCGAGGGGCAGCCGCTGCACGCCGTCACGGCACGGCTCGCGGCGTCGCTGGGCGTGCACGCCCGCCTGCTGCCGGTGACCGACGACCGGCTGCGCACGCTCGTCGACACGCCGTCCGGCCGGGTCGCGTTCCAGGAGTACTTCGTGCGGCGGCAGCACGCCGACGCGGTGCTGGGGATCGAGCTCGACGGCGTCGCCGCAGCCAGGCCCGCGCCCGGGGTGCTCGACGCGATCGCGCGCGCCGACCTGCTCGTGGTCGCGCCGTCCAACCCGTTCCTGTCGGTGGAGCCGGTGCTGGCCGTGCCCGGGGTGCGCGACGCCGTCCTGGCCTCGCCCGCACGGCGCGTGGCCGTGAGCCCGATCGTCGGCGGGCAGGCGATCAAGGGCCCGGCGGCGCAGATCCTCGAGACGCTGGGGCACGAGGTGTCCGCGCTGGGGGTGGCCCGGCTGTACGCGGACCTGGTCGACGTCATGGTCGTGGACGACGCCGACGCCGACCTGGCCGGCCCGATCCGCGAGCTGGGGGTCGAGGTGCTCGTCACCGACACGATCATGGGCGGAGCCGCCGGCCGCGAGCGCCTCGCCCACGACCTGCTCGCCCTCGGATGAGCGCACCGGACGGCCCCGCCCCCGTCCGCACGATCGCGCTGGTGCCGCTGCGCGACGGCGTCTCGGGCAAGTCGCGGCTGGCGTCCTCGCTCGACCCGGCCGCGCGACGCCGGCTCGTCGCGGCGCTGGCCCGGCACGTCGTCGCCGTCCTGCTGGCGGCGGACGGCGTCGACCGCGTGCTCGTCGTCACCGCCGACGTGCCGTTCGTCGACCAGACCCTCGCCCCGCTCCGTCACGGCGGCACGTCGATCTCGACGCGGCAGCTCGAGCTGCCGCGCCGAGCGGAGACTGCCGCGCCGAGCATCGAGGTGGTGCCGCAACCGCCGGGGCGGCCGGGGCTGAACGCGGCGCTCGACGTCGGGCGAGAGGCGGCGCTCGAGCGCGGCGCGGACCGGCTGCTCGTCGCGCACGCCGACCTGCCGCTGCTCACGACCGACGACGTCGCGGCCCTGCTCGCCGCGGGCGCGCCGGCTCCCGACGACGCACGGCGTCGTGCCGCCGCCGTCGTCGCCACCGACCGGCACCTGGCGGGGACCAACCTGCTGGTGCTGCCCGCGGCGCCACCGTTCCGGTTCCGCTTCGGCGAGGCGTCGCGGGCGGCGCACGTCGCCGAGGCCGAGCGCGCGGGACTACGGCCGGTGGTCGTGCGCCGCCCGGGCACCGCCGTCGACCTCGACACGATCGACGACTGGGGCGAGCTGCCCCGCGCCGTCCGTGACCGGCTGCGGCACGGGCTCGACCTGCCGCTCCCCTGACACCGCTCAGTTCTGCCGGGGACGGCAGTCGACCCGGCATGAGCACCGAGTCGAGCATCGAGCTGATCGAGCAGGCCACGCTGCCGGGCGCGGACTTCGAGGGTTACCTGCACGGGTCCACCGTGTCGGTGATGTTCGAGCGGTTCGACCGGGACGGCGTCGGCCCCCGCCTGCACCGCCACCCCTACACGGAGACGTTCGTCCTCCGCTCGGGGCGGGCGCTGTTCCGGGTGGGCGACGACGAGGTGGTCGCCGTGGGCGGCCAGATCCTCGTCGCCCCCGCCGGGACGCCGCACAAGTTCACGGTGATCGGCCCCGAGGTGTACGAGGCCCTGCACGTGCACGCCAACGACCGGTTCGTCACCGAGTGGCTGGAGTGACCGCGCAGGGCCCCGCCGGTCACCCCTGACGGTCAGACGGCGTCGAGACGCGCACGCACGTCGTCGTCGAGGTCGAGGTCCGCCGCACCCAGCAGCTCGTCGAGCTGCGCGACGCTGCTCGCCCCGACGACCGGGACCACGGGCACGTCGCCGCCGAGGAGCCAGGCGAGCACCACCTGGTGGGGCGTGGCGCCGATCTCGGCCGCGACCTCGCGCAGCACGCGCAGCCGCTCGTGCGTCGTCGGGTGGTCGAAGCCGTCCCACAGCGGCTTGTCGTCGCGCACCAGCGCGCCCTGCATGAGCGGCGAGTAGGCGACGACGGCGAGCGGGTGCTCGGTCGCGGCCGACGCGCCGGCGTAGTCGAGCAGCTCGTACGACGCCCAGTTGTGCCGGCCGACGTCGGGCCGCGGGTACGGGTAGGTGAGCTGCTGCTGCACGAGGCCGTACGGCGCGACGCCCTGGCGACGGGCCTCCTCGCGCGCCTCGACGACGCGGTGCAGCGCGACGTTGGAGATGCCGCCGATCCCGATCAGCCCCTCCGCCTGGAGCTTGCCGAACGCGCCGACGGTCTCGGCGAGCGGGGTGTCGTAGTCGTCGACGTGGCCGTAGTAGGCGTCGATGTGGTCGACACCGAGGTGGCGCAGGCTCTCGCGCGCCTCCCACGCGATGGTCTCGGCGCCGAGCCCCTGGTAGTTCGTCGGCGGCACGTGCTGCAGCGGCAGGTTCGGGTCCTTCTTGGCGGCGCCCACCTTGGTGGCGATGCGCAGCTCGTCGCGGTTGCCCCGGTCGGCGAGCCAGCGGCCGATGACGTCCTCGCTGTCGCGGCCGTGCCCGCCACCCCAGCCGTTGTAGTTGTTCGCGGTGTCGAGGAACGTGCCGCCGGCCTCGACGAAGCGGTCGAGGATCGCGAACGACGTCTCCTCGTCGGTCCGGGTGCCGAACCACATGGTGCCGAGGCAGAGCGTGCTGACGTCGAAGGACGTCGTGCCGTCGCCGATGGTGCGGTAGCGCATGGTGTCTCCCTGTCGCGTGACGCCGGGACGGTCCCCCGGCTGACACCCACGACGCTAGATGCCGATCGGTCCGGGTGTACCGTCCAATTTCATGGCAACTACCCAGACCAATCCTGTGCTGGCGTGGGACACCGTCCTCGACCTCGGGGACGACGACGCCCCGCTGGTCGCGCGCGTCGAGCGCGCCGTGCGGGACGCCGTGCACGCGGGCCGGGTCCCCGGCGGGGCGGCGCTGCCGCCGTCGCGCGCCCTCGCGGAGACGCTGGGGGTGTCCCGGTGGGTCGTGACGGAGGTGTACGGCCAGCTCGTCGCGGAGGGGTTCTGCGAGGCCCGCGTCGGGTCGGGCACCCGGATCGCGGCCGGCGCGGCTGCGCACGCCACGCCGAAGCACCCGACGGCGCCCCCGACGTCGTCCGGCGCCGCCCCCGCGCGCCGCGCCCGCCTGGACCTCGCGCCCGGCGTCCCCGACCTGCGGCACGTGCCCCGGGCGGCCTGGCTGCGGGCGCTGCGCGACGCCCTGGCCGACACCCCCGACGCCGATCTGGGCGCCCCGCACCCGGCCGGCCACCCGGCGGCCCGCGGCGCCGTCGTCGCGTACCTGGCGCGTGCCCGCTCCACGTGCGCCGGGCCCGACGACGTCCTCGTGACGCACGGCGCCACCGACGGCATGACCCGCCTCGCCCGCGCGCTGCGCTCCGCCGGCCACCGGGCGATCCTGGTCGAGGACCCGAGCTGGGGGCGGCTGCGCGACGTCGCGCGCGACGCCGGCCTGGTCCCGGTGCCGGTGCCCGTCGACGACCGTGGGGTGGACGTGGCCGCGCTCGCCGCGTCCGCCGTGCGGACCGGCGCCCGCGCCGCGCTGGTCGCGCCGGCGCACCAGTTCCCCACCGGCGTGGCCCTCGCGCCCGAGCGGCGCGACGCGCTCGTGTCGTGGGCGCGCGCCGTCGACGGCCTGGTGGTCGAGGACGACTACGACGCCGAGTTCCGCTACGACCGGCGCCCGGTCGCGGCGCTGCAGGGTCACGACCCGGGTCGGGTCGCCCTGCTCGGGTCGCTCAGCAAGACCGTCTCCCCCGCGTTCGGGCTCGGCTGGCTGGTGCTGCCGCCGCGCTGGCGGGAGCGCCTGGGGACGGACGTGGGCGGCCCCGCGCCGTCGACCCTCGACCAGCTCGCGCTCGCCCGGTTCCTCACGGGGGGCGGCTACGAGCGGCACCTGCGGGCCGCCCGCGTCAGGTTCCGCCGCCGTCGTGCCGCCGTGCTCGCCGCGCTCGACGACGCGCTGCCCGGCCTGCCGGTGACGGGCCTGGCGGCCGGGCTGCACGTGGTGCTCGGTCTGCCCGACGGCGTCGCCGCCGCCGACGTCGTCCGCGCGGCCGCGGCGCGCGACGTCGCCGTCGCCGACCTGCGCCGCTACCGCGTCACGGCCGCGGCCCCCGGGTCGGAGGCCCTCGTCGTCGGGTACGGCAACCTCGCCGACGCGCGGGTCGACGAGGCAGTCACGGCGCTCGCCGGGGCGGTGCGGGCCGCGACGACGCCTCGAGACATCGCGGGAGTGCTACCTCGTTGAACGTCAGAGTGATACTCGAGAGATCGCAGAAGTGATACTCAGATCATCGCAGAAGTGATATCTATCCACGATGAGCGGCTACACCAGGCGCATGGTCGACAGTCCTGCTCGACTCGCTCGACACTTTCGGGGCGGTGATCATCGAGGGGGCCCCGCGCCGTGGGCAAGACGACCACCGGGCTTCAGCTCGCCAAGAGCTCCGTCCGCCTCGACTCGTCTCCGGAACTCTCCGGACTGGCTGAGGCGTCCCCTCGAAGCGTCCTCACAGGCGACACGCCACGGCTGATCGACGAATGGCAGCTCGCGCCCACTCTGTGGAACGCCGTCCGGCACGAGGTGGACCAGCGCGGAGCGCCCGGTCAGTTCATCCTCACCGGGTCCGCGACTCCTGCCGACGATGTCACCCGGCACAGCGGCGCAGGACGCTTCCGGCGCGTCACGCTCCGACCGATGTCCCTGGCGGAGAGCGGTGAGAGCACCAATGATGTCGCGCTGTCGGCGATGCCTTGAGCCGTGTCTTCGTCGTCGAGGAGCAGCCCGCCTGGGCACCCCACCACCTCCGCTCGCGCGTCCGGCTGCGCACCCAGCCGAAGTGGCATTTCGTCGATCCGTCCCTCGCCGCCGCCGCTCTCGGCGCCACCACGCGCACGTTGCTCGGCGACCTCAACACCCTCGGCCTGCTGTTCGAGTCCCTGTGCATCCGTGACCTACGCGTGTACTCCCAGGCGCTCGGTGGCACCGTCTACCACTACCGCGACGAGGTCGGTCTCGAGGTCGACGCCGTCGTCGAGATCGCAGACGGTCGATGGGCCGCGTTCGAGGTCAAGCTCGGCGGCACAGCGCACATCGACACCGCGGCGGCCCATCTCACCGCGCTCGCGAAGAAGGTCTCGGCCCAGCGCGCCGACCAGCTCACCTCACTGAACGTCCTCACAGCAGGAACCACCAGCTACACACGGCCCGACGGCGTGAACGTGGTTGCCCTCGGCCACCTGGGCGGTGCGTAGGCGTCCCACCGATCCGTCGGGGCGTGACAGTACGGCCGTCACCACCGCCCGCGGTGCACGACGTCCTCCAACGGCTTGCGACGGCGGCGCGTCGGGGAGCCCTTGGCCCCGCCGTCGGCGGGGTGCCCGACGGCGACCACCCCGGTCTGGACCCACGCGTCGGGGATGCCGAACGCCTCGCGGAACGCCGGCATCTCGCCCGCGCCGACGCCGAAGAAGCACGCGCCCAGGTCCTCGTCGACCGCCGTCTGGAGCATGAGCAGCGACGCCATGCCCGCGTCGACGTGCCAGTACGGCACGGGCCAGCGCGCCTCGTCGCGGTCGGTCCACCCCTTGTCGGCCTCGGCGTACCGGCCGAGGTAGGCGTCCTTGGAGCACAGCGACACGACGAGCACCGGGGCGGTGCGCATGCCGGCGAGCCAGGCGGACATGTCACGCTCGGAGTCCGCCGGGGTCGCGGCGGACCAGAACCGTTCGCGGTCCTCCGCCTCCGTGAGGACGAGGAACGACCAGCCCTGCGAGAACCCCGCGCTGGGGGCGCGCACGGCGTTGCGCACCAGCCGGTCCACCGTCTCGGGCGGCACGGGCTCGTCCGTGAACCGCCGCACCATCCGCCGTCTGCGCACCACGTCCTGGAACTCCACGCGCCCATCCTGCCCCCTTGCCGGACAGGCGGTGCGCGGGGAGGTCAGAGGACGAGCTCGGGCTGCAGCTTCGTCACGGTCCACACACGCTGCCTGCGGGCGGCGAGGGTCGTGAGGCCCAGCGCGACGACGAGGACGCCGAGCAGCACGGTGACGTCGCGCGTGACGGTGGCGAGGTTGCCGCCGTACAGGAGCTGGCGCAGGCCCTCGACGGCGTAGGTCATCGGCATGAACTGGTGCATCGCCTTGAGCGGCTGCGGGATCGTCTGCCAGGGGAACGTGCCGCCCGCGGTGACGAGCTGCACCAGCATCAGCACCAGCCCCAGGAACTGGCCGGCCGCGCCCAGCCAGACGTTGAGCGCCTGGAGGACCGCGACGAACGTGCCCGACACCAGCACGAGGAACAGCGCCGTGAACAGCCCGTAGGACGGCTGGATGTCCAGCGCGAACTTCGTCACGGCGAACATCGCCGCCACCTGCACGACGCCGATCGCGGCCGGGGTGGCCCAGCCGCCCAGCGCCGTCGCGAGCCCCGACCGGCCCGCCGCGAGCGCCCGGGTGGACAGCGGCCGCACCAGCAGGAACAGCACGTACGCGCCGATCCACGTGGCCAGCGACAGGAAGAACGGCGCGAGGCCGGCGCCGTACGTACCCGCCGACGACAGGGCGTCGTTGCGCACCTCCAACGGGTTGCCGATGGTCGACGCCGTGTCCTCGCGCGTCTGGTCGTCGAGGTCGGGGATCTGGCCGAGGCCCTCGGCGAGCCCGTCGCGCAGCTCGGCGATCCCGCTCTTCAGCTCCCCGGAGCCGTCCGCGAGCTTCGTCGTGCCCGAGGCCAGCTCCGCGGCCCCGTCGGACACCTGGCCGGTGCCGTCCGCGAGCCGGTGCACGCCGTCGACGAGCGCGGGCGTGGCGGCGGCGAGCTGGCCCGTGCCGTCGGCGAGCCGGTCGGCGCCGTCCGCCGCCGACGCGATGCCGGCGGTGAGCTGCGGCGTCGCGCCCGCCAGGGTGGCGGCGCCGTCAGCCACCTGCCGGGAGCCGTCCGCGAGCTGGTCGAGCTTCTCGGACGCGCCCTCGACCGTCGTCACGGCCGACTCCACGTCCTTCCGCTGCGCGTCGAGGGCGCCGTCGACGTCGGCGCGCGTGGCGTCGAGGCGGTCGAGCGCCTGCGTGCGGAGGTCGGCGCACTGCGCGGCGAGGTCGGCGGCGTCGTCCGGCACCTGCGCGCACAGGTCGGCGAGCTGCTGGTCGAGGTCCGTGCGCCCCTGGTCGAGGGCGGACGCCGCGTCGGAGCGCGCGCCGTCGAGGGTCGGCAGCACCTGCCCGGCCGCCTCGGCGGCCTCCTGACCGTACTGCGCCACCTGGGCGTTGCCGTCGGCCACCTGGGCGGCGCCGTCGGCGAGCTTCTGGGTCTGCGCGGGCAGGTCGGCCGTCCTGTCCTGCAGCGTCCCGAGGCCGGTCGCGAGCTGCCCCGCGCCGTCGTCGAGCTGTCCGACGGCGGACGCCAGCGTGCCGACCTTGCCGTCCAGGGTCGCGGCGCCGTCCGCCGCCTGCGCCGCGCCGTCGGCGAGCGTGTGCGCGCCGTCGTCCGCGTCCGCGAGGCCGTCGTCGAGCGACGTCGCGCCCGTGAGCAGCTGCTTCGCGCCGTCCACCGCGTCCGCGAGGTTGGTGTGGATGGACGCGAACCCGCGCAGGAACGTGTCGGCCGCCTCGGTGCCGACCTCCTCCGCGATCGAGTCGCGCACCTTCCCCACGATCGTGTCCGAGATGGTGCCCGCGAGGTAGTTGTTCGCGTCGTTCGTGATGAGCGTGAGGCTGGCCTGCTGCGGCTCGAACTCCCCCGCCGACGCGAGGTCGGCGGAGAACGTCGGCCCGATGATCAGGGCCGCGTCGTAGCGGCCGGAGCGCACCCCCGCCTCGGCGTCCGCCTGGGACGTCTCGACCCAGCCGAACCCGCCGTCGTCGAGCAGCTGGTCCGCGACGTCGCGGCCGAAGTCGCGCTCGGTCGTCTCGCCGGTGTCGGCGTCCTTCGTCGTGGTGCCCTCGTCCTGCACGACGACGGCGGCCGGGACCTGCTCGAGCTGCCCGTACGGGTCGTGGTTGGCGAACAGGTACAGCCCCGCGTACAGCGTGGGGATGAGCGCCATCGCGAGGATGGCGAGCTTCGGCAGGCGCCCGGCGGCGAGACGCTTGAGCTCCGAGAGAGCGAGCCGGACCGCGGTCATCGGGCCTCCTCCTGCGGGTCGTCGGCCGGCGTCGCGGCCATGCTGTCGTGGATCGGGGTGTCGTCGATCGGGGTGTCGTCGGGGGCCGCGGCGTCGGGCGGGTCGTCGAGCTCCTCCTCCGCGCGGGCGTCGGGGTCGGGGGACGGCTCCAGCTCGTCCTCGACCTCGGGCTCGACGGCGGGGCCGGTCTCGGCGGCGGGGAGGACGGCGGTCGCGCCGGGCTCCTCAGCGGGCGCGCCGGGGGTCTCGCGCCGCACGACCTGCGGCGGCTCGTGCAGGGTGGCGCCGCGCGCGGGCGGCAGGTCGACGCCCAGGTCGCGGGCGGACGACCGCGTGCACTGCACGAGCACGCCGAGCCCGGACGCGGCGAGCGTGCGCGCCGTCTCCCACCAGCCGGACGGCTCGCCGCCGTGCCGGTCGGGCAGCGTCAGCACGACGAACCGGACGTCCGGGTTCTCGGTCGCCAGCGCCGCGAGGACGGCGGTGCGCACGACGCCGGGCAGCTGGTCCACCCGCCGCCCGCGGTCCTCGGTGAGGGCGCGCTCCTCGAGCCACCGCGTCACGTCGCGCGGCAGCGACCGGCGGCCGGCGAGGGCCAGGCCCTCGGCGACGACGTCGGCGAGGGACAGGGCGTCGTCGGGCTCGCTGATACCGGGCACGTCGACGACGGCGGTGCGGGCGCGCAGCGCGGGCGGCGGCACGACGGCGCCGTCGAGGCGCACGGTGCCGGACGACGGGACGAACCGCCCGGTCGCGACGAGGGCGAGGGCGGTGTGTCCGTGCCCCGGCTCGCCCGCGACGAGCAGGCACTCCCCCGTCGACCAGGCGAGGTCCGTGGCCTCCAGCATCGGGTCGCGACGCCCGTCGACCCGCACCCCGCTCAGCGTGATCTGCACCCTGCTCCCCGTCCCCCGACACACTGTTGACTTGCGATCAACAACTCTACGACCGCTGTTGACTGATGGTCAATAACGCCGTACAACTGTGCCCATGACCTCCGCCACCCCGCGCCCCCGCACGCGCCACGAGCCGTCGGACCGGCGCCGCCAGCTCCTCGAGGCGGCCGTCGCCGAGGCGGAGGCCGCGGGGCTGGACGCGCTGACGCCGGCGACGGCGGCCGCCCGCGCGGGGGCGTCGAAGGCGCTCGTCTTCCACTACTTCGGGTCCACGACGGCGCTGCGCCGCACGGTCGCGCTCGAGGCGGTGTCCGACCTGGAGCAGACGCTGCTGGCACCCGACGATCGTCCCCTCGCCGACCGCCCGGCGCACGCGATGTCGCTGTTCCTGGGCTCGGTCACGTCGCACCGGCGCGTCTGGGAGGACATCTGGCGCGGCGCGCTCGCCGGCGACGACGCCACCGAGGACGCCCTGCAGCGCGTGCGGACCGCGCTCGTCGCGCGCATGACGACGACGGCCGGCGTCATCGGCTTCACGCCCAGCGACCGGCTGCAGCTCCTGGCCGGCGGGTGGGTGGCGCTGGTCGAGAACGTCACCGCCGCCTGGCTGGGCGGCAGCGGCATCCCGCGCGACGAGCTCGAGCGGCTGCTGCTCGAGTCCCTCGTCGTCCTCGTCCCGGAGCTCCCTGAGCCCGCGCGCTCCGGCGTCCTCGCCCTCGTCCGCCGTCCCTGACGCTTGTGGGCGCGCGGGTCAGAGGCGCTCGGCGATGACCTCCACGAGCGCCTTGCCCTGCGTGCCCTCGAGCTGCACGGCCTGGGTGCGGCAGGAGAAGCCGTCTGCCACGTACTCGGTGCCCGGCGCGGCCTCGCGCAGCGCGGGCAGCAGCGCGTTCTCCGCCACGGCGACGGACACGTCGTAGTGGCCCTTCTGCATGCCGAAGTTGCCGGCGAGGCCGCAGCAGCCGGCCAGGACCTTGATCTCGGCGCCCGCGGTGCGCAGCAGCGCCTCGTCGGCGTCGAAGCCCATCACGGAGTGCTGGTGGCAGTGCGGCTGCACCACGGCGGTGAGGTCGGACAGGTCGGGCATCTCCCAGCCCGACCCGGCCGCCGGCGCGGTCTCCGGCGAGGTGAACAGCTCCGCCAGGGTGCGGGTCGCGTCCGCGACGGCCTGGGCGCGCGGGTCGTCGGGGAAGAGGTCCAGCAGGTCCGAGCGCAGCACCGCCGTGCACGACGGCTCCAGCCCGAGGATCGGGATGCCGTTGACCGCGTACGGCCCGAGCACGGACAGCAGCTGCGACAGCCTGCGGCGTGCGCCGTCGAGCTGGCCGGTCGAGATCCAGGTGAGCCCGCAGCACGCCTGCTGGTCGGGTACGACGACGTCGTACCCCGCCGCGGTGAGCACCTTCACCGCGGCCTGCGGGACGGAGGGCGCGAGGGCGTCGCTGAACGAGTCCGCCCAGAGCACGACCTTCGGGCGCGATCCCGTGGGGCGGTCGTGCGGCGTCTGGCCGGCGCCCAGGCCGGGCACGCCGTGCGACGCCCAGCCGCGCTTCCACCAGGTGCGGAACGGGATCTCCGCGAACTGCGGCACCTGCCGCCGCGTGTCCATGCCGCCCGCCCACAGCACCGCCTTCGCGATCCACGGCACGCCGAGCACCTTGTTGACGAACCGCGGCATCCCGCCCGCGAGCCGCGCCCAGCGGGGCAGCCAGCCGAGGGCGTAGTGGTCCACGGGGCGCAGCTTCCCCTTGTAGGTACGGTGCAGCACCTCGGACTTGTACTGCGCCATGTCGACGCCTGCCGGGCAGTCGGACGAGCACGCCTTGCAGCTCAGGCACAGGTCGAGCGACTCCCGCACCTCGGGCGCCGTGAGGCCGCCCACGAGGGTGCCGTTGACGGCCTCCTGCAGCACACGCGCCCGCCCGCGGGTCACGTCCTTCTCGTCCTTCGTCGCCTGATAGCTGGGGCACATGAACCCGCCGGAGGCGTGGTTGTCGGCGCGGCACTTGCCCACGCCGACGCAGCGGTGCACGGCGGTCGTGAGGTCGTGGTGGTCGTGCGCGAACGAGAACCCGGTGTGGCCCGCCTTCTTCGCGATGCCGTGCAGCGGGCCCGAGCCCGCCATCCCCCGGTCCCCCACCGGCAGCGTCGAGAGCACGGCCTTCGCCGCGGGGCGGCGCAGGTCGGCGTCGACGGCCGCCGGACGCACGACGACGCCCGGGTTGAGCAGGTCGTCCGGGTCGAACAGCGCCTTGAACCGCTCCATGAGCCGGATCGCCTCGGGCGTGTACATCAGCGGCAGCAGCTCGGAGCGGGCGCGGCCGTCGCCGTGCTCCCCCGACAGCGAGCCGCCGTGGTACGCCACCAGCCGCGCGGCATCGGTCATGAACGTGCGCAGCACGGAGCCCGACGTCTCCATCGGGATGTCGATGCGCAGGTGCACGCAGCCGTCACCGAAGTGCCCGTAGGGCAGCCCGTCGACGCCGTAGCGCTCCATGAGGTCCTCGAGGTCGCGCAGGTACGCGCCCAGGCGCTCGGGCGGGACCGCGGAGTCTTCCCAACCCGGCCACGCCTGCTCCCCCGCGGGCGTGCGGCCCGCGAGCCCCGCGCCGTCGGCGCGGATCTGCCACATCTTGGTGGCGTCCGGCCCGGCGGGCAGCACCAGCGAGGACAGGGCGGACGACGACGTCACGATGGCCTCGGCCCGCGCGCTCGCCTCGTCCTGGCTCGCGCCGCCGACCTCGATCATCAGCCAGCCCGCGCCCTCGGGCAGCGCCGGCACGGACGCCTCGCCCTTGGCCCTGCGCACGACGTCGACCAGGCGGGCGTCGAGGCCCTCGATCGCGAGCGGCTTGTGGCCGAGGAGGTGCGGGACGTCGTCGGCCGCCGCGGGCATGTCCGGGTAGCCGAGCACGACGAGCGTCGGCGCGGTCGGCACGGGCACCATCCGCAGCGTGGCGCCGAGCACCGTGACCAGCGTGCCCTCGGTGCCCACCAGTGCCTTGGCGAGGTCGGAGCCGTTCTCCGGCAGCAGGTGCTCCAGCGAGTACCCGGACACCTGGCGCCCGAACCGGCCGAACTGGGTGCGGATCAGCGCGAGGTTCTCCCGCACGAGCTCCGCCAGGCCCGGCACGGCGGCGAACGTCGCGTCGCCGCGGCCCGCGGTGAAGCGCCGGCCGCGTCCGTCGACGACGTCGAGCTCCACCACGTTGTCGGCGGTGCGGCCGTAGGCCACGGCGTGCGGGCCGCACGCGTTGTTGCCGATCATCCCGCCGAGCGTCGCGCGGTTCTGCGTGGACGGGTCCGGGCCGAAGCGCAGGCCGTGGGCGGCGCCCGCGCGCTGCAGGGTCGACATCACGGTGCCGGGCTCGACGACGGCCGTCCCCGCCTCCGGGTCGACGGAGACCACCTCGTTCAGGTGCCGGGAGAAGTCGAGCACCGCGCCCGTGCCGACCGCGTTGCCGGCCACCGACGTGCCGGCGCCGCGCGCCGTCACCGGGATCTTCAGCTCGCGCAGCACCTCCAGGCCGCGGACCACGTCGCGCGAGCTGCGCGGGAAGGCGACGACGTCGGGCACGACGCGGTAGTTCGAGGCGTCGGTGGAGTACTCCGCGCGCCGCCGGGAGGAGGAGTCGACGTCGCCCGCGATCACCGTCCGCAGCGCGGAGACGACGGCCGCGCGGGCCTCGTCGGCCGCGCGCCTGGCCGCGCTCTCCGCCTCGTCACGGGTGGGCGCGACGTCCGCGCCGCCGTCCGGGGTGGGGGCGTTCCGGGTCTGGGCTGGCACGCGCCGATTCTGCCATCGGAGCCCCCGGGGTGCCGACGCGTCCACGCCGCCGACGCCCCGCCCGCCCCCGTCGAGCAGTCGGTCCGTCGCGGGAAGGGGTCGTTCCCCGCGACGGACCGCCTGCCCGGAGGTCAGCCGCGGTCGGCCTTCTCCTGCGCCGCCCGCACGGCCTCGGCCTCCGCCTTCAGGGCGTCACGCTCGGCCTTCTGGAGGTCGCGCACGCGCTTCTGCGCCTCGCGCACCCGCTTCTCGGCCTCCTTGCGCTTCGCGGCGGCCTTCTTGACCTTGGCGTCGGCGGCGTACGCGCCCGCGGTCGCGACGGCGGCGGCCACCTCCGGGTCGTCGCCGGGCGACGCCGCCGGGACGCGGCCGTCGTGGTGGACGACCGCGGCGTCCCGCGACGCGACGTAGGCGCCCACGCCGTCGAGCGTCCGCTCGAGGCCCCATGCGACATCGTCGAGCTCGTCCAGGCCGCCGCCGCTGGGGGGCACGTACGTGCCGCGCTCGACCAGCGGGCGCAGGTAGGGGAAGCGCACCTCGTCGACGAGGTGGCGCAGGACGTCGTGGTAGGCGGAGCCCAGGGCGTCGCCGTCGCCGCCCGCCGCGACGACTGCCCGGTCCAGGTCGCGACCCAGGATCGCCGCGTTCCGGACGTAGCCGCTGGTGAGCAGGATCGTCGCGATCTTCTCGTCGTCGTCCAGCGGCGTGGAGCGCAGCGCGCGCAGCCCGGCGTCGAGGACGCGCAGGTTGGCCGGGGTCATCGGGGCGCCGGTGACGGGGATGTCGAGCACCCAGGTGTGCTTGCGGAAGACCGCGAGGGTGAACAGCGCCCACTCCCGCAGCTCGGCGCGCCAGTCCGCCGGCTCGTGCGCGGGCGGGAACTCGACGTCGATGGCGACCTCCTGCATGAGCAGCAGCAGGTCGTCCTTGCTCGTGACGTACCGGTACAGCGACATCGTGGTGAAGCCGAGGCTCTTGGCGACGCGCGCCATGGAGACGCCGGCGAGGCCCTCGGCGTCCGCGATCTCGACGGCGGCCTCGACGATGCGCTCGATGCTCAGCTCCCGGCGGGGCACGCGCTCCGGCCGTTCCGCCACGCCCCAGGCCAGCGCGAGGCGCGGCGGCAGCTCCGGCACGTCGGGCCCGGGCGGGTCGGTCTCCGGCAGGTCCGTCTCCGGCGTGTCCGTCATGGGTTCATCATCCCCGAATCTCCCGTCGGTCGAGCCTGTCGAGACCCGGGACGCGGTCCCGACAGGCTCGTCCGCCATCAGGATCAGCGGGCGGTCCGACGGCGGTACAGGCGGCCGCCGGCGACGACGCTCGCCGCGAGGAAGCCCACCAGCCACACGCACGCGGTGACGATCGTGCCGGCGTCGGGGCTGCCCATGAGCAGGCCCCGCACCGACTCGATGATCGGCGTGAACGGCTGGTGCTCGGCGAAGCCGTGCAGCCAATCCGGCATGGTGTCGACGGGCACGAACCCCGAGCTGAGGTACGGCACGAACAGGAAGATCATGTTCACCGACATCGACGCCTCGACGCTGAGCACGAGGCCGAGGGTGACGCTGAGCCACGTGAAGGTCAGCACCGACAGGACCGCGAACCCGGCGAAGCCCAGCCAGCCGGCGAGGCCCGCGGCCGGGTCGAACCCGTAGGCGAGCGCCACCAGCAGCACGACCGCGGCCGAGGCGAGGTTGCGCACGACGCTCGCGACCACGTGCCCCCACAGCGCGGACGGCCCGAAGATCGGCAAGGTCTTGAAGCGGTCGATCGTGCCCGTGGCCATGTCCTGAGCCACGCCGGTGGCCGCGGTGGCGGAGTTCATGCCCAGGCACATGATGAGCACGCCGGGCACGACGTAGTCGATGTACTCGCCCCCGGTGCCGCCCGCGATCGCCCCGCCGAAGATGACGACGAACACGGTCATGATCAGCACGGGCAGCGCGAACGCGGTGATGAGGCCGTCGATCGAGCGCAGGGAGCGGCGCGCCTCGCGCCGGGTCATGGTGGCGACGTCGCGCAGCGGCGCGCGCGTGGCGCGGACGGGGGCGGGTGCCGTCGGCCTCGCCGGGGCCAGGGTGGTGGTCATCGCAGCGCCTCCTCAGGGGCGGTCTGGTCCGTGGTGCCGGTCGTGCGGTCGGTGGCGGTGCTGCCGGTGAGCGCCAGGAAGACGTCGTCGAGGGTGGGCTTGACCACGCTCACGCCCGCGACGGCGAGGCCGCGGGACTCGGCCCGGTCGAGGACGTCACGGATGGCGCGGACGGGCTCGGCGCTCGGGAAAGTCAGCGCGAGCGCCCGGAGGTCCTCCTCGGCGGCGTCGAGGCCGACGACGCCGAGCTCGCGCGCGGTGGCGAGGCTCGCGGCGTCGTCGAACGTCACGCGCACGTGGTCCCCGGCGACGAGGGTCTTGAGCTCCTCGGCCGTGCCGCGCGCCGCGATGGTGCCCTGGGCGAGGACGGCGATCGTGTCGGCGAGCCGGTCGGCCTCCTCGAGGTACTGGGTGGTGAGCAGGATCGTGGTGCCGTCGGCCGCGAGGCCCCGCACCACCTCCCAGAGCTGGGAGCGCGACGCCGGGTCGAGCCCCGTGGTGGGCTCGTCGAGCACCAGCACGGCCGGGTCGGCGACGAGGCTGATGGCCAGGTCGAGGCGGCGGCGCATGCCGCCGGAGTAGGTGCCGACCCGGCGGCGGGCGGCGTCGGTCAGGTCGAAGCGCTCCAGGAGCTCGTGGGCACGACGGCGCACGACGCGCTTCGGCAGGTGGGCGAGGTCGGCCATCATGACGAGGTTCTCCTCCCCCGTCTGGAACTCGTCGACGCTCGCGTACTGGCCGGTCAGCGCGATGCTGCGCCGCACCGCGGCGGGCTGCTTCACGACGTCGGCGCCGGCGATGGTCGCCGTGCCGCCGTCCGGCTGCACCAGCGTGGTGAGGATGTTGACGGTGGTGGTCTTGCCCGCGCCGTTCGGCCCGAGCAGCGCGAAGATCTCGCCGCGTCGGACGGCGAGGTCGACGCCGCGCAGGACGGCGGTGCGTCCGTAGGACTTGCGCAGCCCCCGCACCGCGATCATCGGGTCGTTCATGGCCGTTCCCCTCGGTCGGTCTGTGTATGACATACACGAGCGTACGGCATACACAACGTGTTGGCCATACACATCGTGTCTCCGATACACGCGGGCCCTGCACGCGCGCCGCGCCGCCACCGCGGCTACGGTCGGACCGTGCGCGTCGTCGTCGTGGGAGCCAGCGGAAACGTCGGGACGGCCGTGCTGGGCGCACTCGCCCGCGAACCCGCCGTGACCTCGGTCGTCGGCGTCGCCCGGCGCGTGCCGCGCGCCGACGGCAGCAGCACGGTCACCTACCCGCACTCCGCCGCCGAGTGGGTCCGCGTCGACCTCACCGACACCGCGGACGCCGTCGTGCGCGGCCTCGACCAGGCGTTCCTCGGGGCCGACGCCGTCATCCACCTCGCCTGGGCGCCGCCCTCCGCCCGCGACTCCGGGCAGGCCCGACGCCTCAACCTCGACGGCTCGCGGGCCGTCGCCGACGCCGTCGTGCGCGGCGGGGTGCCGCACCTCGTGTTCGGCTCGACCTCCGGCGTCTACTCCCCCGGCCCCCCGGACGGCGGCCTCGTCGGCGAGGACTGGCCGCGGCGCGGCGTGCGCACGTCGTCGTACTCCGTGCAGAAGGCCGCCGTCGAGCGGATGCTCGACGACGTCGCCGAGCGGCACCCGGGGCTGGTCGTGACCCGCGTGCGCCCCGCGCTCATGCTGCAGCGCGAGGCCGGCGCCGAGCTCGCGCGCTACTTCCTGGGGCCGCTCGGCACCCGCGCGCTGCGGCTCGCCGCGAAGCGCGCCCCCGAGGGGGCGCTGCTGCCCGCGGTGCCCGCGCTCGCCGGGCTCCGCCTGCAGGTGATGCACGTCGACGACGCCGCCGACGCGTACCGCGCCGTCGTCGTCGGCCGCCATCCCGGGGCGTTCAACCTGGCGCCCGAGGGCTGGCTGACGTCGGCCGACCTCGCCGACACGCTCTCCGGCGGCCGCAGCGTCGAGGTCTCGCCCGAGGTCGCGCGGACCGGGCTGACGGTCGCCTCCCGGCTGCGCCTCGCGCCGATCGACGTGGGCTGGTTCGACATGGCCCGCGCCGACGTCGTCCTCGACGCGACGCGCGCCCGCGAGCTGCTGCGCTGGGAGCCCGCCCACGACCCGCGCGACGTGCTGCGCGAGACGGTCGAGGGCGTCATCGCCGGCACGGGCGCCGGCTCACCGCCCCTGCTCGGCTGACTCCGCGGGGAGCGGTCCGCAGCCGGTGCCGCGGGCCCGCTCGCCGCACGCGAGCGCCGGGTCGATCGTGCGCACGACGACGTCGGCGGCCACGCCGAGCGCCGCGAGCTGATCGTCGTCGAGGGCGTCCACCACGAGGCGGCGCACCTCCCGGACGTGCCCCGGGGCGGCCGCCACGAGCTTGTCCCAGCCCACGTCCGTGAGCCGGGCCTCCATCCGCCGCCGCCCGTCGGAGCACGCGCTGCGCTCGACCAGGCCGGACCGCTCGAGGCGACCGACGGCGTGCGACAGCCGGGACAGCGAGCCGCGCGAGAGCGCCGCCAGGTCGGACATACCGAGGGTGCGCCCGGGCGCCTCACCCAGGGCGACGAGCACGTGGTACTCGAACAGGTTGAGCCCGGAGTCCGCGCGCAGCTGCGCGTCGAGCGTGGCGGGCAGGGTCATGAGAAGCGCGGCTACCGACGACCAGCTCCGCTGCTGATCGTCGTCGAGCCACACCGGGGCGTCGGTCGGTGCGGACGGCATACCCCATCCTAGGCCGACTTGAACCGTCAACACCGTCCGGGTACGTTGATATTGAACGTTCAAGACGACGTTCTCCCCAGCGCTGCCCCCGTCCGCCGCCCGTGCGCCGGCGACCCCCACCGGAGGAACCACCCCATGACGCTTCTTCGTCTCGACGCCAGCATCCAGGGCGACCGGTCCGCGAGCGCCGCCCTCGCGGACACCGTGGTCGCGGAAGTCACGGCCGCCCGCCCCGGCACCGCCGTCGTCTCCCGGCACCTGGGCAAGGACCCGCTACCCGCGGACGCCTGGGCCCACGCCACCTCGGGCGGCTTCGTCGCCGAGTCCGAGCGCACCCCGCAGCAGCGGGCCGCCCTCGACCTCGCCGCGGCCCTGGCCGACGAGGTCCGCGCCGCGGACGCCTTCGTCCTCGCCATGCCGCTGTACAACTACGGCGTCTCGCAGCACGCAAAGACCTGGATCGACCTCGTCACGACCGGCGCGGGCGCGGGAGTGCCCGTGCTCGAGGGCAAGCCCACGGTGCTCGTCACCACCCGTGGCGGCTCCTACGGCGAGGGCAGCCCGCGCGCCGGCTGGGACCACAACACCGACTACCTGCGCCGCATCCTCGCGGACCTCTGGCTGGCGGACCTCACCGTGGTCGAGCGCGAGTTCACGCTGGTGGGCGTCAACCCCGCCCTGGACGAGTTCTCCGACGTCGCCGCCGTCATGGCCAAGCAGGCCGAGCAGGACGCCGTCGCGGCCGGGCGAGCGCTCGCCGCCCGCTGAACGCCGAGATAGAGAAGCTGGACCCGCGAGATAGAGAGGGGGACCGGGCCACCACACCAGTGGTCCGGTCCCCCTCTCTATCTCGCGGGTCCAGCTTCTCTATCTCGGCGGGGGGTCAGCCCTCGAAGGTCACGTCCAGCGTGATCTCGCCGACGCCCGCGAGCGCCTTCGAGACCGGGCAGCCGGCCTTCGCGGCCTCGGCGGCGGCGCGGTACGCGTCGGCGTCGATGCCGGCGGCCGAGCCCACCACGGTGAGGTTGATCTTCGAGATCTCGAGGCCCCCGCCGGCGGCCGGGGTCAGGGTGACGTCGGCGGTCACGTCGGTCTTGCCGGGCGTGCCGCCCGCGTTCGCGACCTCGAGCGAGAACGCCATCGCGAAGCACGACGAGTGCGCGGCGGCGATGAGCTCCTCCGGGCTGGTGACACCCTCCGCGGCGTCCGCCGTCCGGCGGGGGAACGAGACGTCGAACGCCCCGACGCCGGAGCTGGCGAGCTCGACCCGGCCGGAGCCCTTCTGGATGTCGCCGTTCCAGGCGGTGCGTGCGGTACGGGTGGACATAGGAGTTCTCCTTCGTGCTCCGGGACAGGTCACGACGACCGTAACCCGCACCCGCACCTCGCGTCAGGGAGCGCCCGCGTGGTGGCGGTCACGTCCGGGCGAGGGCGTCCGCCACGGGCCTCACCGCGGGGCCGAGAAGTCCATCGCGTCGTCCACGACGGCGACGACGGACCACGCGTTGCCGTCGGCGTCGGACAGCTCGTACGCCGGGACGAGCACGACCGAGCCGTCGTCCTGCGTCTGCTGCGCCAGGCCGAGCCGTGCGTCGGTGATCTCGACGTCGGAGACCGGCCAGTCCACCGGGTCGCCGGCGGCGGGCGGCGCGGGGGGCGCGGTCGGCTCGGTCCCGTCCTCCTCGGACGCAGCCCACATCTTCTCCTCGTCGGCGTACACGACCGGCCAGGCCGCGCCGGAGAACCGCGGGTCGCCGAGGCGCCGCACCGCCTCGGCCGGGCTGATCACGGGGTACTCGCCGAGGTCCTCGGTGGTGGCGAGGAACCCGTCGAGCCAGGCGACGCCCTCCTCCCCGACGGTGGCGCTCCACTGGGCGCCGGTGCGGCTGCCGTCGACCACCTGGGAGGCGGTGACCCAGCGGCTGGGGTCGCCGTCGGTCCTCTCGCCCACCTCGATCTCGAACGTGTCGGGGTCCACGCCGAGGCTCCGCATGACGTCGGTGAGCGCGTCGCGCGCCTCCCGGTCGCCGACGGACGACGTCGCCGGCTCGTCGCAGGCGGGCTCGGTGCCCTCCTCGTCGTCCCCTCCGTCGCTGCGCGCGGCGACGTCCTCGCACTGCCACGGGTCGGCGCCGGGGTCGTTGTAGCCGAACGTCGCGCTGCCGTCGGCGGACAGCCAGACGTGCGAGCCGCTGCCGTCCTGGGGCCCCACGGTCCAGCCGTGGTCCCACCGCGGCTCCCCCTCGACCCCGAGCGTCTGCGCGAGCCGCGCGGCCCCCTCGCGGGTAGCCACGCCGGTCGCGTCGAACGCGAACGCCGAGGCCGTCCCGCCCTCGGTGGACAGCCCGTCCGCGTGGAAGACGGCCCGGCCGGAGGTGGCCCAGCTCGGCATGGTGGAGGCGGTGTCCGCCGACCGGGCGGCGTCGCTCGCGCCCGCGCTGTCCTCGGCGGCGCCCATCTCCGCGCCGCCGGCTGCGGCGTCGTCCCCGGCCGCACCGGCGGCCCGGCCGCCGCCGTTCAGCACGACCGGGGCGTCAGCGGACGCGGACGCGCCGGGCGCGGCAGCGCCGCCGAGGGCGTACCCGCCCACGCCCACCGCCGCGAGCACCACGACGCCCGCGGCGGCCAGCCACGGCGTGCGGCGCCGCCCGCGGCGCGCGGCGAGCTCGTCGCCCTCCTTGCCACCGGTCAGGTCGTCCCCGGGCCTGTCGGCGGCGGAAGCGTCGCCGTCACCGGCCAGCCGGGCGTCGACCTTCGCCCGCAGCCCCGCACCGACCGCCCCCGCCCCCGCGGCCGGGTCGGCCGCCCGCAGGCGGGCGAACGCCTCGTCGGCGCGGTCGTCGCGGTCGTCGCGCGGCCCTGCCGGAGTGGCGGGCTTCCCCTGGGTCGCGTCACCGCGCACCTCGTCCTGGCCCTCGTCCCGGCTCATGATGTCCTCCCGGCCCCGCGGCCCGCCGGCCCGGCGGGCGTCTCGCACCCCGTCTGTGTCGTCACCGCGCGCCCGCTTGCGCCGCGGCGTCGCCCTCGCCCGCTGCGTCGTCCTCACCCGTGCCGTCGTCGGCCGCCGCCTCGGCGTCCCAGGCGGCGCGCAGCCGCGCCCGCGCGCGCGACAGCGCGGCGTCGGCTCCCCCGCGCGAGACTCCCAGCACCTGCGCCAGCCCGTCGCCGCCGACGCCGTCCCACGCGACGAGGAGGAGCACCTGCCGGTCGCGCGGCGAGAGGCGCGCGAGGACCGCGCGCACGCGGTCGTCGTCGACGGCGAGCGCGGCGGGGTCGACGTCGTCGGGCACCTCCGGCACCACGGCGACCGGCGTCGGCCGGGCCTTGCGGCGGTGGTTGGCCAGGACGAAGCCGGCCGTCCGGTAGAGCCACGGCAGCTCCGCCCCGCGCGGCACGTCCGCCCGGCGGCGCCAGGCGGTGGCGAGGACGTCGGCGGCCAGGTCCTCCGCCTCCGCCCCGCCCGCGGGGAGGCGCCGCACGAGGTAGCGGTGCACCGCCCCCGCGTGCGCGGCGAAGAGGTCGTCGAACCACGCCGTGTCGTCGTCGACACGCGCCGTCTCGTCCGGGTCCACCGGGCCTCCTGCGGTCCTGGGCGCGCGAGGGCGCGCGCCACCCCTCGACGCGACTGTGTCGCCGCACCCCGCGGTCTTGCACCCGCGCGCGCCGACATCACCCGCAGATTCATCCCTCCGACCGCGCCGCGCGGACCTACGGTGCGGGGATGACCGTCGACACGGGCGCGGCGCCCGCCAGCACGGAGCCCGCGGCGCCGGCGCCGCGCCGACGGCGCGCCGTGCGCTGGGTGCTGCTCGGCGCCGTCGTCGCCCTGCTCGTCGTCGCCGTGTGCGCGGTGCTGCTGGTCCGCGACGCGCTCGCCGCGCGCGGCGCCCTCACCCGGGCCGCCGCGCAGGTGCCCGCGGTGGCGGAGGAGCTGCGCGCCGGCGCCCGGTCCGAGGCGGACGGCGCCTCCCCCGCGACGCTCGCCTCCTCACCGGCCCTGGCGGAGCTGCGCGCGCAGACCACGATCGCGCGCGAGGCGACCGACGGCCCGCTGTGGTGGCTCGCCGCACGCCTCCCCGTGGTCGGCCCGTCGGCGGGGGCGGCCGTCGACGTCGCCGTCGTGCTCGACGACGTGACCGACGACGTGCTGCCCGCCCTGGCCGACCTGGCCGACGCCGTGGCCGCGACGGGCCGCACCGCGGACGGCGGGCTCGACCTCGCCCCCCTGCGGTCGGCCGCCCCGGGGATGGTCACGGCGCGGGCCTCGATCGACGCGTCGAGCGCCCGGCTCGACGCCGTCGACCCGGCGGCCCTGCTGCCGCAGCTCGTCGACCCGGTCACGTCGCTGCGCGACCGGGTCGACGAGCTCGCCGGCGCCGTCGCGACCGGCGACCGCGCGGCCGCGCTCGCCCCGGCGATGCTCGGCGCGGACGGTCCGCGCACCTATCTCGTCCTGGGCATGAACAGCGCGGAGCTGCGGCCGGGCGGCGGGATCCCGGGGGCGCTCATCCTGGTGCGGGTCGACGACGGGCGCGTCGAGGTGGTGCGGCAGGTGGGCTCCTCCGAGGTCGGCCCGTTCCGCTCCCCCGTGCTCCCCCTGTCCGCGGACGACGAGGACGCCTACACGGGCCGGCTCGGCACGTTCGTGCAGGACGTGACCGCCACCCCGGACTTCCCGACGTCGGCCACGCTGGCCGCCGAGATGTGGGCGCGGGCGCAGGGCGAACAGGTCGACGGCGTCCTCGCCACCGACCCCGTCGCGCTCTCCCACCTCCTCACGGAGACCGGCCCCGTGCGGGTGCCCGTGTCCCGCCCGGTGGCGGAGGCCCTGGGCCGCGACTCCGTGGAGCTGACGGCCGAGAACGCCGTCGACGTGCTGCTGCGGCGCGTCTACGACGTGCTGGACCCCGAGACGGCCGACCGGTTCTTCGCCGACGCCGCTGCCGCGGTCCTCGCCCGCGCGACGTCCGAGGACGTCTCCCCGGGCGCGCTGCTCACCGGCCTGCAGCGCGCCGCCGGGGAGCACCGGGTACGCGTCTGGTCGGCGGACCCCGCCGAGGAGGCCCGGCTCGAGGGCACGCTGATCGCCGGCTCGTACGCCGCCGACCCGCGCGCCGCGGACGCCGTCGGTGTGTTCCTCGGCGACCACGTGGCCGGGAAGATGTCCGCCTACCTCGAGTCGTCGCTGCACGTCGTCGACGGCACGTGCACGGCGGGCGGGCGGGTGGACACGCTCGAGCTGACCCTCGCGTCGACGGCCCCCGCCGACGCGGCCACGTCGCTGCCCTGGTACGTCGCCGGGCTGCCCGGGCGAGCGCGTCCGCCGGGCACCCTCAGCCTCGCCGTGACGGTCGCGGGGCCGCGCGACGCCGAGGCCCCGCGCGTCGAGCGCGACGGGACCGCCGTCGGCGGCGAGGCCCGCACCACGCACGGACGTCCCACCCAGACGGTCACGGTCGTCCTCGCCCCGGGCGAGAGCACCACGCTGCGGCTGGTCGTGCCGGCGGCCCCCGGCACCGCGACGGGCGACGCGGGCGGCACGCCGCCCGGCCGGCTGGAGGTCTGGTCGACCCCGACGACGACGACCGGCGGGCTGCTCGACGTCGAGGCCCCGACCTGCGGGTGAAGATGCCCCGCTGCCTGCGGTTTCACCCGGGTGAGACGGGGTCCGCGGAACGCCCGCGCGGCTAGCGTGAGGGCCCCGGGCAGCCGCCGGGCAGTACGGAGAGCACCGCCCCCGAGGAGTCGAGATGGCCCACGCACGCACCGCCGCCGGCGCCGCCGTCGGCCTGGTCCTGAGCGGCGCGATCGCGGTCGCCGCCGCCGCGCCGGCGCTCGCCGACACGATGCCCAGCCCGAGCAGCAGCCCCAGCAGCACGGACTACCCGCCGCCCGAGGTCCCGACGCTCACCGCACAGATCTTCCAGCCCGAGTGCGACGGCGACGTGCCCTACCTCCGCTACGCCGTCACCGCCACGGGCACCGAGAACACCACCGTGACCATCACGTGGCTCAACCCGGGCGGCGACGACGTCGTGCAGGCCGACCTCCCGATGAGCGGCCGGGTCCTGTGGCCGGGCGCCGTCGTGGACGCGTCGGGCGCGCCGCTCGACTGGCCCGGCTGGCGCCTCGAGAACGGCGTCTGGGTGGAGGGCGACGAGTTCGACTGGGTGCGCCCGTCCGTGGACGTGAAGCTCGAGGTGAACCCCGAGCTCACCATGACCGCCGCCTACCCGCCGTCGTCGCCGAACTGCGCGACCAACCCGCCCGGCACCGTGCCGCCCGACGAGCCCGGCGAGCCGACCCCCGGCACGACCGTCCCCGCCGCGGTGCCCGCGGACGGCGCCCCGCCCGCGGCCGCCCCGCCCGCGTCGGGCTTCCTGCCGCAGACGGGCGCCGGCGTCGCCGGGCTGGTCGCCGCGGCCGCCGCGCTCGTGGCCGCGGGCGGCGTCGCCGTCGGCGTCGCGCGCCGGCGTCGTACCGACCACTGACGCTCCCCACCCGTCGGGGGGGGCGAGCCTGTCGAGACCCGGGTCTCGACAGGCTCGACCGGCGGTGCGCGTCCGGGTGGCGGATCAGCAGGCGCCCCGGTCCGCCCAGACCCCCCACTCACCGGTGGTGCCGGGCTCCTCGCCCTGCGTCCACCACTTGGCCCGCCACTCGTGGCCCTCGTGCGCGACCGTGGCGCCGCCGGTGTACACGGCGCCCGCGTCCCACGCGGTGGCCGCGCAGTCGCCCGGCTCCGTGGGCGGGTCCGTCGGGTCGGTCGGCGGGTCCGTCGGGTCCGGGCCCGGGTCGCCCGGGTCGACGGGCCCGGGCGTGCCGGTGAACAGCCCCGCCTCGACGGCGTCGAGCAGCTCGCCCGGCTCGTCGCCGGACAGGTCCCACCACATCGCGCCGCCCAGGCCCTGGGCCCTGATGTAGTCCGACTTCTGCGCCACGGTCCGCGGCGTGTCGAGGCTCCACCACGTGGTGCCGTCGTAGCGCCAGGCGGCGCCCACGACCTCGTCGTAGTAGCCGGTGCCACGGTTCTTCAACAGGTCGTAGTCCTCGATGCCGGCCTCCCACGTGGCGGGCGCCCCGCCCGTCGCCGGCCCCCACGGCTCGGCCCGGGTCGCGCCCGTCCAGCCGCGACCGTACATCGCCATGCCGAGCCCGAGCTGCGCCGGGTCGACACCGTTCCCGACGTACTCCTGGACGGCCTTGTCCGCGCTGAACCGACGGCCGTCGGAGCGCGGGTCGGCCGGGTCGTCGTACAGGTTGATCTGGTGGCCGGTGAGGTCGGGCTGCCAGGCGCCGTGCAGGTCGTACCCCTGGATGTTGCCGAAGTCGAGCGACTCGAAGACGGCCGGGTCGTTCCACCCGCCGGCCTCGATGTCCTCCGGGTTGGCGGGCAGGAACGCCGACAGCAGGTAGTCCTCGCCCGTCGTCGCGCCGTACGCGTCGAGCTGCTTGCGGAACTCGGCGAGCAGGAGCTTGAAGTTCTGCCGGTCGTTGACCTCGTCGACGTGGTTGCCCTCGTTGCCGTTCTGCGACCCCGGCCACTCCCAGTCGATGTCGAAGCCGTCGAAGACGCCGGCGGCGGCGCCCGTGCCCCCGCGCCCGTCGATCACGGGGAGGTTCCCCTTGAGGTACTGGTCGACGCACGAGCTGACGAACTTCTCCCGCGACGCCTGGGTGGCGGCCGCCCGGGAGAAGTTCTTCGACCACGTCCAGCCGCCCAGCGACAGCATCACCTTGAGGTGCGGGAACTTCGCCTTGAGCTGCTTGAGCTGGTTGAACGACCCGGCGAGCGGCTGGTCCCAGGTGTCGGCGACGCCGCCGACGCTGGTCGCCGCCGTGTAGGTCATGCCGTAGTCGGCCCACGCGTCGCCCGCGCCGTCCGACCCGTTCGGTCCGGTGCCCTGCGCCTTGTTGGCCTCGAAGCAGGTGAGCGTCTGGTGGTGGATGTTGCCGAAGGAGTAATTGATGTGGGTGAGCTGCTCGGCCGCCCCGGAGTCCACCAGGTCCTTGACCTGGAAGCCCCGGCCGTACACGCCCCACTGCGTGAAGTAGCCGACGTTCCGGTAGCCGTTGATCGCGCTGTCGCCGGGGTTCGCCGGCTCGGCGGAGGCGCTCTGCGCGGCGGCGACGGCGCCGACCGCACCGGCGGCGGCGACGGCGAGCGCCGCGACGCCGGCCAGGACGCCGCGGAGACGACGTCGTCGACGCGGGTGTCCGGGGTGGCGCGGTCCCTCTGCGTGCTTGTCCATCGGGGTTCCTCCCTGTCCTGCGCGGATGGGCCCGCGCCCGCAGGCGCGGGTGGATCAGATGGTGCACGCAAAAGTTAAGACAGCTTCCTATCCCGGCGACATCGGGGACTCCCACACTCACCGGCGCCGGCCGTACGCGACAACGCGTACGCCCGCGGCTGCGGGCCAGGTCAGGCGCGGGTCACGACGCGGGCCGCAGCGCGACCACCGTGAGCTCGGCGCGCGAGCTCACGCCGACCTTGCGGAACACGCGCCCCAGGTGCACCTCGACGGTGCGCACGGACACGCACAGCCGGTCGGCCACCTGCTTGTTCGCCAGGCCGTCCGCGACGAGGCGCGCGACGTCGAGCTCCCGCGCCGTGAGCACGTCCGCCCAGCGCGCCCACACGTCCGCGAGCCCGTCCGGACCGCCCCGGCACGTCCGCACGGCGCTCACCACGAGCGACGGCACGGCGGCCGGGCGCGGGTACCCGAGGTCGCGGCAGGCGGTGACCGCGGCGGGGACCGGGTCCGGGCCGACGGCGCGCAGCCCGGCGGCGAGGGTGTCGGAGCCCCCGGTGCGACGTGCCACCTCCGCCGCGAGCCCGCCGACGACGTGCGTCACCGGCAGCCGCGCCGCGGCGTCGTCGAGCACCCGGGCCGCCTGCTCGGCGTCGCCGCCGCGCAGGAGCACCAGCGCCTGCACCACCCGCAGGTGCGCCTCCGCCAACGGGGAGAGCCCGTCGGCTCCCGTCCAGGCGACGGTCTCGCGGTACGGCACCGCGGTCACGACGGCCCGCGCCAGGACCTCGTCGGCCTCGCGGGGGTAGCGGTCGAGGCGGGCCAGCGCCTCGACCACGGCGGCCAGGACGGCGCGGTCCGCCGAGGACACCGTGGCGCGGGCCACCGGCACGACGAGGCGCGCGAGCCGGACGCCCGGCGGGTCGTCGTCCGCGTCGAGCGGGGCGGCCGCGCCGCCGCCGGGCCGCGGGGCGGCGGTACCCGCGGCGCGGGCGACCGTCCGGGCGTCGACCAGCGCGAGCACCGCGTCGCGGGCACGCTCGGCAGCCTCCTGGACCGTCGCCACGCCGGTGCTCGCGACCCGCTCGAGCCACCCGGCGGCGTCACGCACGTGCCCGGCGAGCAGCGCCGCGCGCCCCGCGACGAGGAACGCCCGCGCCCGCACGTCTCCGGTGCCGTGGCTGGCCGCCTCGCGCGCGATCGCGTGCGCCGCGACGGCGCACCCCTGCCCCAGCCGCTGCTGGGCGAGGCGCACCAGGCCGTCGGCCAGGGCCGGGTCGCCGGCGAGGGTGGCGAGCGCGGCGTGCCACCGCGCCGCGCCGGGCTCGCCCACCCGCTCCAGCTCGGTCGCCAGGGCGGCGTGCACGGCCGTGCGCTCGGTGAGGTCGGCGTCCTCGTGCACGACGGCGCGCAGCCTCTGGTCCGCGACCCGGAACCGGCCGTCGGCGAGCTGGAGGTGCCCGGCCAGCGGCGGTGCGAGCAGCCGTTCGACGGGGGCGCCGGTCGCGCCGAGCAGGACGTCGACGCGGTCCAGGACGAGTACCCCCGCGGTCAGCAGCAGGCGCCGGTCCGCCGCGTCGAGCGCGCCGGCGGTCCCGTCGAGGGCGGCCGCCCGCACCGCGGCTGTCACGGGGAGCGGGTCGGGCAGCGCGGCGACGCCGGCGAGCTGGTGGGGCGTGAGCAGACCGAGCGTCTGGGCGAGGGCCTCGGGGTCGGCGCCGACGAGCTCCGAGACCCGTCGCACGACCTGCGGCGCGACCGGGCGTGCACGCGCGCCGGACGAGGACTGCCAGGGCGCCGCAGTGTCGCGGATCGAGGTCATCGTCGGCCTCCCGTCTCGTGCCGGGCCTCGGTGCTCGGCGGCACCACTCTGCCGCATCGCCCCGAGATGTGCGCGAAGACGCAGGTCAGCGATTTGTCAGGTCTCCACCAATATCGTCACGGGGCCGTCGTTCACCAGGGCGACGTCCATGTCCGCGCCGAACCTCCCGGTGGCCACCTCGAGGCCCCGCGACCGCAGGTCGGCCACGACCGCGTCCACCAACGGCTCCGCCACCGGGCCGGGCGCGGCCGCGTTCCAGGTGGGCCTGCGACCTTTGCGCGCGTCCCCGTACAGGGTGAACTGGCTGACCACCAGCACCGGGGCGCCCGCGTCCGTGACCGAGCGCTCGTCGCGCAGGATCCGCAGCTCCGCGATCTTGCGGGCGACGGTCGCCACCTCGGCGGCGCCGTCGTCGTGCGTCACGCCGACGAGCGCGAGCAGGCCGGGGCGGTCGATCGCGCCCACCACCTCGCCGTCGACCGTGACGGACGCGCTCGACACGCGCTGCAGCACGGCCCTCATGCGACGTCCGCCGCGAAGGCCGGGCGCACCGCGCCGACCGGGGCCCCGCCGCCCAGCACGGGCGTGACGCCGACGGCGTCGAGCGCTGCGGCGTCCGCCCCCGCGACGCCGGCGGCCCCTGCCGCGCGCATCGCCGCGGCGAGGATGGCCGGGCGCGGCCGGTCGCCGCCGTCGAGGATCTTGAACGCCACCGCCGACCCGTCGGGCAGGCCCGCCGCGCACACGCCGTCCGCGCCGATCTTGGCGATCGCGCCGGGCACGGCGGTCATGACGAGGGTGTCCTCGCGCCCGCGGCCGGCCACCATCTCCGGGTGCCGCGCCATCGCGCGCGCGATCCGCCCGCCGTCGGCGGAGGCGCCGTCGGCGGCCGCCGACGCGAGCCGGCCGAACGAGCGGGCCAGCCCGAGCACGGTCGTGGAGAACAGCGGCGCGCCGCAGCCGTCCACGGTGACGTGCGGGTCCGCGTCCCCCGTCAGCCCGACGACGGCGTCGCGCACCGCGTGCTGCAGCGGGTGGTCGACGTCGAGGTAGGTCGCGGCGTCCCAGCCGGCCGCGACGCAGGTCGCGAGCATCGCGGCGTGCTTGCCCGAGCAGTTCTGCGCGATCCGCTCCGGGCCGTGCCCTGCCTCCTGCCAGGCGAGCGCCTCCGCGCGGCCCAGCGGCAGGTCGGGCGTGTTGCGGAGCGCGGACTCGTCGAGCCCGGCGCCGGCGAGGATCTCGCGGACCCCGGCCAGGTGCTCCGGGGCACCGCTGTGGCTGGCGGCCGCGAGCGCCAGGAGGCGGTCCGGCAGGTCGAGGCCGGTGCGCAGCATGGCCACGGCCTGCAGCGGCTTGACCGACGAGCGCGGCCAGATCGTCGTCGTCGGGTCGCCCAGGGCGAGCCGGACCGCGCCGTCCGGGCCCAGCACCACCAGGTGCCCCAGGTGCACCGACTCCACGAGGTCCCCCCGCACGACCTCGGCCAGCGGGGCCGCGCCCCGCGCCACGGGCGCGCTCGAGCCAGGCGTCGTCACCTCGACCACGTCACCAGCCGCCCGTCGGGCCCTGGGGACGACGCCCCCCGCCCGTGCCGTAGGGCAGGATCCGCGGGCGCACGTCGACCCAGTAGATGATCGCGGGCGTCACGGCGATGACGTTGAAGAACGACCAGGCCGTCATGAGCATCGGCGGCAGCCCGAACAGCCCGATGAGGGCCGCGATGCCGAGGATGATCAGCCAGATGTTCTTCTTCAGCTTCCCCTCGGACACGTAGGCGTTGGCCGGCCGGCGGGCGGCGTCGAGGAACGCGACGAGCTGCACGACGAACACCACGACGGCGAGCACGACGAGCACGATGTACTGGAAGGATCCGAAGGCGGCGGAGATCACCCGCCGAGCCTACGGGAGGACGCGGAGGCGCCGGGAGCGGGCGGCGCCCGCGACGTGCTCGTCCCACGCGGCGACGACGGTGTCGTCGTGCGCGACGGCGAGGGCGCTCGCCACGTGCAGGGCGTCGGCGCCACGCAGCGGCACGGGGCACGACGCGACGAGCTCGGCCGCGCGCTTCGAGACCTCGGCCGTCACCTCGAGAGTGTGCAGCCCGACGCTCAGCTCGTCCCAGATCGCCGTCCCGCGCCGTCGCGCGAGCGGGTCGAGGACGCCGGCCCGCTCGCCGGCGGCGAGCGCCGCCCGCACCTCGGCGTCGGCGATGCGCGACGAGACCACGATGTCGGCGCGGTTCCACAGCGCGCTCGCCAGCGCCGAGCCGGGCTCGGGCACGCACAGCTTCACCAGCGCGCTGGCGTCGAAGTAGACGAGGGCCATCCTGCTCCGTTCTCCGTGACGGCGGTCTTGCGGGCGAGAACGGCGTCAGCGCCGGATGCGCCGCACGAGGTCGGACATGCGCGACGCCGGCCGGGCCGCGGGGCGCGGGGCCGGCCGCGCGACCGTCCGGGCGGCCTCGCCGTGGTCGGGCACCGCGTGCACCGGCCGCTCCGTCGCGGCGGGCGTGAGCAGGCCGTCGCGCACCAGCCCGGCGACGAGGTCGGCGGTCTGCACCCCCGACAGGCGTGCGACCGGCACCCCCCGCTCGGTGATGACGACCTCCTCGCCCGCCCGCGCCTTCTCGATCCACGACTTGAGCTCGGCGCGCAGCGCGCTGACGGAGACCTCCATGACCGACGACCGTACCGTCCCCGTCGAGCCCCGAACAGACACCCCCGCCGAGGGAATACCGAACCTGACGAGGTAGGACGCACCCTGCCGAGGTAGGACGAGACCTGCCGAGGTAGTACGAGACCACGTGTCCGGTACCACCTCGGCAGTCCTGCTGCTCCCGCTCCCTCGGCGTCAGACGGCGCGCCGGTAGGCGCGGAACGCCGACGACGCGAGCGCGCCCATGACCGCGACGGCGCCGGCGAGCAGGCCCAGGTGCAGCCACACGGTGCCGGGGTCGGCGAAGCCCTGGAGCGCGTCGCGGGCCACGACCACCGCCCAGTCGAACGGGTTGTACCGCGCGGCGGTGGCGATCCAGTCCGGCGCGAGGGCCGGGTCCATCACGGCCGACGAGAGGAACATCAGCGGGATCGTCAGCAGCTGCGAGACGCCGATGAGCGCCTCCTGCTGCCGCGTGAGCAGGGCGACGGCGCCGGACAGCGCCGCGAACAGGCAGCTCAGCAGCGCGACGGCGACCAGCATGACGAGCACGCCGGCCCAGCCGCCCGGGAACCGCGCCCCGCCGAGCCACGCGACACCCACGACGACCAGCGCCTGCGCGCAGCCGAGCAGCGCGTACCAGGCCATCGACGCGGACAGCAGCGCGCCGCGGCTGGTCGGCGAGGCGAGGAAGCGGTCCATGACGCCGCGGTCCATGTCCTGCACGAACGTGGTGCCCGCCCAGGCCGCGCCGCCCATCGCCGTCATCATGACGACGCCCGGCGTGAGGTACTCGAGGTAGCTGACGTCCGCTCCCCCGGCGAACCCGGGGATCTCGATGACGGACCGGAAGAGCTGCCCGAACAGCAGCAGCCAGATCATCGGCTGCAGCAGGTTCATCACCATGAAGACGGGGATGCGCACGCCCTGTCGGGCCTGCCGCCCCGTGAGGAGCGCGGCCTGGGTCAGCGCGCTCGTGCGACGGGCCGGACGGCGCGTCGTGGTCGGGTCGATCGTCGCGGTGCTCATGCCGCCACCTCCGTGGCCTCGGCGCCGGCGCTGCCGGCGGTCTCGCTCGCGGCCCGGTGGGCCGCCTCCAGGCTGCGGCCGGTGTGCCGCAGGTAGACGTCGTCGAGCGTGGGCCGGGACAGCCCCGCCGCCCGCACGCCCAGGCCCGCGGTGTCGAGGGCCGCGAGCAGCGCCGGGAGCGCGGTGGCCCCCGCGTCGGCGCGCGCCCGCAGCGTGCGACCTTCCGCCACGACGTCGACGACGCCCGGCAGGCCCGCGGCGACGGGTGCGGCGGCCGCCGCCGCGGCGACGTCGTCGAGCTCGACGGTGACGCCGTCGCCGCGCAGCCCGTCCTTCAGCGCGTCGGGGGTGCCCGCGGTGACGACGCGGCCCGCGTCCACGATGACCACCTGGTCGGCGAGGCGGTCGGCCTCGTCCAGGTAGTGGGTGGTGAGCAGGATCGTCATGCCGTCGCCGGCCGCCATGCGCTCGATCTCGGCCCACATCGCGGCGCGCGCCTCGGGGTCGAGGCCCGTGGTGGGCTCGTCGAGGAACAGCACCTGCGGCCGGTGCACCAGGCCGACGGCGACGTCCAGCTTGCGCGCCATCCCGCCGGACCAGGTCTTCACCAGGCGGTCGGCGGCGTGCGCGACGCCGAACCGCTCGAGCAGCTCGCCGGCCCGCGACCGGGCGTCGCGGGCGCCGAGGCCCTGCAGCCGGCCGGCCAGGGCGAGGTTCTCGCGGCCCGTGCCCATCGGGTCGGTGACGGGGCGCTGCGCGACGTAGCCGATGGCGCGCCGGACGGCGGCCGGGTCGCGCACGACGTCGTGGCCCGCGACGCGCGCGGTCCCGCCGTCCGGGGCGGAGAGCGTCGCGAGGATCTTCACGGTGGTGGACTTGCCGGCGCCGTTCGGGCCGAGCAGCCCCAGCACGCTGCCGGGGGCGGCGGCGAGGTCGAGGCCGTCGAGGGCGCGCACCGTGCGCGAGCCTCGACGTGCGGTGCGGCCGGAGCCGTAGGTCTTGGTCAGGCCGGCGACCTCGATCGTCGGCGCCGACAGGGTCGGGGTGGACATGCTTCCTCCAGGGGTCGGAGGGTCCGGCGCACGCCCTAGGGTGGGAGTGCGTCTCGTGGTGCGGTCGTGCACCGGACCCGAGCCACCGGTCCCGGGCGATGGCAGTCGCCCGGGACCGTTCTGCTGCTACTTCTTCTGCTGCTCCTCCGTCGACCGGAAGAGCATCCGGGCGAGGACGAGCATCATCACCGCGAGGGCGACGACGAAGGTCAGCCAGGACCAGGCCCAGCCGACGGTGACGCCGAGGACGACGAACACGACGAACGCCACCAGCCAGATGACGACCGTGTAGACGCCGAAGCGCGCGGCGGCGGCCGGGTCGTGGTCGAACCGGTCGTAGTGGTGACCGGAGGCCTGGGCCCGCGCGACGTCCCGCACCCACGCCTTCTTCCGGTTGGTCTGCGTGACGCCGAGCATCGTGAACACGACGCCGCCCACCACGAGGAGTCCTGCCGAGACGACGTACCCCCACGCCTCGAACGTGCCGAGCAGGGTGAACCCGGCGAGGAGCAGGCCGAAGACGGCGAGGCCCGTGGCGAGGTAGTAGCCGCCCGCGCGCCGCGACGGCACGGGATGGTTCGTCGTCGTCTCCTGCGAGAGCGACGACCCGACCACGAACCCGGCGGCGCTGGACGCCGTGAGCAGGAGCGCGGCGACGACGACGCCCGGCAGGGCGAGGACGTCGAGGGCCGCCAGCAGGCAGAGGGCGACCAGGGCCACGAGCACCAGCGACGCGAGGACGACGCCCAGGACGAAGCGCGGCTTCGGCCGGACACGGTGCTGCCGGGCGGCCACGAAGGCCTCCTGCAGCGCCGTGCGGGGTGCGCCGCCGGTCTCGGCGACGACGTCCGCCTGCGCGTCGGCGACGAGCGCGCCGACGTCGCCCAGCTCGTCGAACGCCCGGCGGGCGGCGTCGTCGGGTGACGCACCGCCGGCCTGCAGCTCGGCGGCCCGGGCCTCGAGGTTCGCCCGGATCTCCTCCTTGAGGTCCTGGACCTCGGGGGACGGCTCGACGCCCGCGAACGCGTCGTCGAGGAGGCGGTGGACGGTGGTCATCGGGAGGTGTCCTTGTCTGTGCTGGTGCCCGTGCTGGTGCCGGTGCTGAGGAGGGAGTCGATGACGTCGCGGGTGGCGACCCACGCGGCGACGTTGCTCCGGAACACGGCCCGCCCGGCGTCCGTGATCCGGTAGTACTTGCGGCGCCCGCCCTGGGACTCGTCGCCCCAGTAGGCCTCGACCAGGCCGTCCTTGGTGAGACGGCGGTACGTCGCGTAGAGCGTGGCCTCCTTGATCTCGTGCGCACCGCCCGTGGCGTCGCGGATCGTCTTGTAGATCTCGAAGCCGTAGCGGTCCCCGCGACGGAGCGTCGCGAGCACGATCGTGTCGGTGTGACCACGCAGCAGGTCGGCGGAGAACGCGTCGTCCGCCGTCGAAGGTTCAGCTCGCTGCATCACGCCAAGTACTGTATCTCATCAACTACTCGACGACAACGAGTGGTTCCGCATGCCGACCCGCACCGTCCGTGGCAACGTGCGACCCGGACGAGTTTCGACAGGCTCAACCACCGGGCCGGGAGGCATCCCATGACCGCTCCGAGCGCACCACCCGCCGAACCGGAGGCCCTGCCGCAGCGCAGGGTGCTGGCCATCTTCGGCGGGCTCATGCTCGCGATGCTGCTCGCCGCGCTCGACCAGACGATCGTCGCGACGGCGCTGCCCACCATCGTGTCCGACCTCGGCGGCGCGGAGCACCTCTCCTGGGTCGTGACGGCCTACATGCTCGCGAGCACGGCCACCACGGTGCTGTGGGGCAAGCTCGGCGACCTCTACGGGCGCAAGGCGCTGTTCATCGCCTGCATCCTCATCTTCCTCGTCGGGTCGATCCTGTCCGGCACGTCCCAGACGATGGGCCAGCTCATCGCGTGGCGCGCCGTGCAGGGCGTGGGCGGCGGCGGGCTCATGGTGCTGTCGCAGGCGATCATCGGCGACGTCGTCCCGCCGCGCGAGCGCGGCAGGTACCAGGGCTTCTTCGGCGCCGTCTTCGGCGTCTCGTCGGTCGCCGGCCCGCTGCTGGGCGGCTTCTTCGTGGACAACCTCGACTGGCGCTGGGTCTTCTACATCAACATCCCCATCGGCGTGGTCGCGCTGCTCGTCGTCGCCTCCGTGCTCCCTCGCATCGAGGCCGGCCGCAAGCCCAAGGTCGACTACGCCGGCATCGTCCTGCTCGCCATGGTCTCGACGGCGATCGTGCTGGTCACGAGCCTGGGCGGCAGCACCTGGGCGTGGGACTCCGTCGCCGTGTGGGCGATGATCGCGGCCGCCGTCCTCGGGATCGTCGCGTTCGTCGTCGTCGAACGGCGAGCCGCCGAGCCGGTGCTGCCGCTGCACCTGTTCCGCAGCAGGGTGTTCACCGTGGCCGCGGTCGTCGGATTCGTCGTCGGGTTCGCGATGTTCGGCGCGATCACCTACCTGCCGCTGTACCTGCAGACCGTCAAGGGCTCCACACCCACGGAGTCCGGGCTCGAGATGACGCCGATGATGCTCGGCATGCTGCTCACGTCCATCGGGTCCGGGCAGCTCATCTCCCGCACCGGGCGGTACAAGATCTACCCGATCCTCGGGACCGCGATCACCTCCGTCGGCCTCTACCTGCTCTCGCTCATGGGCCCGGACACGAGCACGCTCCAGGCCGGCCTGAGCATGTTCGTGCTCGGCGCCGGGCTGGGCATGGTCACGCAGGTCCTGGTGATCGCGGTGCAGAACGCCGTCGACTACAAGGACCTCGGCACGGCCACGTCGGGCGCCACCTACTTCCGGACCATCGGGTCGTCCGTGGGCGTCGCGGTGTTCGGCACCGTCTTCGCGAACCGGCTCGGCACCGAGCTCACCACCGCCGTCCCGGCGACCGCCCAGGGCCCCTGCTCACCGGCCGCCCTGTCCGCCTCGTCGCAGACGCTCGCGCAGTGCCCGCCCGAGGTGCAGAACTGGTTCGTCGACGCCTACGCAGGCGCGCTGCACGTCGTCTTCCTCTGGGCCGTACCGGTGGCGGCGCTCGCCTTCCTCCTCACCTGGCTGCTGCCCGAGGTCGAGCTGCGCAGCGCCACCCGCGGGGACGGGCCCGGCAGCGCGGGCCAGGCCGCCGGTGGGTCGTTCGGACTGGGGTCCGCCCGCACGTCGCTCGACGAGCTGCGGCTGATCCTGTGGCGCCGGGTGGGCAAGCTCGACCCGCTCAAGGTGTACGAGACGATCTCGCGCGACGACGACCTCACCGCCGAGGAGGCGTGGATGGTCACGCGTGTCTCCCTCAAGCGGAAGCGCTCCGTTCAGCTCATGGCCGAGCGCACCGAGGTCTCGCCCGCGACGGTGCGGCGGGTCGCGGAGGCGCTGGAGGCGCGCGGCCTCGTCGAGATCGACGGCGACGCGGTCCTCGCCACCCCCGACGGCGACGTCGCGGCCGAGTCGATCCGCGAGGCGGAGCGGCAGCGGCTGCGGCGGTACGTCGCCGAGTGGCCCGGCGGCGACGAGCCGGAGGTCGACGAGCTCGTGGAACAGCTCACCCACCAGCTCCTCGCCGACGACACGGACACCGTCGAGCACCGCTGAGACCAGCTACCTCGGCAGGTTCGGTACTACCTCGCCGTCACATCTCCGGGAGGGCGTCCCGCGCCTCCTCGGGCGGCAGGCCCGCCGCCTCCAGCAGGTCGACGACGGGCGAGCGCAGCAGCAGCACCAGCGACTGCACCTGCCAGTGCCCCTCGCCCACGGTGCGCGGGTCGACGTCGCGCGCGACGTCGAGGAGCGCGTCGCGCGCCTGCCCCAGGCCCGTGCCCGAGCCGAGGGCGGCGGCGAGCAGCCGCACGCCGTGCGCGAGGCGCACGACGAGGTCGGCCACCGGGTCGGCGGTCGGGTCGACCTCCGGCGGGGGCGGGAGCCCGCCCGACAGGGGCGCCGCCGTCACGCGGTGGCTGCCCTCCTCCCCCAGCTTCCCCAACGAGCGGAGCGTCGCCGGGGCACGCCGGGCGAGCACGCGGACGCTGCGCATGGCCCGGTCGACCAGCACCGCCTGGCCGGTGAGCCGCGTGATCTCCGCCCTGAGCACGCGGTTGACGCTCACCCGGGCGATCTCGTCCGACTTCGTCGCGACGTCGTGCCACTCCTCGAGCGACTTCTCGGCGGCCCGGCCGCGCACCAGCGCCGCGGCGAGCTCGTCGGCGTCGCCGTCGCGCAGGCCCAGCGCGACAGACTCCAGCGTGAGCGCCAGCTCCCGGGTCGCGCTCTGCGCCAGGTCACGGATGCGCCGCCGCGGGTCGCCGGGCGTGAGGAGCGCGACGAGCAGCGCGACACCGCCCCCGACCAGGGCGTCCGTCCACCGGCCGAAGGCGCCGTTGGTCGCGACCGACGCCGGCAGGCCCACGACGACGCCCGCCTGGACGCCCGCCTGGATCGTCACCAGCGGGCCGCGGTCGACGAACCGGGCGAGGAGGGCCGAGACCGCCATCACCAGCGCGATCTGCCACCAGCCCGACCCGATGAGGTGGACCATGAGGTCCCCAAGACCGACGCCGAGGGCCACGCCCGCGGCCACCTCGGCCACCTTCCGCAGCTCGCGGTCGAAGCTGAAGCCGAGGCAGACCCACGCGGCGACGGCGGCGAAGAAGGGCTGGGTGTGCCCGAGCACGACGACCGCGATCCCGTACGCGACGCCCGCGGCCAGCGCCGCCTGGACGATCGGCCAGAACGCGACCCGGACCCGCGAGATGCCCTGCCGGAGCCGGATGCGCCGGGGCAGGGACCGCAGCGCGGCGCGCGCGGCGGCGCCCGCGCGGCGGGGCATGTCGCCCGCGGGACGGGCCGCCGGCTCGTCGCTCACGGGCGCCTGCTCACAGCAGGCTCTGCGGGGCGTCGGGCCCGCGCGGGGTGAGGCCGCGGGTCAGCGGCCCGTGCGCCTCGGGGCGGTCGGCCGAGACGCCGTCGCCCGGCACCACGACCTCCTGCGCGGCCGCGACCTGCAGCTCCTGCCCGCCGACGTCGCCCACCACGGTGAGCTCGGCGTCCTCGGGGGCGGACCGCTTGATCACGGCGAGCGCGACCGGTCCGAGCTCGTGGTGCCGCGCCACGGTGGTCACGGTGCCGACCGCACGCCCGTCAGGCCCGCCGACGAACACCTGGGCACCCGCCTCGGGGACCACGTGCTGGGAGCCGTCGAGGTGGAGCAGCACCAGCCGCCGCGGCGGGCGGCCGAGGTTGTGCACGCGCGCGATCGTCTCCTGCCCCCGGTAGCAGCCCTTGTGCAGGTGGACGGCGGTGCGCAACCAGTCGAGCTCGTGCGGCACGCTCCGGTGGTCGACCTCGTGGGCCAGCCGCGGGCGCCACGCCTCGACGCGCAGCGCCTCGGTGGCCCAGGTGCCGGCCAGGCGCCATCCGGCGGCCTCGCGCTCGGCGACGGCGGCCTCCAGGTCGGCGCGCGGCACGAGGACGAGGCGCCACGGACGGTCCAGGCCCGGGTGCTCCGTCTCGGGCGGGCCGTACCGGGTGCCGCCCTGAGCGACGCGCGGCCAGGTGTCCCACCAGGTCACGGGCTCGCCCTCGACGCCCTCGGCGGCGACGGGCTCCCCCAGCGCCGCGTACTCGGCGGAGAGGTCGTCGATCTCGACCCGCATCATGAACTTCATGCGCTCGAGCCAGGCGGCGAGCGGCGCGGCGTGGTCGCCCTCGGTGACCAGCCAGGTGGCCTCGCCGTCGTCGACGACGCCGGCGGCGTGCTCGACGTGGCCCTGCGGCGACAGCACGAACAGCTCGGTGGAGGTGCGCGGCGGCAGCGCCTGCACGTCCTGCGACGTGATCGAGTGCAGCCACGACAGGCGGTCGGGCCCGGCGACGCGCACGACGCCCAGGTGCGACTGGTCGACCACGGCGCCGCCGCGGGCGAGCGCGCGCTGCTCGGCCACCGGGTCCCCGTAGTGCCAGGCGACGCCCTCGTCGGCACCCGTGGCGGCCACGGCGCCCTGTCGGGCCAGGAGCGGCGAGTCCATCGGGGTCCCCTCAGTCGTTCTCGACGCGGTCGAGCTGGGCGGAGGCGTACGAGCCGAGCGGGTGCCCGAACGCGGCGAGCTCCTCGACCCACATCAGGCGCCCCTCGACCAGGCCGTACAGGCGCTTCGCCGCGGTGACCTCCGCGGCCGTCGAGGTGCGGGCCACGAAGTCCGTGGCCAGGTCGATGCGGCCGTTGCCCGCGACGCCGAGGAACAGGGAGAGCCGGCCGGACGCGTCGGTGACGAGCACCTCCAGCGCGTGCCGGTCGTCCTCCAGCCCCTCCGGCCGGTCGCTCGACACGCGCCAGTAGCCGGTCTCCGTCGACCAGACCGTGTCGGGCTCGTCGTCGCCCGGCGCGTCACCGCCCTCGCCGTCGGCCGCCGCGGCGGAGCGCACGCGCAGCGTGGACTCGAACCGCAGGTAGGGGCCGCCGTCGTGGTCGAAGACGAGGTCGTGCACGAACGGCGTCTCGTCGATGCCGGTGTACTCGATCACACCCTCGCCCCGCCAGCGGCCCACGAGCCACGCGAGCGGGTAGACCTCGGGCGCGAGTCCCTCGGGGAAGGCGAAGGGCATCAGCGCTGGCCCTGGAACAGCTTGTAGACGACGTAGCCGGCGAACCAGATGATCGTGACCGAGACGACGACCAGCAGACCGGTGAACACTGCCTCGAGAGCGTGGATCGACATGCCGCGATCCTACCCAGCCGTCACCCGGTCGGTCAGCGTGAGTAAGGTCGCCGCCCATGAGCACCCCCACCGCTGCGACGCCCGCGCGCTCGCTCGTGATCAAGACCACGTCGGGGACGGACCGGCCGGAGGCCGCCAACCAGGCGCTCACCGTGGCGGCCGCGGCCGTCGCCGCCGGCGCGGAGGTGAGCCTGTGGCTCACCGGCGAGGCGGCGTGGTTCGCCGTCCCGGGCCGCGTGGCGGAGCTCGAGCTCGAGCACGCGGCACCCGCCGCCGACCTGCTCGACGCCGTCCTCGCCGCCGGCTCGGTCACCCTCTGCACGCAGTGCGCAGCCCGCCGTGACCTCGGGCCCGACGACGTCCTGCCGGGCGTCCGCATCGCCGGGGCGGCGGTCTTCGCCGAGGAGGTGCTCCGACCGGGGGCCCAGGCGCTCGTCTACTGACGCCCGCACCGACGTGTGAGGCGCACCACCCGGCCGGCGGACCCACTCCCGCCGGGCACCCCCCGTACCGTAGATTGAACGTTGAAGCATCGAGTGACGTCCCGCCGTCGAGCCGGCCGGCGGGCGCACGTGCCCCACGGGCCCGCCCCCCGGCGCCGGCCGACGTCGCGACCACGGAGAACCATCCATGACCTCGTCCACCAGGACCTGGAACGACCTCGTCATCCCCGCCGCCGGCGACTACGTGCTCGACAAGGAGCACCGGCGGCTCGGCTTCCTCGCGATGCACATGATGGTGAGCCCGGTGCGCGGCGAGTTCTCGTCGGGGAGCGCGACCATCCGCGTGGCCGAGGACCCGCTGCAGTCGTCGGTCGCAGCCAGCCTGGACGCCGCGTCGATCAGCACCCACCTGCCGGACCGGGACGCGCACCTGCTCAGCCCCGACTTCCTCGACGTGGAGAACTACCCCACGATCGACTTCCGCAGCACGGGCCTCGAGTGGCGCACCGAGGTCGACCCGATCTTCTCCTGGGCCCGGCTCAAGGGCCGCACCCCGGGTCGCGCCGACACCGCCCCCAGCACGCTGAAGACGTCCGCGAAGTTCGTGCTGCACGGCGACCTGACGATCCGCGGCATCACGCACCCCATCGCGCTCGACGCCGAGTTCGGCGGGGCCGGGCGCGACCCGTACGGCCGCGACATCTTCGGCTTCAGCGCGGCGGCCGACTTCGAGCGCGAGCGGTACGGGCTGGTGTGGAACGTGCCGCTCGAGGCCGGCGGCGTGCTCGTGAGCAAGAAGGTGCGCATCGAGCTGGCCGGCGAGGCCATCAACATGGCGGGCGTGGTCGAGCGCCCGGCGTGACGCCGGGCCGGGCCCGCCACCCCGGGGTGGCGCGCCCGCTCAGGCGACGACGAGCCGCCCCACGACGAACACCAGGATGCCGCTCACGGCGACCGGCGCCGTGACCGCGGCCAGCATCGCCCGGCGGCCGGTCAGCGCGGGCTGACGCTCGAAGAGCAGTCGCAGCACCGCGACCACCAGGCCGGTCACGGCTCCCGCGACCAGGCCGCTCACCGGGTCGATCGACGGCAGGAGCGTCGCCACCCCGCCCGCCGCGACGGCGCCCAGCACCACACCCACGAGCGAGCCCGCCCAGCCGCGCGCGACCGGCGTCGCCGACACCCCCGCGGCGACCGCGAGGCCGAGCGCGCTCACGACCACGAGCGACGCGCCCGCCTCGGAGCGCCCCGCGGCCACCCAGCCGGAGCAGCACACCGCGACGACCGCGCCCGTCACCGTGCCGCTCACGGACTCCACGAGCCGGGCCCGCCCGCCGCGGCGCAGCATCTCCGCGACGAACGCCAGCACCAGAGCCATCGCGAGCACCAGCGGCACGTTCCGCAGCACCGGCTCGCCCTGGGTGGCCCACGCCACGGCGACGGCGCCGAGCCCCGCGACCGCCACGACGACCGTCGTCCCGCCCTGGGCGGGCAGCCGCAGCAGCGGGCCCCAGCCCGTCGCGAGGAGCAGCACGAGGACCCCGGCCACCGCCGTCAGGGGCAGGGTCCCGTAGTCGTCGAGGGCGGCGGCCGCCGCGACGACGGCGGAGAGGACGGCCGTCCAGACGGCGCGGGTGGTGACGGTCACGACGACGAGTGTCGCAGACGGCGGGCGGCGCCCCGCCCGCTCGCGACGCCGGCCGCGACCCGCCGCCGACACGTCGCCGCACCGTCACGGCCGCGCCCGTCACAGTCCGGTCGTCGATCGGAAACGCGCCCGCAACACGGTTCGGGGCACACTGCGGGAACCGGTCACCCGACCGGGACGGGTGCGGTGTGATCGACGCCGCACCGCGGTACGTTGGCGGACGCACCTGTCGGACGCTGTCGAACGGACCGTCCGACGACCCGGGAGGAGGTGCCGGTGGCCGAGCTGCTGATCCTCACGCCCGCGTCCGGCGGGTCGGTCGAGGTGCTGCCCGCCCTCGGACTGCTGAGCCACCGGATCCGGGTGCTGCCCATGGAGCCGTCCGCACTGGTGGACGCCCCGGACTCCGACGTGGTCCTGCTCGACGCGCGTCGTGACCTCGTCGCCGCCCGCACCACGTGCCGGCTCCTGCACGCCACGGGCCTCACCGTGCCGCTCGTGCTCGTGCTCACCGAGGGCGGGCTGACCGTCGTCACGCACGAGTGGGGCGCCGACGACCTGCTGCTCGAGACCGCGTCCCCCGCCGAGGTGGAGGCGCGCCTGCGCCTCGTCATCGAGCGGTCCGAGCGCGGCCCCGTCGACGACGGCCCGCAGGAGATCGCCGCCGGCGACCTCGCGATCGACGCCGGCGGCTACACCGCCCGGCTGCGCGGGCGTCCCATCGACCTCACCTACAAGGAGTTCGAGCTCCTCAAGTACCTGGTGCAGCACCCCGGGCGCGTCTTCACGCGGGCCCAGCTGCTGCAGGAGGTGTGGGGCTACGACTACTACGGCGGCACCCGGACCGTGGACGTGCACGTGCGGCGCCTGCGCGCGAAGCTCGGCCCCGAGCACGAGCAGCTCATCGGCACCGTCCGCAACGTCGGCTACCGGTTCGACCCGCCCAAGGAGCCGCGTCCGACCGAGGGCGGAGACGTGCCGGTCGAGTCCGCCGGCTGAGCCCGCCCGCCTGCCTGACCCGAGCCCGTCGCAGGGTCGGGCAGGCGGACGAACCTGTGACATCGCGCGCCCGTACGGGCCCCGGCGCGCCGCAGCGGGTAGGTTCGACCGGTGACCGCGATGTCGGACTCCAGCGACTTCTCCAGCGCCCTGGTCGACGGACCCTGGCGGCACGAGCTCGTGCCCGCGAACGGCGCCCGCTTCCACGTCGCGCTCGCCGGGCCCGACCGGACGAACGGCGGCCGCAGCCCGCTCGTCGTGCTGCTGCACGGGTTCCCGCAGTTCTGGTGGGCGTGGCGGCACCAGATGGAGCAGCTCGCCGACGCCGGGTACCGGGTGGCGGCGATGGACCTGCGCGGCGTGGGCGCCTCCGACAAGCCGCCGTCCGGCTACGACGTCCCCACCGGCACCCAGGACGTCGCGGGCGTGGTGCGCTCCCTCGGCCACGACCGGGCGGTCGTCGTCGGGCACGGCACCGGCGGCGTCACCGCGTGGTCGATGGCGCGGCTGCAGCCGGCCGTGACCGCGGCCGTGGGCGCCGTCTCCGCGCCGCACCCGGCCCGCCTGCACGTCTCGGGCCGCCGGCTGCTCACCCCGCTGGCACGCCGCCAGCTCGCCGCCTACCAGCTGCCCACCCTGCCCGAGCGCCGGCTCACCGACGGCGACCAGGTGGCGCGCGTGCTGCGCGACGGCGCCGCGCGCCCCCTCGGCACCGACGCCTACGAGCTGTACCGCACGGTGATGCGGATCCCGTTCGCGGCGCACACCGTGATGGAGTCGCTGCGCTGGATGGTCCGCTCGACGCCGCGCCCCGACGGCCGCCGCTACCTCGCCGCGCTGCGCGAGCCCGTCGACGTCCCGGTGCTGCAGGTGCACGGCGAGCTGGACGGCTTCCTCGACCCCCGCCACGCCCCCGTCGACGGGGCGGCGCTCGCCCGCGACTTCCGCTACGAGACCGTCGACGGCGCCGGGCACTTCCTGCCCGAGGAGGCCCCCGACGAGGTCGGCAAGCTCCTCGTCGACTGGCTCGACCACGCGCTCGCCCCCCGCTGAGACCGGGTCACGGCTCGGTCAGTGGTCGGGGCTCAGCCCCGCGGCCCGGGCTTGACGAGCTTCGCCGCGGCGACCGGGTCGGTCTCCCCGATCCCGAACGACGGGCACCAGCGCGCCACCGGGCACGCCCCGCACGCCGGCCGCCGCGCGTGGCACCGCCGGCGCCCGTGCCAGACGAGGTGATGGCTCAGCATCGTCCAGTCCTTCTTCGGGAACAGCGCCCCGACCTCGTGCTCGACCTTGACCGGGTCCTCCTGGTCGGTCCAGCCGAAGCGGCGCGCCAGCCGGCCGAAGTGCGTGTCCACCGTGATCCCGGGGACGCCGAACGCGTTGCCCAGCACCACGTTCGCCGTCTTGCGCCCCACGCCCGGCAGCGTCACCAGGTCGTCCAGGCGGGCCGGGACCTCGCCGTCGAACCGCTCGACGAGCGCCTGCCCCAGCCCGATGATCGAGCGCGTCTTGGCCCGGAAGAAGCCCAGCGGCTTGAACAGCTCCTCCATCTCCGCCGGGTCCGCGCCCGCGTACGCGGCGGCGTCCGGGTAGCGGGCGAAGATCGCCGGCGTGGTCGCGTTGACCCGCACGTCCGTGGTCTGCGCCGACAGCACCGTCGCCACCAGCAGCTCCAGCGGCGTCGTGAAGTCCAGCTCCGCCCGCGCGTCCGGGTACGTCACCGCCAGCTCGCGGTCGATGCGGCGCGCGCGTCGCACCAGCGCGACCCGCGACTCGCCCGTAGGCGTCGCGTCGGACTGGAGGGCGGTCGAGGAGGTGGGCTTCGTCGGCACACTGCGAGCGTAGCCACGCCCGCCCACACGGGCTCCGGCAACGCCTCTCCGGCGCCCCCCGGCGCTTCGTCGTGCCGCGATTTGGTGCGGTGAGGCAGACTGAGAACCGGAACACACCCTCTTGACAACCCCCGGACGACCGCACCCGACCCGGGACGGCCGCCCACGAACCACGTGAGGAATCCTGTGGACGACACCGTCGTGCTCTCCGCCCCTCTCTTCGCGGACATGGAATCCGAGGAGACGAAGGCGCTCTTCGAGTCCATGGTCCCGGTCGAGCTGACCCGCGGGGACGTCCTCTTCCGCGAGGGCGAGCCCGGCGACCGGCTCTACGTCATCGCGCAGGGCAAGATCAAGCTCGGCCGTCGGTCGAGCGACGGCCGGGAGAACCTGCTGTCGATCCTCGGCCCCGGCGAGATGTTCGGCGAGCTGTCCCTGTTCGACCCGGGCCCCCGTACCGCGACGGCCTCGTCCGTGTCCGACGCGCTCGTCTACGAGCTGCGCCACCAGGCCCTCGTGCAGTGGATCGCCGCGCACCCCAGCGTCGCCACCACCCTGCTCGGCGCCCTGGCCCGCCGCCTGCGCCGTACCAACGAGACCCTGGCCGACCTCGTCTTCTCCGACGTCCCCGGCCGCGTCGCCAAGGCGCTCCTCGACCTCTCCGCCCGCTTCGGCGAGCCCAACGACGACGGCATCCGCGTCGCCCACGACCTCACGCAGGAAGAGCTCGCCCAGCTGGTCGGCGCCTCGCGCGAGACGGTCAACAAGGCTCTGGCGGACTTCGCGACGCGCGGTTGGGTGCGTCGTGAGGGTCGCGCTGTGGTGCTGCTGGACATCGACCGTCTGGAGCGGCGGGCTCGCTAGTCCTCGCGGCCGCACCTGGTTGCGGCCGACACCTTTCTCGCTGCCGCAGGCGGGAGGGCCGCCACTCCTGCCTTGCGCGTCGCGGTTCGTTCGCGCCGCGCCGTCGTGCGGCCGCGTGAGGAGCGCGCTCGCTCGTGGTGGGAGATCTCCCGGTGCTGTGACCCGGCCGGGGACCTGTCCCCCGAAGCCACCCGCCGCCGGCGCCCTGCAAACCCAGGGACCGCAGGTCGCGCCGCGCACCGTCACCACGTCGTCGAGCGCGTCATCCGAGGAAGCGGCGCGCGAGACGGTGCAGGAGCGGGTGGGGACGAGGTCCTTCGCCAGGTCGTAGAAGTCCCGAAGTCGAGGGCCCCCTGGGGCCCGTGAACGAGACCTGGCGAAGGACCTCGTCCCCACCCGCGTCCGCAACCAAGAGCTACGGACAGAACCTCAGGAAAGCTCGACGACCAGCTCCACCTCGACCGGAGAGTCGAGCGGAAGAACCGCCACCCCCACCGCGGAGCGGGCGTGCACGCCCGCCTCGCCGAAGATCTCGCCGAGGACGTTCGAGGCGCCGTTGACGACGCCGGGCTGGCCGGTGAACGACGGGTCGGAGGCGACGAAGCCCGTCACCTTGACGATCCGCGCGCCGTCGAGGGTGCCCACGAGGGAGCGGACGGCGGCGAGCCCGTTGAGCGCGCAGGTGCGCGCCAGGTCGGTGGCCTCCTCCGGCGAGACGCCGGCGCCGACCTTGCCGGTCAGCGGCAGCGCGCCGTCGACGAAGGGCAGCTGGCCCGCCGTGTAGACGTAGTTCCCGGAGCGGACGGCGGGGACGTAGGCCGCGACGGGCGCGGCGACGTCGGGCAGGGTGATGCCGAGCTCGGCGAGCCGGGCCTCGGGCGAGACGCTCATCACTGCCCGCCGGAGGGGCGCTTGAGGTAGGCGACCAGGTTGGTGCTGTCGGGGCCGGGGACGACCTGGACGAGCTCCCACCCGTCGGCCCCCCATTGGTCGAGGATCGCCTTGGTGTTGTGGATCAGCAGGGGGATGGTCGCGTACTCCCACGTGGTAGCCATGCCGCGATCGTAACCAGCGACCGCCCCGAGCGCCGTCGTCACGTCGTCCCGTCGCTCCCACGACGGGTCCACACGATCTGCACAGCGGGACCGGCGTCGCGGCCGTGCCGCCTCGGACTCAGCCCGTACCCTGGTGGGCATGGCCAAATCCGACCCTCGCCGCATCACGCGCACGATGCCGGCGACGCAGCTCGTCGCGCTGCTGCTCGCGTTCGTCCTCGCGGCCGGTGTCGGCGGCGTCCTCGCCGCCGGGCTGGTCATCCCGATGGTGGCGGGAGCCAACGCCGCGGCCGACAGCACCGTCGCGATCTACGACGAGGTGCCGGCGGAGCTGGAGCCGCGGCCGATGTCGCAGCAGTCGCGCATCTACGCCGCGAACGGGAAGCTGCTCGCCACGTTCTACGCGCAGAACCGCATCGTGGTGCCGCTGGACGAGATCTCCGAGCCGATGCAGCACGCGGTGATCTCCATCGAGGACGAGCGCTTCTACGAGCACGGCGGCATCGACGTGCAGGGCATGACGCGCGCGCTGGCCAACAACGTGGCCGGCCACGCCACGCAGGGTGCGTCGACGCTGACGCAGCAGTACGTGAAGAACATGCTCATCGACCAGGCCCTGCAGGACGGCGACCAGTTCGGCGTCATCAAGGCGAGCGAGGACTCGATCTCCCGCAAGCTCACCGAGGCGAAGATGGCCATCTCCCTCGAGAAGACGATGACCAAGGACGAGGTGCTGCAGGGCTACCTCAACGCCGCACAGTTCGGGTCGCGCAGCATCTACGGCGTGGAGGCCGCGGCCCGCTACTACTTCGACAAGCACGCTTCCGAGCTGAGCATCGTCGAGGCCGCGACCATCGCCGGCATCACGAAGTCGCCGAGCCGCTTCGACCCCACGGTGAACCCGAAGGACGCCAAGGAGCGTCGCGACCTCGTGCTGCAGAACATGTGGAAGCTGGGGTACATCTCCACCGAGGAGCGCGACGAGGCGAAGGCGACGCCGATCAAGAAGTCGCTGGACGTCAACCCGACCGAGATCGGCTGCGCCGCCGCCAAGGACTCCGCGTTCTTCTGCGACTACGTCACCAAGGAGATCGTCACCAACCCGGTGTTCGGCGAGACGAAGGCCGAGCGTCAGCAGCTGCTGTACCGCGGCGGCCTCGAGATCCACACCACGCTGGACCCGAAGAAGCAGAAGGCCGCGGCCGCGGCGGTCAAGAACGCCGTCCCCGCGGGCGACTCGAGCGGCCTGCAGTCGGCCATCGCGTCCGTCGAGCCGGGCACCGGGAAGATCCTCGCGATGGCGCAGAACATCCCCTACACGCCCTCCGAGGGCAAGGAGGGGACCACGCGCGTCAACTACGCGGCCGACCCGACCCACGGTGCGTCCGGTGGTTTCCAGGTGGGCTCGAACTTCAAGCCGTTCGTGCTCGCGGAGTGGCTCAAGGAGGGTCACACCCTCTCGGAGCGCGTGAACGCGAACGAGGTCACCCGCGTGGTGGGCAACTTCCAGACCAAGCCGTGCGTCGGCTGGCTCGGCCCCGAGCCGTGGACCCCGGGCAACGCCGAGGGCGGCGGGCAGGGCTACATCAGCGCGCTCGAGGCGACCTACCGGTCCGTCAACACGGCCTACGCGTCGATGGGCTACGAGCTCAACCTCTGCAACCTGCGCAACACCGCGTGGGACATGGGCTTCCGGCCCACCCGGTCCGAGGACAACAACGGTGCCGTGATCAACGAGCCGAAGCGGGACAACATCGACGTCCGGGCGCCGATGATTCTCGGCACCCAGGAGTCGACCCCGCTGTACCAGGCGGCGGCCTACGCGACGCTCGCCACCGGCGGCACCTACTGCTCGCCGGTCGCGATCACCGCGGTCTCCGGCCCCGGAGGCAAGGAGTACGACGTCCCGGACGCGAAGTGCGACAAGGACGCCCTGCCCTCCAACGTCGCGAACACCGTGGTGTACGCGATGGAGAAGGTCTTCACCGAGGGCACCGCGCGCACGCTGGGCGGTCTGGCGGACGGGCGGCCGGTCGCCGGCAAGACCGGTACGTCGAACGCGTCGGCACAGACCTGGTTCACCGGGTTTACGCCGAACCTCTCGACCTCCGTCTGGGTGGGCAACGCCGACAAGCCCAACGAGGACCACACCAACGGTGGGGTTGTGAACGGCAAGCCCTACCGCGTCCTGTACGGCTCGACCGTCGCCGCCCCGGCGTGGAAGGACTACATGGACAAGGCGATCTCGGGTCTCCCGGTGAAGGACTTCGGCGCCCCCGACCAGTCCATGATCGGTGTCTCGGCCCCGCCGCCCTCGTCGGGCGGTGACGACGGCGACGACACGAGCGACGACGGCGGCGGCGGCGGCGGCGACAAGGGCAAGGAGCCCAAGGGCGACGAGGGCAACGACCGCGGCGGCAACGGCAACGGGAACGGCCGCGCCGACGCGGCGGCCGCCTGGGACGCCGTCCAGAACGGTGACTGGGAGTCGCTCGGCGACGCCTGGGGCGACAACTGACCCCCGGCTGGCAGGTCGCCGGCGGGCTCGTCGCCGCCGGCGTCGCGGGACTCGGCTACGCCCACCTGGAGACCAAGCTCTTCACGGTGCGCCGGGCCACGGTTCCGGTGCTGCCCGCGGGCGAGCCCGAGCTGCGGGTGCTGCACGTGTCCGACTTGCACCTCACGCCGTCGCAGAGCCGCAAGATCGCCTGGGTGCAGTCGCTGGCGGAGTACGAGCCGCACCTGGTGGTGAACACCGGCGACAACCTGGCCCACCGGGACGCGCTCGGGCCGCTGCTGGAGGCGCTCACCCCCCTGCTCACGACGGCGCCCGGCGCGTTCGTCATGGGGTCGAACGACTACTACGCGCCCGTGCCGAAGAACCCGGCGCGGTACCTGCGGCGCGACACCCGCATCGTGCACACCCGCCCGGCCGAGCTCCCGTCCGAGGAGCTGGCCGGCGCGATGGTCGCCGCCGGGTGGCGGGACCTCACCAACCGCCGCGACACGATCGAGGCCGACGGCCGGCTGCTGTCGCTCGTGGGCGTGGACGACCCGCACCTGGACCGTGACGACTTCCCCCCGTCGCCGGCCACCACCGGCGTTGCGCCGGACGACGCGGTGCTGCACCTCGGCGTCACGCACGCCCCGTACCGGCGCGTGCTGGACCGCATGCACGCCGACGGCGCGGACGTCGTCCTCGCCGGCCACACGCACGGCGGGCAGCTGCGGCTGCCGGGCGTCGGCGCGCTCGTCACCAACTGCGACATCGACCGACGCCGGGCCAGCGGCCTGCACGGCTGGCCGGGTCCGCGGCCCGACGAGACGGGCGGCGCGGGCTCCGCGTGGCTGCACGTGTCGGCCGGCGCGGGCACGTCGCCGTACGCCCCGGTGCGCTTCGCGTGCCGCCCGGAGGCGACGTTGCTCACGTTCACCGCCCGGTAGCCGGATCTCGTTTTCGTCCAGGCCCGATCGTCGGTTATTCTGAGCAGGCTTCCGCACGAGGACGTAGGTTCTGCGGCGTGGGAGCAAGTCCTTCGGGGTGTGGCGCAGCTTGGTAGCGCGCTTCGTTCGGGACGAAGAGGTCGCAGGTTCAAATCCTGTCACCCCGACCAGCCGAGAGGCCCTCTGAACAGCGGAAACGCTGGACGGAGGGCCTCTTGCTTTGTCCGATGGAACCCCGGAATGGTCGCTGGGGGCGCAACTGGGGGCTTACGCGCCGGCGGCAGTGTCTCCACCGGGCATCTTGAACAGCGGCTCCATGTGCCAGTCCGGGGCGACGACCTCGATGGTGGCGAACGAGTTCATGAACGTCGCCCCGTCCTGGATCACCGGTCGCAGCTCGTGCCGGTAGATCCGCTCCGTGGTCGAGGTGTCCGAGTGTCCGACGACGTCGGAGATCTTCTCGACCGCGGCACCGCCCAGCGACATGAGCGAGACGAACGAGTGCCGTAGCTCGCGCGGCGTCCACTGGGCAGGGTCGATGCCGGGCACCAGCTTGAGCGCCGACCGGAACCCACGGCGCACGTTGGCTGCGTCCAGTGCCGTGCCGAGCGTCGTCGTGAACACGAGGCCGTGCTCCTTCCACACGGTGCCGGCCTTCACCTTGTCGGCAACTTGGTCGCGATGTCGCCGACGGAGGACGTCGGCAACGAGCTCGGGCATCGCGAGGGTGCGCCGCGACTTCTCTGTCTTCGTGTCTCCAGACTTCCGCACCGAGCGCCAGACGGCGATCGTCGGCGGCTCACCCTCGAGGTCGACCCGATCCCACGTCAGCGCGCGCATCTCCTCGGTCCGGATCCCGACGAGCATCGAGACGACGATGTACGGGTACATCCAGTGACCCTTGGTGAGCATGAGGACGTCGAGGGCCTGCTTGTCGGAGAGCGACTTCGACTTCCGTCCGGCCGTACCCCGAGGCGTCACCACGAGCTCGACGACATTCCGCTCCAGGAGGTCGCGCGCCATCGCCCGCTTCACGACGGCGTTGAGGCATGCCCTGACGTCCGTGATGGTCCGGGTCGAGTGGGTCGCGACCAGAGACTGCAGCAGCTTCTCGACGTGCTTGGCCACACATGTACTCGTGCTTCCTGACGGTCGCGTCGTCGACCTGGCCCTGCCCGTAGAGCAGGGGTCTGCTGCACGGGTAGGTGACAGTGGTTGTCAGGCGGCGAGTGCGACCTGAGTGGTGATGATGGCTTCGTACTCGATGGGGGTCAATCGTCCGAGGCGGGCCTGGCGGCGGCGTCGATGGTAGGTGCGCTCGATCCAGGTGATGATCGCGATCCGTGGTTCGGCCCGGGTGGTCCATCGGCGGCGGTCCAGGACGTTCTTCTGCAGCAGGGAGAAGAAGGACTCCATCGCGGCGTTGTCGCCCGCGGAGGCGACTTGCCCCATCGATCCGACCATGCCGTGACGGCGTAGCGCGGACAGGAATTTCCGGCTTCGGAACTGGCTGCCTCGGTCGCTGTGGATCACGCAGCCGGTCACGTCGGCGCCCTCGACGTGGCGTCTGGCGACGGCGTTCTCCAGTGCCTGGACGGCCAGCCTCGACTTCATGCGGGCGCTGATGGAGTAACCCACGATCCGGTTGGAGTACACGTCCTTGATCGCGCACAGGTAGACCTTGCCCTCGGCCGTGGGGTGCTCGGTGATATCCGTCAACCACAGGCTGTTGGGCTCACTGGCAGTGAAGTCACGTCGCACGAGGTCGTCGTGCGCGGGCGGGCCGGGCTTCTTGCCGCCCTTGGTCGCCTTCTTCTTGCCGAACACCGACCACCAGCGCCCGTCGCGACACAGCCGCCACATCGTGCGGTCACACGCGACATGGCCTGCCTGGCGGGCCTCGTCGGCCAGGAGCCGGTAGCCGAACTCCGGGTCGTCTCGGTGGGCGTCGAACAGGGCGTTGGCGAGATGAGCCTGCTCGAGGTCGGTGGCCGTGACCGGGTCGGCGAGCCACCGGTAGTAGGGCTGGCGGGCGATCTTCAGGACCCGGCACGTCACCGCGACGGGGATCCCCGCTGCGGCGAGCTCACGGACGAGCGGGTAGCTCATTTTCCCGGCAGGTGCGCCTGGGCGAAGTACGCCGCCGCACGACGCAGCACCTCTTTCTCCTGCTCCAACGCACGCACCCGCTTGCGCGCCTCACGCAGCTCGGCAGACTCCGACGCCGTCACACCGGGCTTCGCGCCGTCCTCGACATCGGCCTGGTGCAGCCAGTTGCGCAGGCACGACTCGCTGATTCCGAAGTCCTTCGCGACCTGCTTGATCGGGGTCTCTCCCTGGCGGGCGATGGCCACGACGTCGTCGCGGAACTCCTTGGGATGGGGTCTGGGTACGGGACACATCCTTCCAGCAGCACCCGCAGGCACCACAGGTCAGGTGTCACCTATCCGTGCAGCAGACCCGTGGCTCCCGTTCTCTGAGTTGGTCCGGCACTGAGTCGGTCCGGCGGACGATTCACTTCGATCGCCAGATACTTGAGGCGCGCGGGCAACGTGTCTTGTTTGGCGCCGCCAGCCTGCGGCTGCCGGTCGACCGCGACTTGAACGTGTCGTCGGGTACGAGGTAGGCGGCTCCTACTGCCCGCCAACGGCGGAGCCCAGCACCAGCACGGCCGTAGCACCGGGATCAGGCCCCCCTGAGGTCCCCGGTATCGGGAACACGGGCTTTGCGCGCGCCTCGCTGGGGCGGAGGACCTCCACGATGGCCGCCGGCAGCCCACCTGAGGAAGCATCACTCCTCGGACGTCGACCGGGGCCACAGCACGGCCTGTGCGGCGATGACCCGCTCCCCGCTCAGGCTGATCGACGGTGACCCGTAGAGGCGGTAGCCCAGCGTCAGGGCTTCGGAGACGCGGCGGCAGAACGTCGCGTCATCCGGGCCGGTCAGTAGTCGATACACGGGAAGCCCGTCCGGCGGCTGAGTCATGCGATCTCCTTGCGGTGCGGGGTGGATCAGTTCTGCCACTTCCCCTGCCGGATGCCCACCACCGATGCTGACGCTGCGGCGGGACGCTCAGGCCTGGCGGGTGCGAGTCAGCGAGCTGGCGGCCGACAGTTCAGGACCGGAAACTAGCCCGGTACTGCGTGGGAGTACGGCCGGTCAATTCCTTGAATGCGAGGTTGAAGGCGGACAACGAGCTGTATCCGACGGCGTACGCGACGTCCGTGACCGGGGCCTCGTCGGCGGCGAGGTGCTCGATCGCGGCCGCGACCCGCATCCTGCGCAGCACCGCGCGCCACGTCATGCCGGCCTCTTCCTCGAAGCGGCGCGCGAGGGAACGCGGGGCGAGGCCCACCGCGTCGGCGACATCCTCGAAGCGGACCGGATCCGTGAGGCGTCGCTCCGTCAGCGCCAGCGCGCGGCGCAGCTCGGGCGAGCGGCCCGCCGGCACGACGACCGGGCTCGGCTCCCGGGCGAGCCGCCAGGCCACCGCGGCGAGCGCGGAGTACAGCGTCTCGGCGTACGCGGTCAGCGGTGCGTCAGCCTCGCCCCAGGCGCGGCACTCGGCCAGCAGCGCGTGCGCCAAGGGGTCGAGGTCGAAGACCGTCAGCGGAGCCGGCGGGGGCGGCACCCAGGCCGTGTCGAAGAGGACGGATGCGGTCGTGGCCGGCCGCGGGATGCTCACCCGGATGGATCGGCCCGCCTCGATCAGCGCGGCGCGCGCCGGCGGCAGCAACCATGCCTGGCCCTGCGCCTCCAGCCGGAGGGTTCCGGCGGAGGCGCAGAGCAGGTAATGGCGGTCCGGGCAGAGGTCGCGCGCGGGCTCCGGCGCGAACCTGCGGACGAAGCTGGACGCGCGGCGGGTCATCGGCGGTCTCGCACGGCTCGATCCTAGGCGGCTGGTCGTGGCGCCGTCGGTCAGGCCACCGACTCAAGCAGGTCGGCACGGAAGCGCCGGCTCACCGTCGTGCCGTTCTGCAGCGGGCGGACCGACCCGCCTAGGCGCGCGAAGGAGTCGGAGCCCAGGTAGCGGGCGAACGAGGCCTCGTCGTCCCACTCGTGGACCACGGCGATCGCGGTGTCGTCCTCGCGTGCGGCGTAGACCCGAAAGGCGACGTTGCCGGGCATCGCGCGCACCAGGTCGGCCTCCGCATCGAACCGGGCGAGGGCGGCGGGGCGGTCGGCTGCGGCGGTGTGGAGATCGAGGATCGCGATGAACATGGGGCCTCCTGACGTGGGCGGCGGCTGCCGCGGAACGGGGACGACCCGATCCTCCGGCAGGGTCGACGCGGCACGCTCCCGCCGGTCGGACACGTTCACGCGTCCACCGGACGCGAGGTCATATCGCTGGAGTCGCCGCTGGCCGGCGCCCCGTCCTGCCTTCTTCCCGCCGCAAGCTCGCGACAATGGACAAGGTCAGCCACTGATCAAGTGGTACCCGGGTGGGCGATCACCGACCCTGAGTGTCCGGTGCGTCTCAGTGCGTCGTGACGGGTCGCAGGTACAGGCCGGCGCGGCAGCCCAGTTCTCCCGGCTCGAGCAGGATCCGGTCGAAATCGGTGAACCGCCAGGCCTCCTCATCGTCGGGCCGGACTGCCACCACGCAGTCGCGCGTGCCCAGCACCTGGACGGCGACGACGAGCACGTCCTCCTCCCGTTCGGCGTCGACCGCGGCGTCGTCACCGAGCGCGGCCCACACCGCAGGCCCGACATCCGGGGGCTGCGTGCCGTCGGGTAGCGCATTGAGGACCTCGAGTACACCCGACTCGAGGTCGGCGCGCTGAGACGCGACGGGGGTCGGCCGCGGTGTTGCCGCCGTGAGGGGCTCTGGACAGTCGATCTGATCGTGGTCGGCGACACCGTCCGGGTCGAACTGGTGCACGACGAACCGAACGCACGTCGTGCGGCTCCCGGAATTCCTTCCGGCGTCGAACAACCCGACGCCGTCTTCGTGAGCTACGTGGACGGTGACAGCCAGGTCGACCTGCGCGCCCCTGTCGTCGTCCGTGCGGCCTTCCCAGGCGAGCGGCACCACGCCGTACGAGGCACCGACCACGTCATGGGGAAAACGGGGGTAAGCCACGGCGCCCCGGGTCACGGACTCAGCATCCAACGCCTCACCTTGCACCTCCTGGATGTCGTCCGCGAGGCCGACGATCACGTCCCCGTTGAGACTGCGCGCCAACCGCTCCCCGCTCTGCGGAGTGAACGCGACATACCCGATCACGGCGGGGACTCCGAACACGAGCGCGAGGAACACGAGTGCCCCCGCCCGGCCGCCTCCGCCGCGCGCCGACCGGCGGGTGCGCTCAGGCGCGACGTCAGCGCCCCAAGGATCGATCACATCCCGGATCATCTCGGTGCGGGCGGGCCAGCGGCAAGAGTCGGCCGATGCCGGGACTCCCCCGGCGGGCGACTGCTGACCTGCAGCGACGATGTCATCGCATCAAGGTGCGAGCCCGACTGCTCTGCCGTTGGCGCCGCTCATCGGGCCGCTCGGAACCGGCGGCAGCCAGCGGGAGGCTGGCGCTCCGGGCAGCGGTCCGCCAGGATCGTCGCGTGCTCAACGCCGAGGGCAAGCCACAGCGTCGCAAGACCGGCCTCTTCATGAAGGTCCTGGGACTCGTCGCGCTCCTCGCGATCGTGCCGACGATCGCCACCATCTACATCGTGAACAAGCTGGTCGACGGGCCCGTCCGCGACGCCGCCGGGATCTTCGTCGCGGAAGACGGCGATGCTCTGGCCGCTGAGCTCGGGGAACGCGTCGCGATCGGGATCGCCGACGACGTCGAACCGTCCTACGACGAGCCCGCCGACGCCGCCGCGATCGTTCAACGACCCGCGATCGTGTCGCCGCGGCTGCCGCAGGGCGAGGACGGCGTGTCCTACTCGGTCGTCGCCCTCGCCTGGCAGGGGTCTTCCGGCGACCACGACGGAGCGGTGATCGACCTCGCCATCGTGGTCAACGTCGATCACATCGACAGCGTCATGGGCGATGCGGGTCGCAACTCGGGGAGCTCGAGGTCCTGCTGGCGGTTCGTGGTCCGGGCATCCGACCTGGACGACATCGCCGACTACGACAAGGTCGACTGCCCGAAGGCCTCGTCGCCTGCCCAGCCCTCGCCGACGCCGCCTCCGTCCCTCGACGAAAGCGAGAGCGGCGAGGTACGACAGGTGCTGGACCGGCTCCCCGACCGAGCGAGCCCGGACGACGCGATCGCGGCCCTGCGCGCCGTCTTTCCCCGGGTCGACGTCGTCCGGGCGGAACGGACAGCCGACGAGCTCGTCGCAGCCGTGGGCATCACCCAGGCACGCGACTGCATCGTGGCCGTGCGCCCGGACGGCAAGCCCACGTGGCAGTTCACTGCCTTCGACAGGATCCTCATCGAACCCGGCGAGTCGGGCTGCACACCGAGCCTTGACACCAGCCCGGTCACCACCCACTAGTTGTACCCGGCCATCACGTTGGTTGCAGTCGGCTGATTGGTGGTCGTCCGTCGAGTGCGCTGTGGCGGCGTTCAGTGTTGTAGTGCTCGATCCAGGGCGCAAGAGTGTCCCGCCCCGGCTCTGATGGAGGCGCCGTCGGGGCCACGGGGCGCCTCTCCGTGATGATCGCCGCTGGAACGGTCGCCGGCCTCCGGCGACGGACGCTAGCGCCACAACCGTCAGCAGGCGCGGCGAGACCGCTCGGCTACCTGCGGGGCCGCCGTGTGTCCTTCGCCACGTGCCCTTCAGGATGCGAGACACGAAGACCCGTGGAAATGTCCCGGCCCGGCGCAGAAGTGCGTTTCGCTGTGAAGTTCTGATTCGCGAACGAAAAGGAGATTGTCGTGAGCATCATCGGGTGGATCCTCATCGGGCTCATCATGGGAGCAATCGCCCGGGCCATCGTTCCGGGTGCGCAGAAGGGCGGCTGGATCGTCACGCTGCTGCTCGGGATCGTCGGCGCGCTCGTGGGTGGGTTCATCGCATCGGCTGTCTTCGGCACCAGCGTGAACGACGAGTTCTTCGACCTCGGCACGTGGGGCTTCGCCCTCGTCGGGTCGATCATCGTCGTGGCGATCTGGTCGTGGGCCACAGGTCGCAAGCACGCCTGACTCTCCATCGCTCGCCCCCTGCGCACCACGACCCGCGCAGGGGGCGAGTGCCGCAGTCCTGGGTCCGGCCGCGCGCCATGGCCGAGATACTGATCTCGATCGGCAACGGCGTCGCCATGCAGGCCCACGGCGGAGAGCCCGGCGTCGACAGCGTGCTCGAGGTGCGGAAGGGATGACGATGCGCGGACGCGCGGTGGTCGCGGGCTGGAACGGGTTCATCGGGCACCGGCTGGTGGCCGACCTGACGAAGCGTGGGTACGACGTCGCCCGCGTCGGGCGCACCGGTCCCGAGGCCCGCTGGGGCGACCCCGCCGCGCTGGCCGCCGCCGTCGACGGCGCCGACCTGGTCGTGAATCTCGCGGGCAAGAGCGTCGGCTGCCGGTACACCGAGGCGAACCGCGACGAGATCCTGCGCTCCCGGGTCGCCACCACGCGGGCGCTGCACGAGGCGATCGCGGCGGCCGCGGCGCCCCCACGACTGTGGCTCAACGCGAGCACCGCCACCATCTACCGGTACGCGGCGGACCGACCGCAGACCGAGTCCGACGGCGAGCTCGGCACGGGCTTCTCCGTGGACGTCGCCCGCAGCTGGGAGCGCGAGCTCTTCGCCGGCGACCTGCCCGGCACGCGCCGCGTGGCGCTGCGCATGGCGATCGTGCTCGGCGGGCCGGCGTCCGACCTGCTGGCCCGGATCGCGCGGCTCGGCGTGGGCGGGCCGCAGCACGACGGCTGGTGGTTCCCGCACCGCCGCTACCGCGGCATCGGCGACGAGCCGACGGGCGGCCCGTTGCCGGTCCACCGCTCCGGCGGCCGGCAGAGGTTCTCATGGATCCACGTCGACGACGTGCTCGCCGCGATCCGGTTCCTCGACTCCCACGACGAGCTCGCCGGGCCGGTCAACCTGTCCTCGCCGCACCCGAGCGACAACCGCAGCCTCATGGCCGAGCTGCGCCGCGCCGTCGGCATGCCGGTGGGCCTCCCCACCCCGCGCTGGCTGCTGGAGCCCGCGCTGTGGGCGCTCCGCAACGAGTCCGAGCTGGTGCTCAAGAGCCGCTGGGTGCTCCCGGAACGGCTGACCGCCGCCGGCTTCGAGTTCTCCTGGCCGCAGATGCGGCCCGCGATCGCCGACGTCGTCGGGCAGCGCTGACGCGTCCGGGCGGAGGGTCGCCAGCAGCGCGGAACTGTGGCACCGTCGGCCTCGGCAGCCCTCTTCCCCGCTGGTCAGGAGCCCACCATGCCCGCGTCGTCCACCGCACCCGTCGTCGTCGTCGGAGGCGGCCTGGCCGCCGCCAGGGCTGTGGAGGCCGTCCGGGAGCAGGACGCGGACGTCGACCTCGTCGTCGTCACCTCCGAGGGGCACCGCCCGTACGAGCGCCCGCCTCTGTCGAAGGACTACCTGCGGGGGCAGGCGGAGCCGGACGTCATCTACCCGCTCAAGGCGGGCTGGTGGGACGACCACGCCATCGACCTGCGCACGCTCACGACCGTCGTCGACCTCGCCCCGGCCGACCACGAGGTGACGTTCGCCGACGGCTCCACGCTCGGCTACTCGAGGCTGCTGCTCGCGACCGGCTCGACGCCCCGCGCGCTCCAGGTGCCGGGCCGGAGCCTCATCGGCGTGCACACCCTGCGGACGGTCGACGACGCGGACCTGCTCGCCGGCCTCCTGCTGCCCGCGTCGCTCGAGGGCGAGGGCAAGGTCGTCGTCGTCGGGGACGGCTGGATCGGCACCGAGGTGGCGGCGTCCGCCCGGATGCTCGGCCTGGACGTGTGCCTCGTCGGCCAGACCGAGCACCCCCTCCAGGCCACGCTCGGCCCGGAGCTCGGCTCTTTGTACGGGCGGGTGCACGACGAGCGCGGCGTCGTGCGCCACCGGGGCGACGTCGTCGCGTTCACCGGGGAGTCCGGGCGGGTCAAGGGCGTCGAGCTGGCCGACGGCACCCACCTGGAGGCCGACCTCGTGGTGATGGGCGTGGGCGTGACGCCCAACGTCGGCATCGCGTCGGCCGCGGGCATCGAGCTGCGCTCGCGCGACCTCGGCGGCGGGATCGTGGTGGACGGCACCTTGCGCACCTCGGCGCCCGACGTCTTCGCCGCCGGCGACATCGCCTCCGTCCCGTCGCCGCACTACGGCCGCCCGCTGCGCGTGGAGCACTGGGCCGTGGCGCAGGACACGGGCGCGCACGCCGGCCGCGCGATGCTCGGCGACGACGCCGCCTACGACGTCCTCCCCTACTTCTTCAGCGACCAGTACGACGTCGGTATGGAGTACAAGGGTTTCGTCGACCCGCGCGCCGGCGACACCGAGGTCGTGATCAGCGGCTCCGTCGACGACCGCGAGCTCATCGCGTTCTGGCTGCGCGACGGCGAGGTGCAGGCGGGCATGGCCGTCAACGTGTGGGACCGCATGGACGACGTCGAGGAGCTCATCCGCTCCCGCCGGCAGGTCCCCCGCGCCGAGCTGGAGGCGTTCACGGGCTGACGTCCCGTGAGCGTCTCTGTCCGTCAGGAAGACGGAGTCGAATCCTGACGGACAGGGACGCTCGCGGGGCCGACGGCGGGGCGGCCGAGGGCGCGCACCCGCCAGCCGGCGGCGGCCCAGCGGTCGGCGTCGAGCGCGTTGCGACCGTCGACGACGACGCGGCGCGCGGGCTCGAGGGCCGCCGGGTCGAGGTCGCGGAACTCCTGCCACTCGGTGAGGTGCAGCACGAGGTCGGCGCTGGCGACCGCCTCCTCGACGGTGTCCGCGTAGCCCAGCGTGGGGAAGGTGCGCGCGGCGGTGGCGTTGGCCCGCGGGTCGTGCACGCGCACGTGCGCCCCCTGCAGCTGCAGCTGGGCGGCGACGTTCAGCGCGGGCGAGTCGCGCACGTCGTCGGTGCCGGGCTTGAACGCCGCGCCCAGGACGGCGACGCGGCGCCCGAGCACGCTGCCGCCGCACTCCTCGACCGCCAGCGCGACGGTGCGCGACCGGCGCCGCATGTTGATGGCGTCGACCTCGCGCAGGAACGTCAGCGCCTCGTCGACGCCCAGCTCGCCGGCACGCGCCATGAGCGCGCGGATGTCCTTGGGCAGGCAGCCGCCGCCGAACCCGAGGCCCGCCGACAGGAACTGGTGCCCGATGCGGGCGTCGTGCCCGATCGCGTCCGTCAGCGCGACGACGTCGCCGCCCGCCGCGTCGCACAGCTCGGCGATCGCGTTGGCGAACGAGATCTTCGTGGCGAGGAACGCGTTCGCCGCCACCTTGACCAGCTCGGACGTGGCGAGGTCGGTGACGAGGAACGGCACGCCGGCGTCGACGACGGGCGCGTACAGCTCGCGCAGCGCCTTCTCGTGGCGCGGGTCGGTGACGCCGACGACGATCCGGTCCGGTCGCAGCGTGTCCTCGACGGCGCTGCCCTCGCGCAGGAACTCCGGGTTCCACGCGACGCCCACCTCGACGCCCGCGGGGGCGAGGCGGTCGGCGAGCGCCTGCAGCCCGCCGGCCGTGCCCAGGGGACGGTGGACTTGCCGACGAGCAGCGCGTCGCCGCGCAGGTGCGGCACGAGCGCGGCCACGGCGGCCTCGACGTGGCTCGTGTCCGCGGCCATCGAGTCCCGGCGCTGCGGCGTGCCGACGCACACGAAGTGCAGGTCCGCGAACGCGGCCGCCTCCGCCGGGTCGGTCGTGAACCGCAGGCGCCCGGCGGCGGTGTGCCGCTCGACGAGCTCCGCCAGCCCGGGCTCGTAGAACGGCAGTCGGCCGGCGGCCAGGTCGGCGATCTTCGCCGGGTCGGTGTCCAGGCCGAGCACGTCGTAGCCCAGCTCGGCCAGGCACGCGGCGTGCGTCGCACCCAGGTAGCCCGTGCCGATCACGGTGACGCGCGCGGGCTCGGGCACGGCGGTGTCGGCAGCGGTCGCGGCGGTGGTCGTGGTGGCGTGCGTCATCGGTCCTCCAGGGTGAGCAGGGCGGGCTCGAACGGCAGGGTCCGGTCGAGGTCGGTCAGGAGTGCGCCGGGCACGTCGCGGGGCGCAGGTCGGAAGGCGTACACCGCGGCGAGGCGGGCGCGGGCGGCGGTCGCCCAGGCCCGCAGCGCGGCCGGGTCGGAGCCGGTGCCGTAGCCGTAGCCGTCGACGACGGCGCGGGCCACGCGGGCTGCGCGGGCGGGCGGGCACAGGCCCTGGTGGGCGCGCAGCTCGAGGTGCACGAGCAGGTTCGCCAGGTCGAGCGCCGGGTGCGCGACGGCGGCGAGGTCCAGGTCGAGCAGCCCGACGCGCACCCCGTCCCCGGGCACCGCGTCGCTGTCGACGTGCACCAGCAGCTGCTTGTCGTGCAGGTCGCGGTGCGTGAGCACCGCGGGCGCCGCGGGGGCGGCGGCCAGCGCGGCGCGCACCCGCCGGACGACGGCGTCCGCGGTGGCGTCCGTCGTCGCGCCGTGGGCGGCGGCCAGCCCCCACCAGCGCGCGACGACCGCACCCTCGGCCACGGCGTCATGCGCCGCGACGCCCGACGACGGCGGCGCGTCCTGCAGCCGCCGCAGACCGCGCCCCACGGAGCGCCCCGCCTCGTCGAGCACGGGGTCGGGCACGTGGGGCTCGCCCAGCAGCTCGTGCAGCGTGCGCCCGGGCAGCGCGGTGGTGGTGACGAACCCGTCGCCGCGGCCCACGACCTCCGGGGTGGCGAACGCCGACGACGGCACCGCCACGTCCCCGGGCTCCCGGCCCCGGCGGGTCACCTTCGTGTACGTACCGGCGGGGTCGCGCACCACACCGCGCCGGCCCGAGCGGTGCGCGACGAGCGTCGCGCCCTCCCGTACGCGCGCGGCGAGCGACGGCAGGTCCGGGTCGGCGCCGTCGGGCTGGAGCACCAGCCCGCCCCCGGCGACCTCCCGCGCCCGGGCGTCCACCCGGGCGGCGAGGCGCGCTGCCGTCCGCACGTCGGCGTCCCAGCGGCCGGCGACGACCCGGCCGTCGGCCTCGGTGCCGACCACGAGCAGGCGGTCCGCGCGCCGCGGGACGACGGCCGAGAGCCGCCGGCCGTCGTCGGCGAGGACGTCCGCCAGCTCGCACGCGACCGGCGCGTACCGGATCCGCTCCGCCGGCGGGACCGTGCCGTCCGGCGCGGTGGACGTCGAGGGGATGGCGGGCGGTGCAGGCACGGCGGGCGCCCCGGCCGTGCTCGCGGCGGTCCCGGCGCGGTGGCCGCTGCGCGACGCCGCGGCGTCGAGCACGTCGCCGAGGTCACCGCCGGCGCCGTCGAGGACGTCGCGGGCGAGGCCGACGAGCCGCGCGGTGCGGCCCGCCCAGCCCGTCTCCCGGCGACGGAACGGCTCGGTGGCGCGGCGCAGCAGGTGCGCCGCGGTCGCGTGCCGCAGCGCGGTCCGGTCGGGGGCCGGCGCGCCCGCGTCGTCGCGCCCCGCGAGGACGGCGGCGAGCCGGGCGTCCGCCGTCGGGACCCCCTCGTGCGCCCGGACGAGGCTCGCGGCCAGGGACCCCAGGTCGTCCTCGGGTGCGCCCCACCGTGCGGCGTCGCCGTCGACGAGCCAGAGCGCGCCGGAGGGGTCGCGCACGAGCTGGTCGAGCGAGAGGTCGCCGTGCAGCGGGACGGCACGGCCCGGGACGACGGACAGGTGCTGGTCGAGCGCGTCGGCCAGCGGCCCGACCGTCTCCGTGAGCCAAGGCAGCAGGCCCGCGACCGCGTCGGCCACGGGCCGCAGCTCGCCCCGGGCGAGGTCACCCCGCGCGGGCCGCGGCGGCATCGCGGTGGCCGACCCGTGCAGCGCCGCGACCGCCGCGCCGACGTCGTGCAGCCCGGCGTCGCCGAGCACGCCCGCGGCGTCGAGGGCGTCGAGCGGGTCGCCGTCCACCCAGCGCGTCACGACGACCCCGCGGCTCTCGTCGTGCGCCAGGACCCGCGACGCGGGCACGCCCGCCGCGGCGAGCAGCCCGTACCCGGCGACGGCGCGCGACACCGCCGTCGGCCGCACCAGGCGCAGGAGGATGTCGTCGCCGCCGTCCGTCGCCACGTGCAGCACCGCGCGCCGCTCCGGGTTGTGCCGCACCAGCCGGACCGTCGCGTCCGGCCCGGCGCCGTCCGGTCCGAGTCCGTCCGACCCGACGCCGGGCAGGCCGAGGTCGGCGAGCATCGCCGACGCACCGCCGCGAGCGAGGAGCCGGGCACCGGGCAGGTCGCGGTCGGCCGCCCAGCCGGTCACGACCAGCCCGGCGTCCGCGTCCGCCAGCACGACGTCGTCCGGCGCGGCGCGGCGCAGGGCCTTGTCGAGCTTGGGACGGGCGTGGTCGGCGTAGGCGCGTACGAGGAGGTCGCGCGGGGCGCCGACGTCGGGCACCCACCGCGCGGCGAGCAGGCAGCTCGTGCCCGGCTTGTAGCGCAGGTAGGGCCGCGTCACCACGCCCGACGTGCCGGTCGCCGTCGCTATCCGCCGCGCCAACGTCGCCGGGTCGAGGAGGTCGGCCAGCGCGGGCACGGCCGGGTCGCGGGCGACCAGCTCACGGTCGGCGACGTGGTCGGGCAGGCGGACGACTGCACCGTCCATGGTGCGACCGGGCGTCTCGATCAGCCGCTCAGTCACGCCCCACCCCCGCGGGGGCGGCCGCGCCGAGCACGGCGTCGGGCGGGCCGGACGCGACGATCCGCCCCGCGTCGAGCCGCACGACGCGGTCGCAGTCACGGGCGGCGTCGAGGTCGTGCGTCACGACGAAGGTGGTGCGGCCGCGGGTGAGGCGGCGCATGGCGTCGACGACCTCCCGCTCGGTCTGCTCGTCGAGGCCGGTCATGGCCTCGTCGAGCAGGACGACGGGGGCGTCGAGCATCGCGGCACGCGCGATGGCGATGCGCTGCCGCTGCCCGCCGGACAGGGTCGCGCCGCGCTCCCCCACGACCGTGTCGTAGCCGTCGGGCAGGGCGGTGACGAAGTCGTGCGCGCCCGCGACGCGGGCGGCGCGCTCGACCTGCGCGTCGGTGGCGTCGGGGACGGCGGCGGCGATGTTCTCGCGCACGGTCCCCCGGAACAGCACGCTGTCCTGCAGCACGACGGCGACCGACTGCCGCACGCTGCGCAGCGTGAGGTCGCGCAGGTTGTGTCCGTCGATCCGCACGACGCCGGAGTCGGGGTCGCGCAGGCGGGACAGCAGCGAGACCAGGCTGGACTTGCCGGCCCCGGACGTCCCGACGACCGCGACCCGCTCCCCCGGCCGCACCGCGAGGTCGAGCCCGCGGAGCACCGGGTGGCCGGGCACGTAGGAGAACCACACGTCCTCGAACCGCACGTCGCCGCGGGCGTCGCGCAGGGGCCGGGCCCAGCTCGCGTCGACCACCTCGGGGCTGCGCTCCAGCACCTCGACGACGCGCTCGCTCGACGCGCCGGCCTGCGCGATGCGGCCGGTGTACTTCGCGATGTCGCGCATCGGCTTGAACGCGGCCTTGAGGTAGGTGAGGAAGACGGTGAGCTCGCCCGGGGTCAGCGCGCCGTCGAGCACGCGCTGCGCCCCCACGTAGAGCACGACGGCGGTCGCGAGGCCGACCAGCACGTCGGTGGAGCGCTCGAGGCCGGCGGACAGCCGCTTCGCCTTGACCCCCTCGCGCAGGGAGGACGTGTTGGACCGGGCGAACCCGGCACGCATGCGGTCCTCGAGCGAGTACGCCTGCACCACCTTGACGGCCGCGAGCGACTCGGTGGCCAGCGACGCCAGCTGCCCCTCGGCCTTGCGCTGGTCGCGCGAGACGTGCCGGATGCGCCGCGACAGGCGGCCGCTGGTGAGCAGGAAGACGGGCAGGACGACGAGCATCACGAGCGCCAGGACCGGGTCGAGCACCGCGACCACCACGACCATGCCGACGAGCGTCACGACGTTGCCCAGCATCGGCAGCATCGCGGTGACCGACACCTCCTTGAGCCGCCCGACGTCGCTGGTGAGCCGGGTGACGAGGTCGCCGGTGGTGGAGCCGTCGTGGAACCTCAGGCTGAGCCGCTGCAGGTGGTCGTACAGGTCCGCGCGCACGCCCGTGAGGACGCGGTTGCCGGCCAGCGCGAAGCACACGGTCATGGCGTAGGCGGCACCCGCCCGCAGCAGGACGACGACGAGCAGCGACCCCGCGGCGAGCGCGATGACGAGCCCGAGGTTCGCGGGCGCCGGCCCGGCGACGCTCGACCCGGTGGCCGCGACGATCCCGTCGACCACGTACTTCAGCGGCCACGGCTCCAGCAGCCGCATCGCGACCTCCGCGAGCAGCGCCAGGCCGCCCAGCACGAGCAGCCTTCGCTCGGGCCGCACGTGGTGGCGCAGGTGCGGCCAGAACCGGCGGAACGACCGGCCGGCCGCCCGCACCGACCGCTGGCGACCCTCAGCCACGGCGACCACCCCCGGCGCTGGAGCCGGCCTCGGCAGGCTCGACCGACGAACGGGTCTCGACGAGCTCGACCGACGGGACGAGCCCGGGCAGCTCGACCCCGGCGAACCCCAGCGCACGGCGCACGACGGCGGACCAGTCGTGCCGCTCGACGGCGACCTCCCGGGCTCGGGCGCCGAGCGCGGCGCGGCGATCGTCGTCGTGCGCGAGCGCGACGATGGCGTCGGCGAGCGCCGCAGCACGACCCGGAGGCACGAGCACCCCGGCGTCCCCGTGCTCGAGCGCGTCGGGCAGCTCGCCCACCGCGCTCGCCACGACCGGCAGCCCGGCCGCCAGGTACTCGTAGACCTTCAGCGGCGAGAAGTAGAAGTCGTCGAGGGCGGGGTACGGCGCCACGGCGACGTCGGCCCGGTGCAGCAGCGCGGGGACCTCCGACGGCGCGACGGCGCCCGCGTGCTCCACGGCGTCCGCGACCCCGAGCGCGTCGGCCCGGGCGAGCACCGCCTCGCGCTCGGGACCGTCGCCGACGAGAAGCAGGCGTGCGTCGGGCACGCGGGCACGCACGCCGGCGAACGCGTCGATCAGCACGTCGAGGCCGTGCCACGGCTTGAGGGTGCCGACGAACAGCACGGTGAACGCCGTCGTGTCCTGTCGACCCCAGCACCGACCCGCGGCCGGAACGATCCGCCCGGTGTCCACCCCGTTCGCCAGCACGTGGACCTTCTCCGGGTCCTCGCCGGCGCGATCGGCCGCCCAGGCCGCGACGGGGCCGCTCACGGCGACGACGGCCGTCGCGGCACCGACGGCCGCGCGGACGCAGCGCTCGGCGGCCGCCTCGTCGACGAGCTCGCGGTGCGTGCGCTGCTCGGCGACCAGCGGCGCGTTCACCTCGAGCACGCTGGGGACGCCGTCGTCGGCGGCCCAGGCCGTGGCCGCCGTGCCCCAGAGGGAGTAGCGCTCGTAGACGAGGTCGATCCCGGCCCGCTCGTGCAGCGCGTCCAGGAGGTCGCCGACCCGGGCGTCGGCGTCCTGCAGGGCACGCTCGCGGCCGGCGGTGGAGCCGGTCGGCGCCACCGGCACGCGGTGGACGACGACGCCCCGGAGGTCGTCGGGGGTGTCGTCGCCGGGGCGCGTCGTGACGACGTGCACCTCGGCGCCGGCACGCACCAGCTCGCGCAGCACTGCCTGGACGTGCACCGACGCCCCCTTGCGGCCGAACACCGGGACGCCCGGGTCGGAGCTCACGTACGCGACCCTCATGCCGCCCTCCCCTCCGCGGCGGGTGCCGCGCTCTCCAGCACGTCCAGCAGGCGGCGGGACGTGCCGACGACGTCGAACTCGGCCTCGATGCGGGCGCGCGCACCGTCGGCGAGACGGGCTGCCTCGCCAGGGTCGTCGAGCAGGGCGCCGAGCGCCGCGGCGAGCGCGGGGGCGTCGCCGGGCGGCACGAGGCGGCCGGTCTCGCCGTCGCGCACCGCCTCGGGGATGCCGGTGACCGGCGTCGAGACGACGGGGGTGCCGAGGGCCATCGCCTCCAGCAGGACCGTGGGCAGGCCGTCGCGGTTGCCGTCGGCGCCGAGCACGCACGGCGCGGCGAAGACGGCGGCGCGGGCGACGACGTCACGCACCCGGTCCTGCGGCAGCGGGCCGTGGAAGGTCACGTGCTCCGCGCCGTCCCGCAGCAGGCCGAGCACGGCGGCGCGGTCACGCAGCTCGGCCTCCTCCGGCCCGGAGCCGACGAGGTCGAGGTGCACGTCGCGGCCGGCCGCCACGAGGAGGGCGAGCGCGTCGAGGAGGTCGCCGAAGCCCTTCTTCTCGACGAGGCGCCCGACGGCGCACACGCGCCCGGGCCGTCGCGGCGCCGTCGCGCGGGCGTACTCGTCGAGGTCGAGCCCGTTGTACACGCGTACGACGGCGTCCGCGGCGGGCCCGTAGGTGTCGCGCAGGTAGGCGAGGTTGTGGTCGCTCACGGTCACGACGGCGCGCGCGTCGGCGAGCTTCGTCCGTAGGTCGGCCGGGTTGACCGACTCGTGGAAGATGTCCTTCGCGTGCGCGGTGAACGTGTACCCGATGCCGAGGACGGCGGCGGCGAACCGCGCGACCGTGGTCGCGACGGACCCGAAGTGCGCGTGCAGGTGCGTCAGGCCGGCGTCGTGCGCGGCGGACGCGACCCACAGCGCCTGCACGGCGTCCTCCGGGTCGGCGGCGAGCAGGTCCGCGAGCACGGAGGCGGGCAGGCTGCGCAGGTCGAGCCGGTCGTGGGCCTCCGCGAGCGCCGACCACGCGTCCGACGCGCGGGTCGCCCGCGGCACGAACCGGACCGGCGCGGCGACGTCGGCCAGCGCCGCGTGGAAGCGGGTGTCGACGGGGGCGCGCAGGGAGAAGATCTCGATCTCCACGCCGCGGCGCTCCAGGCCGCGCACCTCGTTGACGATGAACGTCTCCGAGAAGCGCGGGTACATCTTGGTGACGTAGCCGACGCGCGGGGTCGGTGCCGTCGTCGAGGGAGTCATGGGGGTCGTCTCAGGCCGTGGCACGGTGCTCCTCCTCCTGGTCCTGCGGGTGCGGGGTGGCTGCCGCCGGGCGGGCCGGGGCCTCGTCCCGGTGGGCGAGCCGGTCGACGAGCGCGTCGACGAGCTCCGGGACGCGCGACAGCCCGTCGAGGTCGACGTCGACCTCGGGGCGTCGGGGCGCGTCGTCGACGGCCGTGCGGGCGAGCCATGCCCCGACCCGATCGGGGGTGATCGCGCCGACGAGGACGTCGAGCAGCCCGAGGTCGGCGAGCCGACGGGCCCGCACGAGCTGCTCGGCACGAGGGTGCGTGCGCGGCACGACCAGGCCGGGGCGGCCGGACGCCAGCAGCTCGCACACGGAGTTGTAGCCGCCCATCGTCACGACGGCGGCTGCGCCCTCGATCAGGGGCACGACGTCGCGCACGAACGCGTGCACCTCGAGGTCGTCGCGGCCGGCGGCGACGGCGTGCAGCCGATCGCGCGCCGCCTCGGGCAGGTAGGGCCCGGTGACGAGCACGCCGCGGTGGCCCGGGGGCAGCGGCGCGGCGGCGAACGCCTCCGCGAGCGCCGCGCCGTCCTGTCCGCCGCCGACGAGGCAGAGGACGTAGGGGTCGGCGCTCGTGGGCGCCGGCGTCCCGACGGTGCGGCCGCGACCGAGGTAGCCGGTGGAGGTGGTGGACGCGCGACCGCGACCGAGGTAACCGGTGAACACAGCCCGGGCGGCGACGTGCTCCGGCAGGGCGTACTCGGTGAGCGGGTCGTAGACGCGCGCGTCGCCGTACACCCACACCTCGTCGAAGAACCGCTCGATCACCGACGTGCTGCGCTGCTCGCGCCACTCGCGGACGGCGACCTCGGGGGTGTCGAGCACGTCGCGCAGCCCGAGCACGCACGCGGTGCCGCCCTCCGCGCGCAGGCACCGCAGCGCGGGCAGCAGCTCGCCGCCGACGCCGAGGGGCACCTTGTCCACCACGAGCACGTCGGGGCGGAAGGCGGCGAGCGCGCCGTCGATCACCCCCGCGCGGACGCGGACGACGTCGTCCAGCGTGCCGGCCCAGGTGCGCGGACCGTAGCCGCGGTCCGGGTCCTTGCCGACGCGCGGCAGCGTCACGACCTCCGTGCGCTCCGGCAGGGGCAGGCTCGTCGCCTCCCGCGCGCCGGACAGGAGGAGGACGTCGACGTCCGGGTCGGCGTCCACCACCGCGCGCGCCAGCAGCGACGTGCGCCGCACGTGGCCGAGGCCCTGCGTGTCGTGGGAGTAGAACGCGACCCGGCGTCGCGCCGGGAGCTCGGGTTCGACCGCTGATATCTGTCGCACCCTGGCAACCCTGCGGAGGTTGCCTGAGTCACGGATGAGGCGACCATGAGGGGGTTCTCATCCGGAAGGGCGCAGCATCTGCACAGAGCACGCCCAGGTCCGCCGCTCGTCCGCGCGGGAGGTCTGGCACGCTCCCGTCGTGACCCGACGACGCACGTCCGCCCTGGTGGCGGCGGTCATCCTGTTGGCCGGCACCGCGGCGCTGCTCGCCGTCTGGCGCCCGTGGGACCCGGTGCCCGACGAGCTGCGTGCGACAGCACGCCAGGTCGCCCACCTCCCCGGCGTCGTCACCGCGGAGGTCACCGACTACGAGGTGGTCTTCCGCGACGCGAAGGACGGCGACGTCGCCCTCGTCACCCTCGAGGTCGAGCTCGACGGTGGGCTCTCCCCCGAGGCCGCGAGCGCGGCCGCGTCGCAGGCGGACGACGCCGTCGCGGAGACGCAGGTCGACGGGGTGCGCACGCTGTCCCGCACGACGACGGTCCACGCCGGCGACCCGCGGACCGTGCACGGCGTCGAGGTCTATCCGCTGACGGCGTGGGTGACCGAGGACGGCGACGTGTCCTCCGTCGCGGACGCCGTCGTCCTCCGCCGCGCGGGCGCGACGACGGTGAGCGGCGTCAGCGCGGAGGCGGCCGACGGAGAAGGGCTCGTGCGGCTGGCGGAGGAGGCCGCGGAGCACAAGATCGCCGCGTCGCTCGGCACCGCCGACGACGCCGTGCGGTACGACGCCTCCGGGCGCGTCCCCGTGGTGGCGGCCGCGCGGCTGGCCGTCGACGCGGCCGGACGGCCGGGCGTGGCGTCGGTCGTCGTGCACGCGGGGTTCCCGGAGGGAACGGCGACGGCGGACGACTCGGCGCTGACGCTCCAGGTGGGTCTGGACGGGCCGACGTCGTCCCCCGAGGCGGACGACGTCGCGCGCTGGCTCGACGACCCGGCCCGCGACGCCGGCGGCCGCCACCTCGCGTACACGCTCACCGAGCCGGGCTACGCCGCGCGCGTCGACGGCTGGGTCGCGGCCGCGCCGCCCCCGACGCCCGAGGAGCACACCGTGCCGCTGCCCGCGGGCGTCGGGGCGTGGCCGGACGACGACGACGCCCCGGCCTGCGCGAGCGACGATCTCCGCCTCACCCTCGGCACACCGGACGCCGCGGCCGGCGGCCGGTATCTCGCCGTGCTCGCCGAGAACGTGTCCGAGCGGCCGTGCGCCCTCGACGGCGTGCCGCGGCTGACGTTCCGGAACGCCGACGGCGAGCCGCAGGACGACGTCACGGCCGAGCCCGCCGCACCGGGCGTCGTCCCGGGCCGCGTCGTCGTGCCGGTGGGCGAGCGCGCGCTGGCGACCGTGCAGTGGCGGGCCATGTCGGCGGCGAACGACCCTGACGTCACCACGACGGTGGACGTCGTCGCCGTCCCGGACGGAGATCCGGTCCCGCTGACCCCGACCGCCGAGCTCGACGTGCTCGACGGCGCCGAGGTGCGCGTCGGCCCGTGGGCGCAGGGGGCGGAGGGCTGGTCGTGAACGGCGCCGCGGCCCGCCAGGCGGGGTGGTGGGCTCAGTCCCCGCACAGCTCCGCGACCTCGGCCCGGAACTGGTCGGACCCGAGATCGAGGTCGCTGATCCACAGCATGTGGCCGAGCTGGAGATCCGAATTCCGGGCGATCCCGAGCGACCGGACGCGGAGCGGCGCGTGCTCGATCCCCGTGCGGCTGCTGACCGCGGCGCCGTACCGCATGTCCGCGTCCATGGGGCCCCACGGCCCCACGACCCACATGGCCACCTCACGCCCGGGCGGGATCTCGACCTCGGCGGTGGTGTCCGCCTCGGGCGGGGGGCCGTCCGCCGGGTCGCGGAACCCGTAGTCGTCCCGCGGGTCGGCTGCCACGGCGTCGAACCGGAAGACGTCGGGCAGCAGGCTCGTCACGGTGATCGGCCAGCGCGCGTCGTTGCGGACGGTCTGCACGACGGCGACGTCCTGGTCCGCGGCGAAGAGCGCCCAGAGGCCCTCGTCGGGGTACGTGCACTCGTCCGTGAATCCGGCACCCGTCGAGGACACCGACCCGAGCTCCACGCCCGCGCTCGCCGACAGCCCCCACCACCCGCCGAGGGCCGCGGCCGCCAGCACCGCCGCGCCGACGACCGCGACGGTCGAACGCCGGACCCGCCGCGTGCTCACATCGCCCCGAAGCACCAGCGCCGGATCTTCGACTCGTCCTGCACGGAGTCGAGCACGCGGACGCCGTCCACGGCGCCGCGCCAGGCGCCGCCGCCGACGGTGACCGGCCCGGACGGCGCGGCCGTGAGCGGCCCCGCCTGCGCCCGACCGGACCGTACGGGCGCCCCCATCCCGGTGAGGGAGCAGGTCCACAGGTCGACGGCGCCCGTCGCGGCGTTCCGCGTCCCCGCGAGGAAGACCCAGCTGCCGGGCTCGGGGGCGACGCCGGACACCGCGGTCGTCGACGTTCCGCCGTCGCCGGTGGCGACCGAGAACGCCCAGCAGGTGCCGGTCGCCGACGTGCAGGAGTCGTCGGCGACGGTGCCGAGCGTGAAGCCCGGCCGTCCGTCATCCCCCTGCGTGACGACGGACGCGGTGACGCCGTCGGCGTCGGGCCGCACGAACGCCGCCACGGTGACGTTGCCCGCCGCGTCGACGACGGCGCCGTCGGTCGCCGCCACGTCGGAGTCGGCGTCGAAGGTCAGCGCGCCGTCGCCCAGGACGCCCCAGGGACCGGGCGACCACAGGTCCGTGCCGGACAGGGTGAGCGCGTTGCCGCCGCCGAGGGTGCTGCCCGCCGTCGTCCCCGCGAGCTCGTCGAACCACCAGGTCGCACCGCGTGCCACGGGGTACGCGACCACGAACCGGTACTCCCGCCGCGGGCCCACGTTCCCCGCGGCGTCCACCGCCTGGGCGTACAGGATGGTCGGGCCGGCATAGCTCGGCGTGAGCTCGACGACCTCCCCCGGCTGTGCGCGGTCGAACAGGGCGTCACCCACGGTCGAGTACTGCACGTAGGCCACGTCGTCGGAGCCCGGCACGTCGAACCGGAACCCGCCGGTCATCCCGACCCCGCCCGCGGTCCGGTCCTCGAGGTAGACGGCGGGGTACCCCTCGACCGGCGTGACGACGGTCTCGCCGGGGGCCGTCACGTCCACGCTCAGCTCGCAGCCGACCGGCTCCGTGAGGCCGCCGCTCGGCAGCACCGCCTGCGCCGACCACCCGTACGTCCCGCCCTCGGCGAGGACGCCGTCCGGGACCTTGACGGAGTGGGTCGCCCCGGACGCCTGCGGCGTGGTCGGGGCCGACCGCCACAGCTCGTCGCCCGTCGCGAGGTCGCGCACGGCGAACTCGGCGCTCATCGAGGACGGGAACGGCTCGCGCGCGTTGGAGAGCTCGGCCACCAGGGTCGGGGTCGTCGAGCGGACCGCCGGGCGGTCGTCGCCCGCCGCGCACGACGTCTCCGGCCGCATCGTGCCCAGCGCGACGACGGTGTCCGTCGCCCGCAGCTCGACGGTCAGGGTCGCGTCGGGGCCGAAGGCCGCCCGGCCGCAGCCCCGACAGTCCTCGTCCGCGGCGAGGCCGAACGCCAGCGGGTCGCCGGAGCGCACGGCCTGCCCCACGGCCCGGGTGACGTCGACCTCGACGCGCCGGTCGCCGCCGCACCCCGCGCCCTTCAGGTCCGCGCCCGTCGAACGCCAACCGGGTGTCGAGGCGGCCCACGTGGTCGCCGCGGTCACGGCCGGGACCGCGTGCACCCGGACGTCGTCGACCCCGCACGCCTGGTCGCGGCCCACCGGGAGCGACAGCGTCGCGGCGACCAGCACTCCGTCGGCCAGCGCGGCCGGGTCGCCGAGGTCCCCGAAGTCGTAGGCCACACGCTGCACCCCCCGCGCAGGGCAGCCCCGCCCGCCCTCGCCGACGCACCGCCCGACGACCCGGTCGCCATCGAACCCGACGCCGGCCGTGCTGGTCGGGGCGCCGCTGCGCAGCGCCGTCCACGCGCGCGGGCCGGACTCGAGGACCACCCGCCCGCTCGGGACCTCCGTCGTCTCGAGCCGTGGTGCGGCACCGGGTGAGGCCGTCGCCGTCGTGGCGCCTCCTGTCAGCACGAGTCCAGCAAGGGCGAGCGCTGCCAGGAGCTGACGTCGTCGAACCACCGTTGACCACCGTTCGTCGTCCTCGACGCGACCCGTGCAGGTCGCCCGGACCGTCTCATCCCGGACAAGTCCGACCGAAAGGTAGCGGATCCCGTCGCCTCAGCGAACCGCAGGACCTGTTTTTCACCCGCTCGCACCGACTTCGTGCCGTCCTCAGCCGAAGGTGAAGGTGTAGACGGCGACGCCGTCGGGCACGTCGAGCTCCACGATCCCGTCGGTCGGCCCGTCGCCGCGCAGCACGTCGTACAGCGTCGGGTTGCCGGCCACGTCGATCTCACGCTCGGCGCGGACGCTGCCGTCGTCGGCGAGCACGCGGGCGGTGACCGTCCCCTCGCCGCCGAGGACGCTGAACACGTCGGTCGAGCGGTACGCGAGCCGCAGGGTCGCGTCGTCGGAGGCTGCGGTCGCCCCCTGGAAGTCGACGTCCCACGTGCCGCCGAGGGAGAAGGTGTCCCGCGGCTGGTCGTCCGGGTGGGCGAACACCTCCCGGCCGGAGCCGTACTCGGGCGAGCCCGAGTAGTTGAACACCTTGTTGAGGGCGAGGTAGGTCTCCGGCGTCGTCTCCTCGCCAGGCGTCGTGTCCGCGACGTCGGTCGCGGGCGGCAGCTCGACGTCCGGGTCGGCGGCGCGCAACAGGTCGCGGACGTGCTGCTCGGTGACGTCGTAGCCGCCCTCGCCGTGCTTGATGTAGCGGACGGTGCCCTCGGCGTCGATCAGGTACTCCGCCGGCCAGTACCGGTTCCGGTACGTCGTCCACGTGGAGTAGGAGTTGTCCTGCGCGATCGGGTACTCGACGCCCAGGTCGCGGGCGCCGGCGACGACGTTGCGTGTCTCGCGCTCGAAGGCGAACTCCGGCGTGTGCACCCCGATGACCTCGAGACCGGCGTCCTCGTACGCGTCGTACCAGGCGCTCACGTGCGGGATGGCGCGCTGGCAGTTGATGCAGGAGTACGTCCAGAAGTCGATCAGCACGACCTTGCCGCGCAGATCCGCGAGGTCGACGGGGGCCCCGTCCTCGGTGTTGAGCCAGTGCGTGATGCCCGTGAGCGGCGGCGCCGTCCCGCAGTCGGCGAGCTCTGTCGACCCGTTGGAGCAGTTCGACAGCTCCCGGTTGGCGTCGGTGACGATCCCGCCCAGGTCCAGCGCGTCCTGCACGGACGCGTTCTCGTCCACCCGCTGCTGCAGCGCACCCGTGTAGTCGGGCAGGGCGCGCTGCAGCTGCTGCGGAAGATTCAGCGCCAGGGCCCCCGCGAGCAGGATGACGACGACACCGCCCGTGACGCGGATACCGCGCTGGTGGCGGCGGAAGGCCGACACCCGCTCCGCGACCCGGCGCCCGGCCAGCGCGAAGACGAGCAGCGGGATCGCGGCGCCGACGGCGAACGACACCGTGAGGACCACCGTCCCCGGCCCGATGTCGCCCGTCGCGCCCGCGACCGTGATCGCCGCCAGCACCGGCCCGGCGCACGGGACGTAGAGCACCCCGAGCCCGAGGCCGAGCAGGAACGCGCCCCGGTCCTGGCCGGCCGCGCGGCGCGACCCCAGCGACGCGAGCCGCAGGAAGGGGCGCTCCAGCACCTCCTCGAACCGCGGCACGATCATCCCGACCCCGAGGGCCGCGAGCAGCACGATGCCGACCCAGCGCAGCAGGTCCTGCGGCAGCCCGAGGGCGCCCAGGACCAGCGAGCCCAGCAGCGTCATCGCGCTGAAGCTCAGCACCAGGCCGGCGATCACGAGGTAGGGGCGCCACGACCGCGCACGGGCGGCGCGGGCGGGCCGCTCCGTCAGGTCGACGGCGGCTCCCCCGCCCGTCGGCGCGACGCCCGTCTCGACCTGCCCGCCCGCGCCGGTGCGGACCGCCGTCGGCACGTCGAACCGCAGCGCCGGTTCGCGCGCGCCCTGCACCCCGCCGGCGAAGAAGATCACCGGGAGCATCGGCAGGATGCACGGCGAGATGCCGGTGATGAGGCCACCGAGCAGGCCGATCAGGACCAAGGTCTCCATGACCGTCGTTCGGAACCGCGGGGCCGGCGGATGGGATCGCAGACGACACCCATCCGGCGCGGCGCCCGCTCCGAACCCCCGTCGAGCGCCCCGGACCGGAGGGGCGACGACGCAAGGAGAGAGAACGATGAACGTCCGCACTCGCACCCGCACCGCCGCCGCCGGCTTCGCCACCCTGGCCCTGCTGGGGCTCGCCGCCTGTTCGTCCGACTCCGGCTCCGACGCCGGGTCCGGCTCCGAGGAGACGATGACCGAGGAGTCGCCGATGGCCTCCGACGAGCCGTCGGACGAGATGAGCGAGGACATGTCCGCCGACCCGGCCGCGAACCTCGTCGGCCCCGGCTGCGACGCCTACGCCGAGCAGGTGCCCGACGGCGCCGGCTCCATCACGGGCATGTCGACCGACCCGGTCGCCGTCGCCGCGTCCAACAACCCGATGCTCACCACGCTGACGAAGGCCGTCAGCGGCGAGCTCAACCCCGACGTCGACCTGGTCGACACCCTCAACGGCGGCGAGTTCACCGTGTTCGCGCCGGTCGACGACGCGTTCGGAAAGGTCGACAAGGAGACGCTCGACACCCTGGCGACGGACGCCGACCTCCTGACCACGGTGCTCACCTACCACGTGGTGCCCGGCCAGATCCTGCCCGAGGACATCGCCGGCGAGCACGAGACCGTCCAGGGCGACACCCTCGAGGTCACCGGCGAGGGCGACGAGCTCAAGGTCAACGACGCCAACGTCGTCTGCGGCGGCGTGATGACCCAGAACGCCACCGTCTACCTGGTCGACTCGGTGCTGATGCCGCCGATGTGACCCGTATCCGGCCGGGCACCGCAGGGGGGTGCCCGGCCCACCCCGGGACCGACCGGCCCGCCTCGACTCGTCCCGAGGCGGGCCGGTCCACGTTCCGGGCGGGCCGCGGGGACCGTGCCGTCGACCGGTCAGCTCGTCAGGAGGTCCTCGCTCGGGACCCGCAGCCGGCGCGCCGTACCCGGGTCCGTCGCGCACGACCTGGCAGGGCTCGGACGCGTCCTAACCCTCCGCCAGCACGACGATCGGGTCGGTCGTCGGCTGCTCGGACCCGCCGTCGGGCTCGACGGTCACGGCGACCCCGACGCCCGGGACGTCCTGGACCAGGTGCTCGACGCGGCCGCCGGACGCCTGGAGCACGCCGGCCGGGGCGACGTCGCCCTCGGAGCCCACCACCCAGAGCTGGTAGTCCTTCCCCTCGCCCGGCCCGGGCAGGTCGCTCGCGGTGAACAGGAAGTCGTCGCCGGCGGCCAGCACGGACGCCGCGCCGCCGCCCGCCACGGGCGAGGTCAGGAGCTGCGCGTCGGGGTCGGCCAGCATCTCGGCGACGCGGTCGAGCTGCGCCTCCACCTGGAGCCCTGCGCGGTGCTCCTGCACGGCGATCGTCGTCGGCACGGCGACGGCGACCACCGCCGCGGCGGCGACCGCATACCGCACCCACCGTCGTCCCGCCGGGCCCGCGGCCGGGCGGGCGCTCGGGGCGGCCGGGCGCTGCGGCGTCTGCGCGACACGGGTCAGGACGGCGTCACGGACGTGCGCCGGCGGCGCCTGCTCGACGGCGAACGCCGCGACGACGTCGCGGTACTCGTCGAGGGCGCGCCGCGCGTCCGCGTCGGACTCCAGCAGGCGCTCCACGGCGCGGCGCTCGAGGTCGTCGACCGCGTCGAGCGCGTACGCGGGCAGCAGGTCCCACGCGTCGCGGTTCGCGTCGGTGTCAGCCACGGTTCACCCCCAGGCAGTCGCGGAGCCGGCCGAGACCGTCACGGATGCGGCTCTTCACGGTGGGGAGGGCCGCACCGAGCTGGTCGGCCACCTCCCGGTACGTCCGGCCGCCGTAGTACGCCTCGACGACGGCCTCCCGCTGCATGGCGGTGAGGGCGTCGAGGCAGCGCCGGACGGCGGCGCCCTCGAGGCGTCGTTCCACGTCCTCCGCGACGACGTCGCGCTGCGCCCCGGCCACGGAGGTGTCCAGGTCGCGCTGGTCGCGGTCGCGGCGGGACTGCTCGGAGCGCACCCGGTCCACGGCGCGACGCCGCGCGAGCGTCGCGACCCACGTGCGGGCGGACGCGCGGGCAGGGTCGAACCGCGCTGCGGTCTGCCACACCTCCACCATCACCTCCTGGGTCACCTCGGCTGCGTGGTCGGGGTCGCGGAGCACGCCCAACGACGTCCCGTAGGCCACGGGGGCGAGGGCGTCGTAGACGGGCCCGAACGACGCGGGGTCGCCGTCCACGCACGCGACCAGCGCGTCGTCGACGGGACCGCGGGCGGTCGTGGGGGGTGGCACCCCGACAGTCTGCCGTACCGGGCAGGCCGATTCGATCGCCATCGGCTCCTCGCGTGTCCGTCCCGGACCCTCCGGGACGTGAGGGGTTCGGTGCGGACGGCTCCGCGGATGGGACCGCCCCGTGTGCGGCGCGTCACGGCCCGTCGCTCGTCCCGCCTTCCCGCACCAAGAGCGAGCGTCCCTGCCGGTCAGGAGTCCGCAAGTGAATCCTGACCGGCAGGGACGCTCGTCGTCCGACGCGTCGCCGTCAGGCCTCGCGCCGCTGCCGCACCGCCCCGGCGAGGGTGCCGAGCAGCTCGGCCGTGGTGTCCCAGTCGAGGCACTTGTCGGTGACGGACTGGCCGTAGACGAGGCCGTCGAGCGGCCCCGGCTTCTGGGCGCCCGCCACGAGGAAGCTCTCCATCATCAGGCCGGTGACGTCCCGCTCGCCGTCGGCGACGCGCGCCGCGAGCTCCCGCACCACCTCGGCCTGGCGCACGTGGTCCTTGCCGGAGTTGCCGTGCGACGCGTCCACCACGACGCCCGCCTCCACGGCCCCGCCGAGGCCGGACGTGCGCGCCACCGCCAGCGCGTCCGCGACATCCTTCTCGGAGTAGTTCGGGCCACCGCGCCCGCCGCGCAGGATGACGTGGCAGTCCGGGTTGCCGGTCGTCTCGACCGCGGCCGCACGCCCCTGCGCGTCCGCCCCGAAGAAGGTGTGCTCGCTCGCCGCCGTGATGCACCCGTCGACGGCGATCTGCACGTCCCCGTCGGTCGCGTTCTTGAAGCCGACCGGCATCGACAGGCCGGACGCGAGCTGCCGGTGCACCTGCGACTCCGCGTTGCGCGCGCCGATCGCGCCCCAGGTCACGGCGTCGGCGATGTACTGCGGGCTCGTGGGCTCGAGGAACTCGCACGCGGCGGGCACGCCCGCGTCGAGCACGCCCAGCAGCACCTCGCGCGCCAGGTGCAGCCCGTGGTGCACGTCGTGGGAGCCGTCCAGGTGCGGGTCGTTGATGAGGCCCTTCCAGCCCACCGTGGTGCGCGGCTTCTCGAAGTACACCCGCATCACGACGACCAGGTCGTCCGACAGCTCGCGCGCCACCGGCGCCAGACGTCGGGCGTAGTCCAGCGCGGCGGCCGGGTCGTGCACGGAGCACGGACCGACGATGACGAGCAGGCGGTCGTCCTCGCCACGCAGGACGTCGCGCACCTCGCGGCGGGACGTCGTGACGAGGTCGCTGCGCGGGGTGCCGAGCGGCAGCTCCGCCCGCATGGCGCCCGGCGCGGGCAGCGGGTCGAGCGCGCGGACCCGCAGGTCGGAGGTCTCTGCCATCAGGTCAGTATGCGGCCGGCCGGTATCGGACGGCGCGAGTTCAGACGGCGCGGTGCGGGCGGTGGTGGCGGGCGTGGTGCCGGTGGCGGTGCTCAACGCGGGGCTCCTGGGGGGTGTCGGCGGCGGGGCGGTCGGGGTGGGGCTCGGCGTCGTCGTCGTGACGTCTCGAACCGTGGTCCATGCCCGACCGGAGCGGCCCGTCTGACGACGAAGGGCCCGGACGCACGATGCGTCCCAGGCCCTGTGCTGGCTCCGGTGAAGTGGTGTCGGTCAGGCGTCAGCCCGCCGAGCCCCTACCGGAGCCGGCGTAAAGCGCCAATACCAACGGATGTCCACGGCGACGACGGTACGTCGCCCTCCCCGCACCCGTCCAGTCGCGTCCACCATCCGGTCCGGCGGCCCGGCCCGGCAGCACCGGGCAGACCCTCGTAGGGTCGACGCATGCCGGTGCCCGAGTTCGTCTCCGCCCTGCGCTCCCACGTCGGCCACGACCTGCTGTGGCTGCCGGGCGTGTCCGCCGTCGTGCTCGACGACGACGGTCGGCTGCTGCTCGGCCGCCGCGCCGACAACGGCCTGTGGGCGGTGGTGTCCGGGATCCTCGAGCCGGGCGAGGACCCGGCCGTCGGGCTGGCCCGCGAGGTGCTCGAGGAGACGGGCGTCGACGTCGTGGTCGACGCGCTCGTGGCGGTCACCGTCACCCCGCCGGTCGAGTACCCGAACGGCGATCGCTCGCAGTACCTCGACCTGTGCTTCCTGTGCCGGGCGGCGAGTCCCGCCGCGGCCGCGCGGGCGCACGTCGCCGACGACGAGTCCACCGACGTCGCGTGGTTCGCGCCCGACGACGTCCCCGCGGACCTCGCCCCCTCGTCCGCCGAACGCGTCGGCCACGCCCTCGGCTGGCTCGCTACCGGCTCCGGAGCCCCCTACTTCGTGCGCTGACCACCCGCCCGAGAGGAGCGCGACCCGTGCCGACGCCCGCCACGCCGTCCACCCCCGAGGACCTGTTCGCGCACTCCCCCACGGGCCTGACGATCTGCCGGGCGTTCGCGACGCTCGTCGCGGAGGTGACCGGCGACGACGTCACGACGCGCACCACGAAGACGCAGGTCGCGTTCCGGCGCCGCCGCGGCTTCGCGTTCGTCTGGCCGCCGTGGGTGGGGGTGCGCGACCACGTCGACGCGCCCGCCGTCGTCTCCTTCGTCCTCGCCCGCGAGGACCGCTCACCGCGGATCGAGCAGGTGGCACACGCGACGTCGACGGCGTGGACGCACCACGTCGAGGTCCGCGACCCGGCCGAGCTGGACGACGAGGTCGCCGCCTGGGTGCGCGAGGCGTACGACGCCGCGGGCTGACTCCGTTCCCCCTGGTCGGCGAGACGTTCTCTGTTCGTCTCGCGGGTGAAACCTGGAAGTGGTTATGTGTGCCCCGCCACAGTTTGCCGAGCGCACCGACGCGCCACGGCACGACGGTGCCCGGCCACCGCGACCGGGTCGCTCCGACACCCCTGGAGGAAAAACCGTGAGAGCACGCACCACGAGCGCGTTCGGCGCAGCGGGAGCCCTGCTGGCCGCCGCCGTCCTCGCCCCCGGCCTCGCCGCGTCGGCGTCCTCGGCGCCCGCGGCGGACGCCCCACCGAACGACCCCGCGGCACACGTCAAGGAGGACGACCGTCCCGACCCGCTGGCCGAGAAGCGCACCGCGCTCAAGCAGGAGGCCGTCGACCGCGTCGCCATGGGTGACGCCACCGTGCAGACGCGGGGCAAGGGCGCCCACACGTCGAAGTCGGTGAAGGTCGGCAAGAACCAGTGGGTCGAGTACGAGACCGAGCAGACGGCGCAGCTGCTGACCTTCCTGGTCGACTTCGGCGACCAGGCCGACCCGCGCTTCCCCGACGCGCCGCAGTCCGGGCCGCAGCACAACGAGATCCCGGAGCCCACGCGCAGCGACAACTCCACCTACTGGGAGGACGACTTCTCCCAGGAGCACTACAAGGAGATGTTCTTCACCGGGCTGGAGGACCAGGACGGCGAGTCGTTCGCCGGCGTCTACGACGAGATGTCCTCCGGCCGGTTCGACCTGCAGGGCGACGTGTCCGACTGGGTGACCGTGCCGTACAACTCCGCGTCGTACGGGGAGACCGAGTCGAACAAGGACATGACGCGCTTCGTGCAGGACTCGGCCGACGCCTGGTACGCCGATCAGGTCGCGCAGGGCAAGACGGCCGAGGAGATCGACGAGTACCTGCAGTCGTTCGACGTCTGGGACCGTTACGACATCGACGGCGACGGGATCTTCGACGAGCCCGACGGCTACATCGACCACTTCCAGGCGATCCACGCGGGCGAGGGCGAGGAGGCCGGTGCACCCACGTCGGCCATCTGGTCGCACCGGTGGGCGGTCAACCCGCTGGGCACCGACGGCCCGGCCGCGTTCCCGAAGGTCGGCGGCATCAAGATCGGCGACTCCGACCTCTGGATCCGTGACTACACGACGGAGCCGGAGAACGGCGGGCTCGGCGTCTTCGCGCACGAGTTCGGCCACGACCTCGGCCTGCCCGACTACTACGACACCGAGGGCGGCGAGAACGGCACCGCCTTCTGGACCCTCATGAGCTCCGGCTCGTGGCTCGGCCACGGCGACGGCACCATCGGCACCACGCCGAACCACATGGGCGCCACGGAGAAGATGTTCCTGGGCTGGCTCGACTACGCCACCGTCGACCAGGGCGAGCGCGCCACGGTCAAGCTCGGCCCGTCGTACCACGCCACGACGAACTCGCAGGCCGTCGTCGTGAACCTGCCGGACGGCGTCAAGGACGTCGACCTCGGCGTCGACCCCTACGACGGGGAGTTCGCCTACTCGGGCACCGGCAGCAACGCGAACTACACGCTCACGTCGCCGTCGTTCACCGTGCCCGACGGCGCCTCGCTCACGGCCAAGGTGCAGTACGAGATCGAGCCCGGCTACGACCACGCCTTCGCGGACGTCTCGACCGACGGCGGCGACACCTGGGAACCGCTGGCGACGAACCTCTCCGACGAGGACGCGAACGGCGGCATCTCGGGCGACTCCGGCAAGAAGTGGGTGGATCTCACCGCCGACCTCGCCGACCACGCCGGCCAGGACGCCCAGGTCCGGTTCCGCTACCAGAGCGACGGCGGCCTGAACCTCACGGGCTTCATGGTCGACGACGTCGCCGTCGGCGACGCGCTGACCGAGGACTTCTCCGACGGGTTCGGGGACTGGACGAACGACGGCTTCCACGTCATCGGGGCGGACGGCACGTACGAGGTCGAGTACTCGCACTACTACGTGGCGGAGAACCGGCAGTACACCGGTTACGACACGACCCTGCAGACCGGGCCGTACAACTTCGGCTGGACGCTCTCGAAGCCGAACACCGTGGAGCACTTCCCGTACCAGGACGGCCTGCTGGTCTGGTACGCGAACAGCTTCTACGGCGACAACAACACGTCGCAGCACCCGGGCGGCGGGCAGGCCCTGCCGGTCGACGCGAACCCGCAGGCGCTGCGGTGGTCGGACGGCGCGCTCGCCCGCAACCGCATCCAGTCGTTCGACGCGACGTTCGGCCTCGGCAAGTCCGACGCGTTCACCCTGCACCGGGAGACCGCGGCGGGCATGACGACGCTGCGGACGTGGAAGGAGAAGGCGGAGAGCGTCTTCAACGACAAGGACCCGTACGCGTACTACGACGAGTCCAACCCGGGCGGCTCGGTCATCGTCGGCGGCACGGGCACGAAGATCGCCGTGAAGTCGGTGAACTCGAAGAACGGCGTGATGACGGTGGACGTCACCACGCCGCGCAAGAAGGGCTGACCGCGAGATAGAGAGGGCAGACCCGCTAGATAGAGAGAGGCCCGGACGAGACCGCAGGGATGCGGTCTCGTCCGGGCCTCTCTATCTCGCGGGTCTGCCCTCTCTATCTCGCGGGTCTGCCCTCTCTATCTCGCGGATCGGGCGTAGCGGGTCACGAAGTTCCGCAGGATGCGCATGGGCTCGGTGACCCGGTGCTCGCGGGAGCGCGCGACGATGCGGTCGCCCTCCTCGGGCGGGAAGTACCCGTAGGTCCGGTACACCTCGACCCGCTGCTCGATGCCGGCCAGGTCCAGCTCGGGGTGGAACTGCGTGGCGTAGAGGTTCCGGCGCACGCGGAACATCTGCACGGGCGCGTCGGCGGACCGGGCGAGCAGGGTGGCCGACGGCGGCAGCTCGCGCACCGCCTCCTTGTGGCCCAGGTACGCGGTGAAACGCGCGGGCATGCCCGCGAGCAGCGGGTCCGCCAGCCCCTCCGGGGTCAGCTCGATCTCGGCGGGGCCCACCGGCTCGGAGTAGGTGCGGTCGACGACGCCGCCCTGGTGGGTGCCGAGCGTCCCGACGCCGTAGCAGGCGCCGAGGAACGGGAAGTCGCGCTCCACGAGCACGTCGAGGAGGTCCGCCATCTCCCGCTCCACGCGGTGCTGGACGGCGGACTTCTCGTCCTCGGGGTCGGAGGAGTTGAACGGCCCGCCCCCGACGATCACCCCGGACAGCTCCTCCGGGTCGACGCGCGGCAGCGGTTCCCGCTCGAGGCGCACGCGGCGCAGGGACGCGGGTCTCAGCCCGGAGTAGCGCAGGACGGCGTCGTACTCGCCGTCGGCGGCGACGTCCTCGGCCCGCGTGCCGAGGAAGAGGAACGGTCTCACCGGTGCAGGCTAGGCCTCGGCCGACGCCGTCGCCCGCGCGCTCTCCCCCACCGGACGCCGCGCCCAGTAGGACGCGAGCAGCGAGCCCGAGACGTTGTGCCACACGGAGAACAGCGCGGCCGGCAGCGCCGCGGCGGGGCTGAAGTAGGTGGTCGCGAGGCTCGCGGCCAGCCCGGAGTTCTGCATGCCGACCTCCACGCTCACCGCGCGGCGAGCCGGCTCGTCGAAACGGACGGCGGCGGCCGCGCCGTACCCGAGCAGCAGCCCGGCGCAGTTGTGCACGATGACGGCGAGGGCGACCAGCAGGCCCGTGCTCAGGACGGCGTCGGCGTTGGCCCCGACGATGCCGGCCACCACGATCACGATCCCCAGCACGGACACCAGCGGCAGGTACGGCAGCATGTACCGCTCGACGACCCGGCCCGCGAACGTGCGGACCAGGAGCCCGGCGATCACGGGGAACAGGACCACCTGGGCGATCGACGTCACGAGCGAGCCGTAGGTGACGTCGAGGTCGGTGCCGGCCAGCCACAGCACGAGCGCCGGGGTGAGCAGCGGGGCGAGGAGCGTCGAGACCGTCGTGAGCGCCACCGACAGCGCGGTGTCGCCCTTGGCCAGGTAGACGATGACGTTGGACGCCGTGCCGCCGGGAGCGGCGCCCACGAGGATCATGCCGATCATCGCGTCGCCCTCGAGCCCGAACAGGTGGCCGATCGCCCACGCCAGCAAGGGCATGATCGTGAACTGGGCGACGACGCCGATGGCGACGGCCGCGGGGCGCTTCGCGACGAGGGCGAAGTCCCGACCCGTCAGGGTCAGCCCCATGCCGAACATGATGATCCCCAGCAGGAGCGGGACGTGCGCGGCCAGCGGCCCGAACGTGCTCGGGGCCGCCAGCCCGGCGACCGCACCGAGCAGGACGAGCACGGCGAACCACTGACCCACGAGCTCTGCAACTCTGCGCATGGGGTGGCACCCTACTCTCCGCCCGGTGCGGCCGACGGGACGTCACGACCAGCGGAACAGCCGCCCCGCGAGCGGGAGGAGCACCGCCGTCCACACCACCATGACGACCACCTGCAGCAGCGGGAACCCGTCGCCGAACCAGCCGGTGTCCATGGCCTGTGCGGTCGCGCCCATCGGGGTGAACTGCCCGATCTGCCGGACGACGTCGGGCATGATCGGGCCGGGCGTCCACAGGCCCGCGAGGAACAGCATGGGGAAGTAGATCAGCGAGCCGACGGCGTTGGCCGTCGACGGCTTGCTCACCAGGGCGGACAGCAGCATCCCCACGGAGAACATCGCGAGCATCCCGAGCACGAAGGCGAGGAGCACGACGCCGAGCTGCGTCGGCGCGACGAGCCCGAAGGCCAGCTGCGCGACGACGAGCGCGAGGGCGACGCCCACCAGCGTCGTGGCGACGTTGATGGTCAGGTGGGCCACGATGAGCGCCTGCGGCCGCATCGGCGTGGTGGACAGCCGCCGCAGCACCCCCTTGTCGCGGAAGGTGGCGAACGTGACCGGCAGCGACAGGACGGCGAGGGTGCCGATCGCCATCGAGAGCACGGTCGGCAGGTAGGTCGCGATCGGCGTGACCCCGTACCAGATCGAGTCCGCCGGGGCGTCGGTGATCGGCTCCCGCATCCCGGGGATGCCGAACCCGACCCCCAGCAGGATCACGGACGGGAAGAGGATCCCGAAGAACACGGACCCGAAGTCGCGCAGCCAGACGCGGGTCTCGGTGCGCACCAAACGCCCGTACCCGCGCCAGCCTCGGCCGGCGGTCGGGCGCGGGGCGGCGTCGGCGGTGATGGCGGTCATGACCGGTCTCCTTCTCGGGTCGTGGCGGAGACGAGCGGGGTGCCCGTCGAGGTGTCCGGCTGGGCGTCCGGCTGGGCGTCCGGCTGGTAGGTGCGGCCGGTGACGGCGAGGAAGACGTCCTCGAGCGACCGGGTGACGGTGCGGACGTCGTCGGGCACGAGGTCGGCCGCCGCGAGGGCGGGGACGACGGCGAACAGCACGCGGCGCGTGCCGGTGACGGCGACCTCGGTGGCGCCCTGCGCCTCGGCGGTCGCGACCTCGGCGTCCCGGGCGGCGAGGTCCGCCAGGAGCTCACGGCCGCGCGCGACGTCGTCCGGTGCGAACCGCACGACGACCGTGCGCCCGTCGTCGAGCCCGTCGATCAGGCCCTGCGGCGTGCCCGCGGCGACGACGCGGCCCGCGTCGATGACGACGAGCCGGTCGCAGAGACGCTCGGCCTCCTCCATGAAGTGGGTGACGAGCAGGATCGTCACGCCGGTGGCCCGCACCCGCTCGACGAGGTCCCAGGTGGCGCGCCGTGCCTGCGGGTCGAGGCCGGTGGTGAGCTCGTCGAGCACGGCGATCTCCGGGTTGCCCACCAGCGCGAGAGCGATCGACAGCCGCTGCTTCTGGCCGCCGGACAGCTTCCCGAACTGCCTGTCGGCGTGCTCGCGCAGGTCGAGCAGGTCGAGGAGCTCCCCGGGGTCGGCGGGGTCGGAGTAGAACCCGGCGAACAGCCCGAGGGCCTCCCCGACGGTGATCTTGTCGTGCAGCATCGCCTCCTGGAGCTGCACGCCGAGGATGTCCTTGACGGCCGCCGGGTCGCGCTGCGTGTCGATGCCGCGCACGCGCACGGTGCCGCCGTCGGCCTGCCGCAGGCCGGCCAGCGTCTCGACGGTCGTGGTCTTCCCGGCCCCGTTGGGGCCGAGGATGCCGAAGATCTCGCCGGGCTGGACGGCGAACGACACGTCGTCCACGGCCACCTTCGGTCCGTACGTCTTGCGGAGGTTGCGGACCTCCACGATGGGGTCGGCCATCTCGATGCTCCTCTCGGTCGTGCGGTTCAGGGGTCCTCGGTGTCTGCGGACAGCGAGGTTCGGGTGGTTCACGGCCGGACCCGTACGCGGGCCATCAGCCGGAGAGCTCCGACGCCGGCGACCGCGACGGCGAGGACGCCGCCGCCCGCGACGACGAGCGCCGCGACGACGGGGTCGTCGTACCCGCCGCGCAGCGGGATGCCGAGCAGACCGGTGCGCGTTGACAGGTCGACGATCGCGAGCGGGACCAGCAGCGGGACGGCGTGCAGGGGGCCCAGGAGGTACAGGCGCGCCGGCATCGCCCGGTAGTAGCCGATCGCCGCGGCGCCCACGAGCGCATAGGTCAGGACGACGAGGGTCTCGCCGACGATCGTGACGACGATCCCGGCGACCGTGTCGAGCGGCACCGGTGTGGCACCTCCCGGCCACGGCTCGTCGATGGCACGGAAGACCCGCTCCTCGGCGAGGGTGAGCAGGACCGTCAGCACGCCGAACACGGGGCCGACGATCGCCGCTCCCTGCAGGACACCGATGACGAGCGACCGGCGGGTCCCGCCCGCCGCGAGGTGCCCGCGGAGCCAGGCTCCGCAGTAGACGGCCGCGACCGCGAGGGCGACCCATCGCGCCGGGGCGCCCGCCAGCTCGTAGGTCAGGCCGACGAGCTCCCCGCCCCACTGGTCCACGGCGGCCGGGACCACGGCGACGACGAAGGCCCAGATGCCCCAGAACCAGGCGCCCGCGGCCAGCAGCCTCCGGACGAACCGGCGGCGGACCGCCGCCGACGCGACCCGCTGGAGCGTGCCGGCATCGGGTGTCGAGGGGGCCGTCGTGGTGGTCATCGCGCTCACCTCGTCGGCCTGAGTCGCAGGGTGCGCAGCTGCCACCACGCCCAGCCGGCGGCCAGCGCGAGCACGACGAGCGCCTGCAGCAGCCCGAGCGCGGCGGGCGCGCCGTCCCCGCCCAGGCCGAGGGCGCCGAAGGCGTCGGCGAACGCCCCGTGGCGGGTGGCGTGGTCGACGAGGACCAGCAGCGCCAGGCCCGGGAGCAGGAGCGCCGTGCCCCGCCACACGCCGTACGTCCGGTAGGAGGCCTGGGCGGCGACGCCGACCAGGGCGTACACGACGACGGCGATGGCCTCGCCCGCGGCGGTGACGACGAGCCAGGCACCGCCGGCGTCGAGCCCGCTCCCGAGCTGCTCCCACTCCCAGCCGAGCGCGCCGAAGAGGGCACGCTCCACGAGCAGGAGGAGCGCGTACGCCACGCCGTAGGCGACGCCCGCGGCGAGCGCGGCGACCAGCGCGCCGGTGAATAGGGACCGGCGGGTGCCACCCGCGGCAAGGTGGGGCACGACGAGCGCGGCGACCGCGATCAGGCCCAGCGAGAGCGCGAACCACGGCGCGGCGTACTCGGCGCCCGTCATCGCGCCCCCGCCCATGACGCCGCCCACCTGGCGCACGACCAGCGGCACGCCCACGGTGACGACGAGGAAGATCGCCCAGAAGACGCCGCCGATGACGAGCATCACCTGGCCGACGGACCGCATCACGCGCCGGACCGCCCGCGCGTGCGCCCGGGCCGTGAACGCGTCGCGCTCGGCCGGGGTGACCACGACGGCGCTCATCGCCGCACCTCCGTCGCGCCGGCGGGCTCCGGCTGGGTGAGGCGCACGAACAGGTCCTGCAGCGGCAGCGACCCGAGCTCGACGCCGGCCGCGCGGGCCGCGGCGGCCGTGCCGTCGTCGGGCGCGCCCTCGATCGTGACCTGCACGGTCGCGCCCAGGCGCTGCCGGTGCAGCTCGCGCCGCCCGCGGGCGAGCTCCTCGACCGCGGCGACCGGTCCGGTGAGGCTGAACCCGCGGGACTGCATCTCCTCGGCGGTCTCGGCGAGGAGGACCTTGCCGCGGTGCAGCACCACGACGTCCTCGAAGAGCCGCTCGACCTCCTCGACCAGGTGGCTGGACAGCAGGATGGTGCGCGGGTGCTCGGCGTAGTCGGCGAGGATCTCGTCGTAGAACGCGTACCGCGTGGGGGCGTCCATGCCGAGGTAGACCTCGTCGAGGATGGTGAGCGGCGCGCGCGCCGCGAGGCCGATGGTCGCCCCGACGGCGGACCGCTTGCCGCGCGACAGGGCGGTCGGCTTCTTGCGGGGGTTCACCTCGAACGTGTCGAGCAGCCGCGCGGCCAGGTCGGCGTCCCAGTACGGGCGCAGGTCGGCGTAGTACTTGAGGGTCTCGGAGACCCGCTCGTCGTCCATGAGGTCGCCGCTCTCGCGCACGAGCTGCACGTTGGCGGTGACCCACGGGTTCTCCCACGGGTCCTCGAGCAGCTCGCCGGCGCCGACGCGGACCGTGCCCTCGGTGGGCCGGTTGAACGCGGCCAGCAGGGTCAGCAGCGTGGACTTGCCGGCGCCGTTGCGGCCGAGCACGCCCGTGATGACGCCGGGCCGCAGGTCCAGCGTCACGCCGTCGAGAGCGGTGCCGGCCTCGTCCTTGACGGCCGCGCCGTCCATGGTCAGGCGGCGCTGGGCTCCGAACCGGACGACGACGTCGTCGAGACGGGCGCCGAAGGGTGCGGGGGTCATGGCTCCTCCGTGGTGGTCGTGGGGCCGCCGGGCTCCCGGCGGCCGGTGCCGAGCACGTACGCGACGAGCTCGTCGGTCGAGATGCCGAGCAGGTCGGCCTGCGCGAGCGCCGGGCCGAGCACGTCGTCGAAGTACGCGGTGCGGTGCTGGTCCAGCAACCGCGTGCGGGCGCCGGGGGCGACGAACATGCCCAGGCCGCGGCGCTTGTACAGGACGCCCTCGTCCACCAGGCCGGCGAAGGCCTTGGCGGCGGTGGCGGGGTTGATGCGGAACGTCGTGGCGAACTGAGTGGTCGACATGACCTGCTCCTCCTCCGCGAGCTCACCGGCGAGCACCTGCGCGCGGATCATCGTGGCGATCTGCACGTAGATGGGTTCGGGACCGTCGAACACGCGGGCCTCCTCACGGCAGGTTCAGTGGTTCTGGGGTTCATTACTCGACTAATGAACCATAGACCCGCGTCGGCGCGCAACCCTTTCCGGCGAGGTAGTACGGATCTCGGCGAGGTAGTCCCGGTTTCCGCGAGGTAGTACCTCTCACGGTGGCGCGCGCCGTCCGACCGTGGGCGCGACCACCGCGATCGCGGTCGCCGCGAGCACGTGCCAGGCGGGGTGCGAGAGCTGCCCGGCGAGGGTGCCGACGCCGAGCACGGCCAGCGCCAGGAGCAGCCTTGCCCTCAGACGCGGCCGGGCCCGGGCGCGCAGCAGCACCGCCACGACGGCGACAGCCGCGGCCGCGCCCTGCGCGACGACGGACGCCCCGGGCCAGAGGGCCGCCAGCACGACGTCGGCCAGCGTCGGGACGAGCCACCACCAGGCCCGCAGACGCCGCCCGGTGAGGTCGGCGACGGCGTCCGCGGCGACGAGCGCGTACGCGCCCAGCAGGGGCGGGTCGTGCACGACGGGGTTCCACGGCGGCGCGGGTCCGTGCTGCACCCCCGAGCCGACGCCGACCAGCACGGCGAGGACGCCGAGCGCGGCGCGCGGCCCCGTTCCAGCACCAGGCCGCCGCACCGTCGTGAGGATCCAGGCACCCGCGACGACGAACGCCAGGCTCGACCAGGTGTCCGCGGACCACGCCATCTCCCCAGTGAAGGAGGCGGGGGGCCTCCTCGCCGCCCGGGACCGGCGGTCAGGAGAGCCCGCGGCGGCGCTCGTACCGACGGCGCGCGGCGTCGTGCGCGCCGCGCAGCAGGCCGAGGACGGCGTCGCTCGTGCACTCCCCCGGGTTCACCACGCACACCCACCCCAGGTCCCCGTACAGCGGGTGCGGGAGCAGGACGTCGGGGACGACCGCGATGCGCTCCCGGCCGCCGCCCACGAGCTCCCGCGCCCGCTCGCGACCCACGTGCACGTTGACGCGCCACCGGTCCGGCCGGTCGAGGTCGCAGGAGACGTCGTCGGGGTAGTTCTTGGTGACGACCGTGCCGTACGGCTGCACGGTGGTCGGCACCTGCCCGTCGGGGGCGTAGTAGAAGAACGCGTCGCCCCACGCGATCTCCGGCGTCCCGTCCCCCGGGCGGGGCTCGAGGACGAACGCCCCGTCGAGGCGCCGCACCGTGTCGATGATCTGTTCCATACTCGTGCTCATGGTTCAAGCGTGACCTTGAAGTGCTTCTGTGGGGTGAGGATGGACCGTCCGCTGCGTACCGTCGACGTCGCCCGCGCCGCCGGCTACTCCGTCCAGCAGGTGCGCGACCTCGAACGGCTCGGCGTCCTCCCTCCCGCCCGCCGCGAGCCGAACGGGTACCGCACCTACGACACCCGCCATGTCCTGGCCGCCCGCGCCTATCGGGGGCTCGCCACCGCCGTCGGGCCCGTCGTCGCGCGACGCACGATGGCCGCGCTCCCAGGGGCGCCCCTCGCGGACGCCGCCGCCGCGGTCGACGACCTGCACGCCGGGCTCGCGGCCGAGCGGGCCCAGACCCTCCAGGCACTGACCGCGCTCGACGCGATCCGGAGCGAAGCCGCGGCGCCCTCCCCCGGGAGCAGCCTGTCGATCACCGAGCTCGCCGACGCGCTCGGCGTGCGCACGTCCACGCTGCGGCACTGGGAGGCCGAGGGGCTGCTGGAGCCGCAGCGGGTGGGCTCTCTGGGCGCGCGCGTCTACGACGCGCCCGCCAGCGCGACCGCCCGCGTGGTCGCCGCCCTCCGCGCCGCCGGGTACGGCATCCCCGCGCTGCGCGCCGTGGTGTCCGCGCTGCGGGGGCTCGGAGGCACCGCCGAGGCCGAGGCCGCGCTGCGGGAGCGGCTGGACCGGATCGCGGTGCGGTCCGTGGCCCTGATGAAAGCCGGGGCCGACCTCGCCGCCGTGCTCGACGGCGCTGGGCGCATCCCGTCACCCGTCCGGCGACGCGCGGCGGGACCGGCGATGCTGGGGACGTGAGCGATCCCCGCACCCGCGACCGCCGTGACAGGGTCGTGGCCGGCATCCACCTCGTCGTCGACGGGCCGCCCGACGCGCCTCCGCTGCTGCTCCTGCACGGCTCGGGGGCGACCGCGGCCAGCTGGTCGCCGACGGTCCCGACCCTCGCGGCGTCCCGTCGTGTCCTCGCGATCGACCTGCCCGGCTGCGGCCGCTCGGCGCCCGCGCCCCCGTACGACGTCCCCGCGCAGGCCGACCGGGTCGCGGCGCTCCTCGACGAGCTGGGCGTGGCCGCGCCCCGGGTGGTCGGGCACTCCAGCGGCGGGTACGTCGCGACGGAGCTCGCCGTGCGGCGACCGGACCTGGTCGGGTCGCTGGTCCTGCTGAGCACCGGGCCTGCCCCGGACGCGATGCTCCCGGAGGCCGCTGCCGTGCGCGTCCTCATGGGGCGACCGTTCGGCCCGCTGCTCTGGCCGCTGCGCACGACGGGGATGCTGCGCCGCGGGATCCGCTCGGTGACCGCGCGCCCGGTCGTCGTGCCCGACGCCTTCCTCGCCGACGTGCGCCGCACCCGGTACCGGGACTTCCGGCAGATCATGGACGGCTACGCGGCCTACCTCGCCGAACGGCCGCTGCCGGACCGGCTCTCCGCGACGGGCGCCGCGCCGCTGGTGGTCTTCGGCGACGCCGACCCGCGCTGGAACCCGGCGTCGGCGCGCCGGTACGAGGCCGTGCCCGGCGCCCGCGTCGAGTACCTGGCCGGGGTCGGGCACGTGGCCATGCTCGAGGACCCCGGCGGCGTCAGCCGTCTGATCCTCGACGCCGCCTGACCGCACCGCCGGTACGGGCCGGGGCCCGGCGACGATCGCTCGTCACCGGGCCCCGGGATGGTCGTGCGCCGACGTCAGGCGGGCGCGGCCTCGGCCGCGTCGACGTCGTCGAGCGCGTCCAGCTCGGCCAGGTCCGCAGCGACGATCTCCGCGATCTGCACGGCGTTGAGCGCCGCGCCCTTGCGCAGGTTGTCGTTCGAGACGAACAGCACGAGGCCGCGCCCGCCGGGCACGGACTGGTCGGTGCGGATGCGCCCGACGAACGACGGGTCGGCGCCCGCCGCCTGCAGGGGCGTCGGCACGTCCGCCAGCTCCACGCCCGGCGCGGCGGCCAGCAGCTCGCGCGCCCGCTCCGGCGTGATCGCGGCGCCGAACTCGGCGTGGATCGCCAGCGAGTGCCCGGAGAACACCGGTACGCGGACGCAGGTCCCCGCGACGGCCAGGTCGGGCAGGCCGAGGATCTTGCGGGACTCGTTGCGGAGCTTCTGCTCCTCGTCCGTCTCGCCGGAGCCGTCGTCCACGAGGTTCCCCGCGAGCGGCAGCACGTCGAACGCGATGGGCGCGACATACTTCTCCGGCTCCGGGAACGTCACGGCCCCGCCCGAGTGCGCCAGCCCCTCGAGGTCGCCGGCCACGGCGGCGCGCGCCTGGTCGGCGAGCTCCTTGACCCCGCCGAGCCCCGAGCCCGACACCGCCTGGTAGGTCGCGACGCGCAGCCGCTCCAGCCCGGCCTCGTCGGCCAGCGGCTTGAGCACCGGCATCGCAGCCATCGTGGTGCAGTTGGGGTTCGCGACGATGCCCTTGGCGGCGTCGGCGATCGCCTCCGGGTTCACCTCGGAGACGACCAGCGGCACCTCGGGGTCGAGGCGCCACGCGGACGAGTTGTCGATGACGACGGCGCCCGCCTCGGCGAACCGGGGCGCGTGCTCGCGCGACGTGCCGCCGCCGGCCGAGAAGATCGCGACGTCGACGTCCGCGAGGTCGTCGGTGGCCGTGGCAGCGACGTCCTCCACGACGACGTCCACGCCCTCGAACGGCAGCGTGCTGCCCGCCGAGCGCGCGGACGCGAAGAACCGCAGCTCCTTGACCGGGAAGGCGCGCTCCGCGAGCAGGCGGCGCAGCACGCCGCCGACCTGGCCGGTGGCGCCGACGACGGCGACGTTGATCCCGGACTCGTTGATCTGGACCATCAGCGCGTCACCGCCCCGAGCCGGCGTAGACGACGGCCTCACCGTCGGCGGAGTCCAGGTCGAACGCGGTGTGGATGGCGCGCACGGCGTCGTCCAGGGCGTCCTCCCGGGTGACCACCGAGATGCGGATCTCCGAGGTGGAGATCATCTCGATGTTGATGCCCGCGTCGCGCAGGGCGCCGAACAGGCGCGCCGAGACACCGGGGTGCGACTTCATGCCCGCGCCGACCAGCGACAGCTTGCCGATCTGGTCGTCGTACTGCAGCGAGGCGAACCCGAGCTCCTCCTGCAGCGCGTTGAGCGCCGCCAGGGTGCTGGGGCTGTCGGCGTGCGGCAGCGTGAAGGAGATGTCCGTCAGCCCGGTGTGGGCGGCCGAGACGTTCTGCACGATCATGTCGATGTTCGCGCCGGTGCCGGCCACGACCTCGAAGATGCGGGCCGCGGTGCCGGGCTTGTCCGGCACGCCGACGACGGTGATCTTGGCCTCGCTGCGGTCGTGCGCGACGCCGGAGATGATCGGGGCTTCCATCTGGGTTTCCTCCTCGGCCGCCGGGGCGTTCGGGTCGATCGCGTCGCCGTGCGTGCCGGTGACGAGGGTGCCGGTGGTGCTGCTGAACGAGCTGCGCACGTGCACGGGCACGTCGTAGCGGCGCGCGTACTCCACGGCACGCAGGGCCAGGACCTTCGCGCCGGACGCCGCGAGCTCGAGCATCTCCTCGTAGGTGACGCGGTCGATCTTGCGGGCGCTCGGGACGATGCGCGGGTCGGCGGTGAACACGCCGTCGACGTCGGTGTAGATCTCGCAGACGTCGGCGTCGAGGCCGGCCGCGAGCGCGACCGCCGTCGTGTCCGAGCCGCCGCGGCCGAGCGTCGTCACGTCGTTGGTGGAGCTGACTCCCTGGAAGCCCGCGACGATCGCGACCTGCCCCTTCTCCACCGTCTCGCGGATGCGGTGCGGCACCACGTCCACGAGCCGCGCGCGGCCGTGCACCGCGTCGGTCATGAGCCCGGCCTGCTGACCGGTGAAGGACTTCGCCTTGACCCCGAGGTTCGTGATCGCCATCGCGAGCAGGGACATCGAGATGCGCTCACCCGAGGTGAGGAGGATGTCCAGCTCGCGCTGCGGGGGCAGGGGGGTGATCTGCCCGGCGAGGTCGAGGAGCTCGTCCGTGGTGTCGCCCATGGCGCTCACCACGACGACGACGTCGTTCCCCGCTCGCTTGGTCGCGGCGATCCGCTTCGCCACGCGCTTGATGCTGTGGGCGTCGGAGACGGATGATCCGCCGTATTTCTGCACGACAAGTGCCATGTCACAACCTTCTGCTGGCCGGCCTCCGTCTCTCTCAACGGTCCGCCGGGGCTTGTGCTTGCCCGTCGATGGTACGTGCCGTCCCGGCGGGCCGACCGCCGCCGTCTCGCATCGTGGCACCCGTGCGCACCCGGCACCGCCGGCGCCGTGCGGTCCGGGTCGGCCCGCGCGCTCCGGGCCGCGCGACGGCACGAGCCGGTCTATGTTGGCGTCGTCCACCTGCCGTCCGCGCCAGGAGACCGACCGATGACAGCACGCCGCTGGACATCCGCCGCCGCCGTCGCCGTGGCGCTCGCGCTCGTCGCCACCGGGGCTCCCGCGACCGTGGCGGTGCCGCACCTCCCGGCGCGGTCCGCCACGACGTCCGCCGGGGGCGGCGCGGGCGGCGACCCGTCCGCCGTCGAGGCGACCGTCGAGGTGACGCCGGCGGCACCGCCCGCCCCCGGCACCGCCCGCACCTTCGGCTCGGACGAGGCGCGGGCCACGGGCGACGACGTCGTCACCGCCACCTCCGACGTCAGCGGGTTCGCGACCGTCGGCGTCACGTGGTCGGGTCGCGCCGACGCCGACCTGGACGTCGCGGCCCGCACCTCCGACGACGGCGGGGCCACCTGGTCGGCCTGGGGCCCGATGGAGGTCGAGGCCCCCGATCCGGGCGCGCCCGAGGGCGGGTCCGCGCCCCTCGTCGTCGGGGAGGTGGACCGGGTCGAGGTGGCGGTCGGGAACGTCGCGGCCGAGGGCGTGCGCGACGTCGAGCTCGTCGTCGTCGACCCCGGCCGGGGGGCGGTGGACCGCGCCGCCGCGGACCCGTCGCTCGACGACGACGGCGCTCTCTCACCCTTCGGGAAGGGCGCCGGCGGCGTCGTGCGGCTCCCGGGCGCCGTGGCGACCGGGGACCAGCACGACGGCCCAGCCATCCGGTCCCGCGCCGACTGGGGCGCCGACGAGTCCCTCATGACCTGGACCCCGCGGCAGGGGCAGGTCGAGGGCGCGATCATCCACCACACCGCCGGGACCAACAGCTACACGTCCTCGCAGGTGCCGTCGATCATCCGCGGCATCTACACGTACCACGCGAAGACCCGCGGCTGGGGCGACATCGGCTACAACTTCCTCGTCGACCGGTGGGGCCGCATCTGGGAGGGACGCACCGGCGGCGTCGAGCTCGAGATCGTCGGGGCGCACGCCGTGGGGGTGAACGACGAGACCGTCGGCGTCTCGGTCCTCGGCAACTACGAGCAGGCCACCGTCAGCGACGCGGCCGTCCGCGGCGTCATCGACCTGCTGGCCTGGAAGCTCGCCCTGCACGGCGTCCCGGCCCGCGGCTACACCACCCTCGACGGCTCGCGCGAGGCCCGGATCTCCGGGCACCGCGACGTGGGCAGCACCGCCTGCCCGGGGGCCTCGATCTCCCGGCGCATGACCGAGATCCGCAGCAAGGTCGCGCACGACCAGGCCAGGTGGGGACACCTGTGGAACAAGAGCACCGGGTACCTCGTCGAGTACCGGCCGCACGCCACCCGCGACGAGGTGTGGTTCGTCTCCGGCAGCACCCGGCACCTCCTCACGAGCACCAGGGCGCGCGCCGCGCTGGCGAAGCGGCTCGGCCGGGCCTCGTACGCGAGCCGCACGTTCCTGACGAGCCTGGAGCGGGGCACCGACTTCGACTCCCGCTGGGCCCGGGTGCCGTCCGGCCGCTACGTCATGCTCGACGGCAACGGCGACCTCATGTGGGCGACCGCCTGCGGCACCGTGCGCCACTGGGGTGGCGACTGCACCGCCCCCCGGATCCCCGACCGGGCCAAGGACGCCTTCGACGTCGAGCCCATCTCGTTCTTCGCCAGGTCCGACCGGACGGGCTACCTCTACCGGATCCACGAGGGCCGCAGGGAGCGCGTCTACACGAGAGACGCCTGGTGGCGGCTCACGCGTGCGGTCGGCTGGAGCGAGCTGCGGGACGTGAAGGTCACGTCAGCGCTGCTGAACGAGTTCCCCGCCGGCCCGTCGCACCGCTAGGCGCCGGTGACGACGTCGTAGCCCAGCTTCACGATCAGGGCGCCCACCACGACGACGAAGATGACGCGCACGAACGCGCTGCCCTTCGCCACCGCCATCCGCGCCCCGACGTACGCGCCCACGAGGTTGGCGGCGCCGATCATCAGCCCGAGGCCCCACAGGACGGCGCCGTGCGGCACGAAGAACAGCAGCGCGCCGAGGTTGGTCGCGAAGTTGACGATCTTGGCCAGCGCCGACGCCGGCAGGAAGGCGTACCCCAGCACGCTCACCAGCGCGATGACGAGGAAGGTGCCGGTGCCCGGGCCGAGCAGCCCGTCGTACGCGCCGATGACGAGGCCGATGCCCGCGGCCGTCCAGCGGTGCCGGTTGCCCTCCCAGCGGAGGTTGTCGTGCGCACCGAGCTTCGGCTTGAGCACGGTGTACGTGGCCACGCCGATCAGCACGACGAGGATGATCGGCTTGAACAGGTCGGCCGGGATGCGGCTCGCCAGGGCGGCGCCGCCGAACGCCCCCACCAGCGCGGCGACCGCCATCGGTCCCGCCGTCGTGAGGTCCGGGCCCACGCGCCGGTAATAGGTCACGGCACTGGTGGACGTGCCCATGATCGAGCCCAGCTTGTTGGTGGCCAGCGCCTGCACCGGCGAGATGCCGGGCACCAGCAGCAGCGCGGGGAGCTGGATCAGGCCGCCGCCGCCCACGACGGCGTCGACCCAGCCGGCGGTGAGCCCGGCCAGCACGAGCAGCACGATGGTGAGGGTGTCGAGGTCGGGCACCGGGGAATCCTGTCATGCCCGCCGTCGGCCGGTGCCCGTCCCCTCTCCCGACGCACGCCTCTCCGTGCCACCCTGGGAGGCATGACGGACGAGCAGCGCCCCGCCGTCGCGGCGACCGGCACCGTCGAGCACGGGCCCGGCGGGCGCGAGCTCGTCGTCGTGCGCAGGTTCGACGCCGACGCCGCCGACGTGTGGGCCAGCATCACCGAGCCCGGACCGCTCGAGGCGTGGGTCGGCCGCTGGGAGGGCGACCCGGCGACCGGCACGATCCAGTTCTTCATGACCGCCGAGAGCGCGGACGCCGAGGCCGCCGAGTGCGTCATCACGCGGTGCGAGCCGCCGCGCGGGTACGCCGTCGACACGGCCGCCCCCGGCGGGGTCTGGCACCTGGCGCTCGACCTCTCGGAGGACGACGGCGTGACGACGCTGACGTTCCGGCAGCGGCTGGGCGCGGACGACGACGTCGCCTCGATCGGGCCCGGGTGGGAGTACTACCTCGACCGGCTCGTCGCGGTGCGCTCGGGCCGGGGTGCGGACTCGGTGGCGTGGGAGTCGTACTACCCCGCGCAGCGCGAGCACTACGCCCGCGCGGCGGCGGCCGCGGGCTGACGAGCCCCGCCCGGGCTCAGGAGTGCAGGGCGTCGTACTCCGCCTCGGCGGCGACGTCGTCCGCGACGTCGAGCCGCAGGTGCGCCAGCACGCCCTGCAGCACGCGCAGCGCCGACGACGCGCGCTCGCCCCACACCGACAGGTAGCTGAACTGCCACCACCACAGGCCCTCGAGCTCGTGGCCGTCGTCGAAGTGCTGCAAGCCCTTGGCGATCTCCTCGGCGACGCACGCCAGGTCGCCGGACAGCGTCGCGGGCGCGACGTCGGCGCTCAGCGCCGGGTCGGACACCTCGACGTAGTCGTCGAAGCCGTCGAACATCTGCGCGAGCGCGTCGCGCAGCGGATCGACGTCGGTCTCGGGCCCGGCGTCGGGCTCCCACCGCTCGGCAGGGACGACGTCCACGATGGCGGCGAGCCGCGCGCCCGCGGACAGCAGGTCGGACGTCGCGAGGATGAGCAGCGCGATCTCCGCGCCCGGCGCGGCGCCCGACGCGACCTGGGTCGTCGTCGAGAGGAACACGCGTGCCTGCGCGGACATCTGCTCGGCGACGTCCCGGAACTCCGATCCCGCCTCGATCTCCCCCACGGTGCTGCCCCCTCCCGCCGCGGTGGCGGCGTCGGTGATGCGGTCGGTGCGAGTCTCGGGTGCGTCTCGGCTGGTCAGCCGCCGACGACCCGCCGGCCCTCGAACGCGCGGCCGAGGGTCACCTCGTCCGCGTACTCCAAGTCTCCCCCGACGGGCAGACCCGACGCGAGGCGGGAGACGGTGACGCCCATGGGCGCGATGAGCCGCGACAGGTACGTGGCCGTCGCCTCGCCCTCGATGTTGGGGTCGGTGGCGAGGATGACCTCGGTGACCGTGCCGTCGGCGAGGCGCGTCATGAGCTGGCTGATGCGCAGGTCGTCGGGGCCGACGTTCTCGATCGGGTTGATGGCGCCGCCGAGCACGTGGTACCTGCCGCGGAACTCGCGGGTGCGCTCGATCGCGACGACGTCCTTGGGCTCCTCGACCACGCAGATCACGTCGTCGGAGCGGCGCGGGTCGGCACAGATGCGGCACCGCTCCGACTCGGCGACGTTGCCGCACGTCTCGCAGAACTGCACGCGCGCCTTGACCTCGGTGAGCGCGTCGGCGAGCCGGCGCACGTCGGCCGCGTCCGCCGCGAGCAGGTGGAACGCGATCCGCTGCGCGCTCTTGGGCCCGACGCCGGGGAGGCGGCCGAGCTCGTCGATCAGGTCCTGGACTGCGCCCTCGTACACAAGGGTCCAGCCTACGGGCTGGCGGGGACGCTCCGGCCTCTCAGATCCAGCCCTTGGCGCGCGCCAGCCGGACGGCCTCGTGCCGGTTCGCGACGCCGAGCTTCGCCACCGCCGACGACAGGTAGTTGCGCACCGTGCCGGGCGCCAGGGCGGCGCGCTCCGCGATCTCCTCGACGGGGGCGCCGTCCGCCGCGAGCTCGAGCACGTCCGCCTCGCGCGCGGTCAGGGGCGAGTCGCCCGCGGAGATCGCGTCGGCCGCGAGCTCCGGGTCCACGTACCGGCCGCCGCCCGCGACCTGTCGTACGGCGCCCGCCAGCACGGCCGCCGACACCGACTTGGGCAGGAAGCCCCGGACCCCCGCGGCGAGCGCCTTCTTGAGGTGCCCGGGTCTGCCGTGGCTCGTGACGATGACGACACCGCAGGCCGGCACCGTCCTGCGGACCGCCTCGGCGACCTCGATCCCGTCGGCGCCCGGCATCTGCAGGTCAAGCACCGCCACGTCGGGGGCGTGTCGCTCGATCGTCGCCACGGCCTCCGTCCCGTTCCCCGCGACCGCCACGACCTCGAGATCGTCCTCGAGGGCGAGCAGCTGGGCGACCGCGTCCCGGATCAGCGTCTCGTCGTCGGCGAGCACCACGCGGATCACGCGTCCACCTCCCCCGGCACGCGGGCCGTGAGGACGAACCGGTCGCCGTCGGCCGCCACGTCGAGCGCTCCCCCGACGGCGGCGAGCCGCTCCCGCAGCCCGACGAGGCCGGCGCCGCCCTCCAGCCCGGCCACCCCGGCGACGCCCACGCGGGCTCCGTCGTTGCTCACCCTCAGCACCATCTCCCCCGTCTCCTCCTGCTGGTCAAGATCGATCCGGCACTCGCGTGCGGCGGAGTGCCGCACGATGTTCGTGACGGCCTCGCGCACCACCCAGGCCAGCGCGTCGGCCTGCGGGGCCGCCAGCTCCGGCACCTCGCCCACGACCCGCACGGTCACCCCCGCCGCGCGCAGCACGGACCGGGCTCCGTCGAGCTCCGTCGACAGGTCGGCCGCCCGGTAGCCGGCGACGACGCGGCGCACCTCGCGCAGGGAGTCCTGGGCGAGCGAGCGCACGTCGTCCATCTCGTCGGCACCCCGCGGGTCGCCGCGGCGCGCGAGCGCGGCGGCGAGCTCGGACTTCACCGCGACGGCGGACAGCGCTCGGCCGACGACGTCGTGCATGTCGCGCGCGATGCGCAGCCGCTCCTCCGCGACGGCGAGCCGCGCCGAGGCCTGCCGCGCGGTGTCGAGCTCGCGCACCACCTCGACGATCCACATGGACAGCCGCACCGTCGACGCCCAGAACAGGAGGAACACGTACGCGCCCAGGCCGGTGCCGAGCGCGGACGCGACCGTCCCGGCGGTCGGGTCGGAGGCGAGCCTGACGCCGATGACGACGACCGGCACAGCAAGTCCCACGGTCAGCACGCGCCGGATCGGGGTCGCGACGGCGAGCGCCCCGCACGTCGCCGCCCCGGCCACCGCGATCATCATGCTGCGCGGGTCGCCCATGAGGCCGTCCCCGACGGCCTCGGGCAGCACGACGACGGAGACGACCACGACGGCACCCGTCACCGCGAGCAGCGCAGCGACCACCGGGCGGGGGCGGCGCCGCCCGGTGGTCAGCGGCTCGTCGAACCCGACGTGGATGGTGCCGAGGCACAGCGCCACGTGCACGAGGCCCAGGGCCGCCAGGACCGCCGCCGGGCCGACCGCGGGGACCTCGTCCGTGCCGGCCAGCGCCGCCACCGCGTACAGGGAGAAGAAGGGCTCGAGGAGGACGAACGAGTAGAGGCTCACGCGGGTGTACGTCTCGACCCCGCGCGCACCACCTGCCAGGGCCGTGGCGGGCCGACGACGTGTTCTCACGCCGTCAGCCTGCCATGGTGCCAGGACCGGCCGCCCCGGTGGCAGGTGGGTCACCGACGCGGCTCCCAGCGCATCCACCGCCGGGCGGCGAGCACGCCCACGACGGTCCACGCGGCGAGCACGGCGGCAGGCAGCGCGGCGGCGCCGAACGTCTCGGCGAACGTCACCACCTGGCCGTCCCCGTCGATCCCGCCGGCGCCGAGCAGCATGAGGTCGGTGATCGGGCGCAGCGGGGTGAACGTGCCGATCGTGTCGAGCACGCCGCTCGACGCACCGGGCGCTCCGAAGAGGCCGGCGAACGGGATCGCGACGACGAGCAGCGGCAGCGTGGTGAGCTGCGCGGACTCCACGGTGCGGGACAGGCCGGACGTCGCGGCGGCCAGCACCGTGAGCATCGCGGCCCCGCCGAGCACGGCCACGACCATCAGCAGCGGGTTGACGAACGCCGGCGGCGTGAGGAACACCGACACCGCGACGATCCCCAGCAGCGTCTGCGCCAGCGCCACCACGACCGCGGGCACCGCGGTGCCGACCAGGATCTCCGCCCGGGAGCACTCCCCCACGAGGTAGCGCTTGAGCACCAGCTCCTCGCGCCGGGCCACGAACGCGACGGTGAGGTTGTAGTAGACGACGAACGCGAGCGCCATGAACGTCAGCAGGTTCAGCAGGACGGCGCCCGCCGCGGCGGGCGTCCCGTCCCCGACGACGCCGAGCGCGGCGAACAGCCCGACCGTCATCGGCGGGAGGGCGAGCGCGTTGAACAGCGCGGTGCGGTTGCGCACGAGCAGGCGCAGCTCTGCGCGGGCGAGCGCCGCGACGCGGCGGGCGCCGCCGCCCGTGCCCGGGGTGGCCCGGGCGGGGGTGGTGGTCGTGGTGGTCATGCCGCTGCCTCCGTGTCGGTCGTGCGCTGCGCGCCGGGCGTGCCGGCGGTGTCGTCGAGGGCGAGGAACGCCTGCTCGAGCGACGCCGCCCGGGCGTCGAGGTCGTCGAGCCGCAGGCGCCGGGCGTCGGCCCACTGCAGCAGGATGAGCAGGTCGTCCTGCAGGCGCGTGGTGCGCAGCCGCAGGCGGCCGGTGCGGTCGACGTCGGGTGCGCCGACGAGGCCGGCCAGCGCGGGCAGGTCCGCCACCGCGGGCGTGACGGCCCGGCCGCCGTCGTTGCGCACCACCGCCTCGACGCGGGCGGGCTCGGCGGCGACGACGTCGGCCACCGACCCCGTCCGCACCACGCGGCCGGCCTGCATGATCGCGATCCGGTCGGCGAGCTGCTCCGCCTCCTCGAGGTAGTGCGTGGTGAGCAGCACCGTGGTGCCCGCGTCGAGCATGCCCTGCACCAGCGCCCAGGTGGCGCGGCGGCTCTCCGGGTCGAGGCCGGTCGTGGGCTCGTCGAGGAAGAGGAGCTCGGGGTCGCCCAGGGTGGCGAGCGCCAGGTCCAGGCGGCGCTTCTCCCCGCCCGAGAGGCTGGCGACGCGCACGTCGGCGCGGTGCTCCAGCCCGACCGCGCCGAGGACGTCGGCGACCGGTTGCGGGCGCGACAGGGTGCCGGCCCAGGTGCGCGCCGTCTCCGCGACCGTGAGGTCGCCGGAGAACCCGGCGCTCTGCAGCATGATCCCGAGGGACCCCACGACGCGCCGCCGCTCGCTGTACGGGTCGTGACCGAGCACGCGGACCGTGCCGCCGGAGGCAGGCGCGAGCCCCTCGACGAGCTCGACGAACGACGTCTTGCCCGCGCCGTTGGTGCCGAGCAGGGCGACGAGCTCCCCGCGGTGGACGTCGAGGTCGACCCCGCGGACGGCCTCGAACGTGCCGTACCGGCGGCGTGCCCCGCGGACGTGGACGATGGGTTCCGAAGTCATGCCTCCACCCTCCCCGCGGGGCGTCGTCGCAGGTAGTGCCGCCCGTCACCGGGTGACGTGAGCCGCGCACGGGCGGGCCGTGACATCTGTCATGCCGGCCGGCGGGTGCGGCAGGATGCTCGTATGGGCGAGGTCGCGGGGGCCGAGGTCGTGGCGCTGTACGACGAGGCGGGGCGCGAGTGCGGGACGGCGCCACGCGCGCAGGTGCGCGCGGAGAACCTGCGGCACGCGGCTACCGCCGTCGTCGTGCGCAACGCCGCCGGCGACGTCTACGTGCACCGCCGCACCGACACGAAGGACCTGTACCCCGGCCGGTACGACTTCTGCGCGGGCGGCGTGCTGCGCGCCGGCGAGGAGCCGCTCGACTCCGCGCGCCGCGAGCTGGCGGAGGAGCTCGGCGTGACCGGCGTGGAGCTGGCGCCGCTCGGCGTGGCCGACTACGCCGACGACCGCACCCGGATGCGCGAGTTCCTCTTCGAGTGCACCTACGACGGACCCGTCACGTGGCAGCCCGAGGAGGTCGCGTGGGGCGCGTGGGTGCCGGCCGCCCGGTTCCTGCGCATGCTCGACGAGGTGCCGTTCATGCCCGACTCCGTGGCCAACCTCGCCGGCTGGCTGGACGACCTGCGCGCCGCCCTGCCGAGGTAGTACGGGCTCCCGCGAGGTAGTACCGGTCCGGGGCGGTCAGCCCGCGACGAGCTCGGCCTCGAAGCCGTCCGCGTCCTCGAGATAGGCGGCGTAGTGCTCGGGGCCGCCGGCGTGCGGGTGCCGGTCCGGGAAGAGGAGCGTCCAGCCGTGCCGGGGTGCGGCGGCAGCGAGCGCGTCGACCTGTGCGCGCGACCCGGCGTGCAGGGCGAGGTGGTTGAGGCCCGGCCGACGCCGGTCGTGGGCTGCCGCGGTCAGCGCGGGGCTCTGCTCGACGATGACGTAGCCGTCGCCCAGCAGCCAGGACCGCCCGTGCTCCCACGACTGGTGCGGCCGGTAGCCGAGCTCGCCGAGGAGCCAGCCCCAGGAGCGCACGGCGCGCGGCAGGTCGGGCACCCAGAGCTCGACGTGGTGGATCGCCCCGCGGCGCGGGACGTCGTTCATCCGGCCGGGCGGCGTGCGGCGACGTCGGTCATGAGGTCCGCGGACAGCGGCGCGAGCGGGTGCGGCGCGACCGGGGAAGCCGGGTCGACCCAGACGTGCTCGGCGAGCTCGGCGCGCGTCTCGACGGCGAACCCGGCGGGGAGCGCGACCTCGAAGACGTGCGCGTCGACCACGTGGTCCGGCTCGTTGGCGGCCACGGCGGTCCGGCGCCCGAGCGGGCGGACGGCGGCCGGGTCGACGACGAGGCCGATCTCCTCGGCGCACTCCCGCACGAGCGCGGCGACGGGCTCCTCGCCCGGCTCGATCTTGCCGCCCACCTGCATGAACGCCGTCGTGCCGCGCTTGCGCACGAGCAGCGCGCGGCCGTCGTCGCGCACGATGACGGCCGCGACGATGTGCAGCGTGGTGGTGCGGGTCGTGCCGTCGGTGGTGGCGTGGCCGGTCATGTCAGGGCTGCTCCGCGATCTCCTCGATGACCTTCCCGTCGAGCACCTGCACCACGAGCTGCACGCCGACCAGCCCGGCGGACGCGATGTCGGGGTCGTCGGCGGACGGCTCGTCGTCCGCGGGGTTCCCTCCGGACGTGGACGCCCAGGACGACCGGCCCTCCGACTGCTGCGCCTCGCGCACCCGACGCTCGGCGGCCTGCCGCGGGGTCTCGCGCGCGGGCGGCACCGCGGGGGCGGGCGGGGACGACGACGCCGGGGCGGCCGCGGGCGCGCTCGCGACCGGCGGTGTCTCGGGCGCGGGTCGCGGCGGCGCGACGGGCCGGGCCACCGGGGCTGCGGCCGGCTCGTCCATTGGCGGCTCGGGGAGGTCGTCGGGCGGGGGCTCGTGCAGGGAGACGCCGGCGAGCCAGGCCGCGTCGGCCTCGTCGACCGAGGCGACCTGTCTCGCCTGTTGCTGCGGCTGCGGGGTCCGCGGGGCACCCTGCGTCGCGCGCGGAGCGGACGGCGCCGGCGGGTCGACGACGGCGACGGCGGTGGCCGGGCGCGACCCGGTCGCCGCCACCGTGGTGGCGGACGGGCGTGGGCCGGCTCCGGGGCCCGGGCCGCCGGCGGTGGCGCCGCCGCCCCCACCGGAGCGCCCCTCGCCGGGCGAGGGGACGTCGGGCCACGCGGGTTCGGCGGGCCGCCCGGAGTCGTCGGGTTCCTCGGCGGCGTCGGCGCCCGGGTCGGACGGGGCCGGAGCGCTGCCGGCCTCCCGCGGACGCCGGCCGGCCTCGTTCTCGACGATCTCGACCTGCACGGCGATACCCAGCGCCTGATAGACGGCGTCCGAGATGGTCTCCGGCCGTCCGCGGCGCGCCAGCCCGACGACGGCCGGCGCGAACCCGAGGCGCAGCACGTCGCCCTCCAGGCTCTTCACCTGGGCGTTCTCACCAAGGAACGCGGCGGCCTGCGGGCTCTGGATGGCGGTCAGGACCTCGCGCCACCGCCGCCGGACCACCTCGGTGGTGACGGCGCTCGCGGGAGCGGACGGCGCGGGCTCGGGCGCCGGCTCGGTGGACGGGGTGGCCTCGACCGGCTCGACCGGCGCGGGCGCTGCGGACTCGGCAGGCTCTTCGACCTCGTCGGGCCCGTCGGGCTCGGCAGCCTCTGCGGCCTCGTCGGGCTCGTCGGGCTCGTCGGGCTCGTCCACCGCAGGCTCGGACTCGACAGTCGCGGGGGCTTCGACGAGCTCGTCCACCGCGGGCCCGCGCTCGACGGTCGCGGAGGGCTCGACAGGCTCGACCACCGAGGGCTCGGGCTCGGCAACGGGCTCGGGCTGGGGCACCGTGGGCTCCGGCTCCGCGGCGCCCTCGGGCTCGGCGACCGGACGCCGGCTCGCCTGCAGGGCGGCCCGTGCGGCGGCAGCGCCGCTCAGCCCGCCGCCTCCGCCTGCGGACGACTGCGGGGCGGGCGTCGGGGCCACGTCCCGGTCAGCGCGCGGCGCGGCCGGCACGGGCGTGTCGCCGGCGGCGATCCTGCCTCGCTCGAGCCGCTCGATGCGTGCGGCGAGCCCCTCCGTGCCGTCGTCGGCGCCGGGGAGCAGCAGCCGCGCGCAGAGCAGCTCGAGGTGCAGCCGGGGCGACGTGGCTCCGGTCATCTCGGTGAGCGCGGCGTTGACGAGGTCGGCCGCGCGCGACAGCTCGGACACGCCGAGGCGCCCCGCCTGGGCGCGCATGCGCTCCAGCTGGTCGGCGGGCAGGCCGCGCAGCACGGCCTCGGCCGCGTCGCCGGAGACGGCGATGACGATGAGGTCGCGCAGCCGCTCCAGCACGTCCTCGACGAACCGCCGCGGCTCGTGCCCGGTGGCGATCACCTGGTCGACCACACGGAAGATCGACGCGCCGTCGCCTGCGGCGAGGGCGTCGACGACGTCGTCGAGCAGGGTGGCGTGCGTGAAGCCGAGCAGGCCGACGGCCGTGTCGTACTCGACGACCCCGTCGGTCGCGCCGGCGATGAGCTGGTCGAGCACGGAGAGGCTGTCGCGCACGGAGCCGCCGCCCGCGCGGGTCACCAGCGGCACGACGCCGCCGCCCAGCTCGATCCCCTCGGCGGCGGTGAGCTGCTCGAGGTAGGGGCCCAGCACGTCCGGCGGCACGAGCCGGAACGGGTAGTGGTGGGTGCGCGACCGGATGGTGCCGATCACCTTGTCCGGCTCCGTCGTCGCGAAGACGAACTTCACGTGCGGCGGCGGCTCCTCGACGATCTTGAGCAGGGCGTTGAAGCCCTGCGGCGTCACCATGTGCGCCTCGTCGAGGATGAAGATCTTGTACCGGTCGCGGGCGGGCGCGAACGTGGCGCGCTCGCGGAGGTCGCGCGCGTCGTCGACGCCGTTGTGGCTGGCCGCGTCGATCTCGACGACGTCCAGAGAGCCGGGGCCGCCGCGCGCCAGCTCGACGCACGACGGGCACTCGCCGCACGGGGTGTCGAGCGGGGTCTCCGGGGTGTTGCGCGCGCAGTTCAGCGTGCGCGCGAGGATGCGGGCGGACGTCGTCTTGCCGCACCCGCGCGGCCCGGAGAACAGGTAGGCGTGGTTGACGCGCCCGCTGCGCAGGGCCTGCATGAGCGGTGCGGTGACGTGCTCCTGGCCGATCACCTCGGCGAACGTCTCGGGCCGGTAGCGGCGGTACAGGGCTGTCGTCACCCGCCCAACCCTAGACGCCGCAGCCGACACCGACGAGGCCGCTGCACAGGCCGGTCCGCGCGTGCTCTCGACGTAGCACCTGGTGACGATTCAGGCCGTCGAACCGCCACCAGGTGCTACGTCGAGGGCGTCAGCGGTGCAGCACCTTGCGCGCCAGGCGGTTCCCCACCCACTGCACGACCTGCACGATGACGATGATCACCGCGACGGTGACCAGCACGACCATCCAGTTGTAGCGCTGGTAGCCGTACCGCAGGGCGAAGTCACCGAGCCCGCCGCCGCCGATGAGACCGGCGATCGCGGACATGTCGAGCACGGCGATGAACAGGAACGTGTAGCCGAGGATCAGCGGGGCGAGCGCCTCGGGCACGAGGACGGTCGTGATGATGCGCCACGACGACGCCCCCATCGCGCGGGCCGCCTCGACGACACCCGGGTCGATCCCGACGAGGTTCTGCTCGACGATCCGCGACGTCCCGAACGCTGTCATGACCGACAGCGGGAAGATGAACGCCTCCGTGCCGAGCGTCGTGCCCACGACCTGCAGCGTCACCGGCCCGAGCAGCGTCACGAAGATGATGAACGGGATCGGGCGCACGACGTTGACGACCACGTTGAGGACGCCGAACACGGCCTTGTTCGCCAGCAGGTTTCCCGGCCGGGTCACGTAGAGCGCGAGCCCCAGCGCGAGGCCGGCGATGCCGCCCGTGAGCAGGGCGATGGTGACCATCTGCAGGGTCTGGCCGAACGCCTCCCACAGCAGCGGCCACAGGGTGGACCAGTCGCGGTTCATGAGCGACCTCCCAGGTTGCCGAAGAAGCCGTGGCGGGTGACCGCATCACGCGCCTCGCGGTAGGGATCTCCGAGCTCGTCGTCGGGCGCCGCGGAGGTGTCGCCCTGCGGGGCGCGGTCGGCGCGGATCGCACGCGGGTCGTCGACCGGCTGCGCAGCGGTGCCCAGGTCGACGACCTCGGCGCGCTCGCGCAGCGCGGCGAGGAACGCCGCGATGCGGTCGTCGGGCGCGACGAGCTCGACGGTGAGCGAGCCGAACGGCCGTTGGCCGACCTCGCTGATGCCGCCGAAGACGACGGAGCCGTCCACCTCGTGCTCGCGCAGCAGGCGGAAGAGCTCGGTGCCGGAGCTCGCGCCCTCCCGCACGCCGACGGTGACGAGGCGCCCGGGGTGGCGCTCGCGCAGTCGGGCGAGCGCGTCGGGCGAGGGCCGGTCGTGCATGGACGTGCCGACGAACCGCTGGGCGGCGTCGGCGCTGGGCGCGGAGAACACGTCGTACACGTCGCCGACCTCGACCACCTTGCCGTGCTCCATGACGGCGACGCGGTCGCACAGGGAGCGCACGACGTCCATCTCGTGCGTGATGACGACGATGGTGAGGCCGAGCTCCGCGTTGACGCGCCGCAGCAGGGCGAGCACGTCGCGGGTGGTCTCGGGGTCGAGGGCGGACGTCGCCTCGTCGGCGAGCAGGATGGTGGGCGACGTCGCGAGGGCACGGGCGATGCCCACGCGCTGCTTCTGCCCGCCGGAGAGCTGGCGCGGGTACGCGCGCGCCTTGTCGGACAGCCCGACGAACTCGAGCAGCTCGGCCACGCGGGCCGCACGCTTCTCCTTGGGCCAGCGCGCCACCTTGAGCGGGTAGGCGACGTTGCCCGCGACGGTGCGCGAGCTCAGCAGGTTGAACTGCTGGAAGATCATGCCGATCCGCGCGCGGATCCCGCGGACCTTGCGCTCCGGCAGCCCGGTGAGGTCGGTGCCCTCGACGAGCACGGAGCCCGCCGTGACGGTCTCCAGCGCGTTCACGAGGCGCACCAGCGTGGACTTGCCCGCGCCGGAGTAGCCGATGACGCCGAAGATCTCGCCCGCGCGGACCGTGAGGGACACGTCGTCGACGGCGTGCACCGCGCGGTCGCCCTCGCCGAACGTCTTCGACACCCCGCGCAGCTCGATCGCCTGCGTCCCGGGGGCCGGTCCGGCCGTGTTGTCGCTCACCTGTTCGTCCTCACTGGTCTGCCCGTCGCCCGCCCGACCGGTCTGCCGTCCATCGTGCCCAGCACGACGGCCGGGGCGCGCGGGCTGGCCCGCGTTCCCCGGCCGTCGTCGGGTCAGGAGGCGTTGCGGATGTCGTCCTCGAGGCCGGACAGGATCTCCTGCAGCTCCTCGGGCGAGTTGTCCTTGATGACAGCGGTGTTGCCGGACTGCTCCTGCTCGGCGGCGACGACCTCGTCGGAGTGCGAGATCTCGACCAGCTTCTTCAGGTCCGGGTCGTCCTTGTCCTCGGCGCGCGCGACCCACACGTTGATGTACGGGGCGGCGGCGTCGGAGTCGGGGTCGTCCTGGAACAGGGCCGACTCCGGGTCGAGGCCCGAGTCCGCGAGGAAGTCGTTGTTGACGATGGACGCGTCCACGGACTTCAGCTGGATCGGCGTCTGCTCGGCCGCGACCGGGGTGACGGTGACCTTGGAGCTGGGCAGCACGTCGGCCTCGGTGGAGACGGCGCTGCCGCCGTCCTTGAGCTCGATGAGGCCGGCGTCCTGCAGCACGAGGAGCGCGCGGGCCAGGTTGGTCGGGTCGTTCGGCACGGCGAACTCGCCGCCGGCGGGGATCTCCTCGAGGGAGGTGTGCTTCTCCGAGTACAGGCCCAGCGGGTAGACGGCGGTGGCGCCGATCGGCGTCAGGTCGTCGTCGGCGTCGACGTTGTAGCCGGCGAGGAACTGCAGGTGCTGGAACTGGTTCGCGTCCAGCTCGCCCTGCGAGAGGGAGGGGTTGGCCTGCGTGTAGTCCTGCAGGTCGACGAGCTCGATGTCGAGGCCCTCCTCCTTCGCCTTGTCGGTGAAGACGGCCCACTTGTCGTCGGACGCGCCGACGACGCCGATGCGGAGCGTGCCGTCGCCCTCCGCGTTGCCCGAGCCGCCGCCGCAGGCGGACAGCGTGAACGTGGCGGCCGCGGCGATCGCGGTGACGGTGAGGAGGCGGTTGCGGGTGGTACGGGACACGGGTGGGTCCTTCCGGGCGGGCGCCGGGTACGGCGCCGGTGAGAGAGCGGGGTGGGTGCGGCGGCCACGGCCATCAGCTCGAGGCGGCAGAGAACGGGGTTCCCCGGCAGGCCGGGGAGGGGCGACGACGACGTCGTCGGGCGATGCCGGGGAGGCGTCAGCCGAGCTCGCACATTCGGCAGGTGGTCATGCGGCCCGTCGTCATCACGACGCGGCACATCTCGCCGCGACGGCGTGTGCGCGCGGTCGAGGTGGCTGCGGGAGCGATGCGGGGCATGCCCTCAGAGTGACCACCCGCTGCCCGGTTCACCAAGCCGATCGCCGGGAAATCTCATGCAGTGGACGATTCTCCGTCCGCATGGTGGATTCTGTGACCCGCGGCACTCTCGCGACGCTGCGAGGGCCGGGTCTGACGTGAAGGACCCCTCGCACACCCACCAGAGCTCACTTACCCTTGCTGCCTTCCGGCCCTGGGGGAGTTCGGCGAGATGGTGCCGCACGAGGGGTCTGCACGACAGCCTAACCGAGACCCCGCCCCGTCCCGAAACCGGCGGCAGCGACACGGCGGAGACAGGGTAGAGACCGCCGTCACCCCGGCAGGATTCGGAGCCACGGCAGGGTGTCGGCTATTCTTCTGGGGCTGCCCGCGCAGGATGCGGGTCGCGCTCCAGGAGGATTCGCCTAGCGGCCTATGGCGCACGCTTGGAAAGCGTGTTGGGTTCACGCCCTCGGGGGTTCGAATCCCCCATCCTCCGCCGGACCGACGGGCCCGGGACCACGAGAGTGGTCCCGGGCCCGTCGTCGAGGCCGGCCCGCGCCGACCACGCGGTTGCCACCGGTATCCGCCCTCGTCGCGGGCTATTTCGGTAGCAACCGCCTGGTCGGCGTCCGAGGATGGCGGGATGGACCGCACGTTCGACGAGCTCGTCGCCGAGGCCGACGCCGCACCGATGTCCGGCTGGGACTTCTCCTGGCTGGAGGGCCGCGCCACGGAGGAACGCCCGAGCTGGCGCTTCTCCCGGCTGCTGCACGAGCGGCTCGGCACGGTCGACGCCGCGCTCGACCTGCAGACGGGCGGGGGCGAGGTGCTCGCCGCCGCGCCGACGCTCCCCCGCCTGCTGGTCGCCACCGAAGGTTGGCCGCCCAACGTCGCGGCCGCCACCCGCCTGCTGCACCCGCGCGGCGTGGCCGTCGTCGCGCACGACGACGGCGGACCGGGCTCGCCGCCCCTGCCCTTCGCGGACGGCGCGTTCGACCTCGTCACGAGCCGGCACCCGGTCGTGCCCCGCTGGGCGGAGATCGCGCGCGTGCTGCGTCCGGGCGGGACGTACCTGGCGCAGCACGTCGGGCCGGCGAGCGTCTTCGAGCTCGTCGAGCTCTTCCTCGGCCCCCAGCCCGAGGAGGTCCGGCGCGGCCGCGACCCGGAGGACGAGATGGCCGCCGCCCGCGCCGCCGGGCTCGAGCTCGTCGACCTGCGGGCCGAGCGCCTGCGGATCGAGTTCCACGACGTCGGCGCCGTCGTCTGGTTCCTGCGCAAGGTGGTGTGGATGGTGCCGGGATTCACGGTCGACGCGTACCGGACCGAGCTGCGCGACCTGCACGAACGGATCCGGGCCGACGGCCCGTTCGTCGCGCACTCGGCCCGGCACCTGGTGGAGCTGCGCCGGTAGCGGCGGTCAGGACAGGGCGGGCACCGCGAGCTCGACCAGCTCGTCCGCCTGCTCGACGAACCACTGCCCGGCGGGCGGGTCCACCATGCCTCGCTCGGGGTCGAGCGGCCCGCCGGTGCCGCGGAAGCACTGGCCGTCGGACTCCCCCGGCACCTTGATCCAGAGGTAGGCGTCGACCAGCGGCTCGCCGGTGTCCAGCGTGGGTCGCAGGCCCAGCCCGCGGCCGGGCGGGTTGCACCAGTCCTCGGCGTCGGCGTACACGTTCTCGGACGTCGCCGGGTCCCACGGCCCCTGCCCGTTGCGCGAGCTGTCGACGACGAACGACGTCGTGGCGCGCACGTCACCGAGCTGCTCGGCGTACCGCGAGTCCACCCCCGCCGTGCTCAGCGCCGGGTCGGAGGCGTCCGCGGACCAGCGCCCATACGGCGACATCTCCACGCCCGACCACCCGTTCGCCGGGCCGCCGTTCCAGTACTGGTTCCCGCAGTCGCCGAACGCCCCGCCCGCCTGGGTGACGAGCGCGAGGCACGACGAGACCCACCGCCCGTACGCGACCGAGTTCTCGGTGTACTGGTAGTTCGAGGCGTTGAGGAAGAACCCGTCCGCCCGGTCGACGCCCGCCTTGAGGAGGCGGTCGGCGTTGTCTCCGACGTTGAGCCACTTGCTGTTGCCGGCGTCGAGGTAGACCTTCGTTCCTGGCAGCGCGCCGAGGGTGTCGACGGCGTGGTTGAGCATGGCGAACCGTTCCGCGGCGGCCGTGGCCGGGTCCGCCTCCGCCGGCCGGCACCACTCCTGGTTGCCGTCGACGGTCGTGTACCAGGGGATGATGCCGAGCCCGTCGGGCTCGAGGACCACGATCGCCTGCTTGTTCCCGATCCCGCGCGCGAACCCGTCGATCCACGCGGTGTACTCCGCGAGCGACGTGGCACCGCCCGCGGAGTACTGCGCGCAGTCGCGGAAGGGCAGGTTGTAGGCGACCAGCACGGGGACCGCCTTGTCGGCGTGCGCGTGCACGACGACGTCCTTGACGTCCTGCTTCACCTCGCGCGGCGTACCGCCGGTGAACCAGCTCGCGGAGGGCACGCCCGCGAGCGCGAGCGCGTCGTCGCGCGCGTCCCCCGTCAGGCCGAGCTCCTCGACGTGACCGATCGTCGAGCTGTCCGGGTCAACCCACAGCTGCGGGTCCGGGGGCGGTGGCGGCGCCGCCGACGCCGAGAGCCCGCCGAGGGCGAGGCCCGCGGCCGCGGCGAGGACGACGACCGACCGGACCGCCGTCGGGGTGGAGGGACGACGAGAGGAACCGAGGACCACGGCGATCTCCTTTGATCGGCGCCCGCATGATGAGAGCGCTCCCACGCTGCTGTCGGTCCCAGCGTGCCACAGCGCCCCGGCCGTGACCAGGCCCGTCCTCCCGGGCACGGCACGGGCCCCCACGGGGCCCGCCCGTGACGGGATCGTGACGGGATCGTGTCCGTATCGCGAGGCAACGAGGCGGCCGGTCACAGGCCCGCCCCTACGATGGCAGCCATGATCTTCAAGGCCGTGGGGGACGGCCGTCCCTACCCCGACCACGGGCACGTCACCGCCAAGGACTGGGTGGACGTGCCGCCTCGCCAGGTGCGTCTCGACGAGCTCGTCACCACGAAGCGCACGCTGGACCTCGACCACCTGCTCGCGGAGGACTCGACGTTCTTCGGCGACCTCTTCGCCCACGTCGTCGAGTACCAGGGCGTGCTGTACCTCGAGGACGGTCTGCACCGCGCCGTGCGGGCCGCCCTCCAGCAGCGGCCCGTGCTGCACGCCCGGGTCCTCGTGCTCCGGTGACTCCCGCCACGACCGGCGGCGCTCCCGCGAACGATCCCTCGAACTCGGGTAGTTTCTTCGCGTGACATCACCTGCCCCTGACCCGGTCCGCGAGACGCGCCGCAAGCGCGAGCACGAGCGGCAGGCCGTGGTCTTCGGGCTCCTCATCGCGTTCCTGCTGCTCGCGGGCCTGGCGGCCGCGGCGATGTACTCGGGCGCGTTCAGCTCGCCGTTCTCGCGACCCATCTACACGCCGGTCGCCGAGGCGCCGCAGCCCGAGCCCTGCCTGCCGCAGGTCAAGGGCCAGCCCGACGGCGCCCTGCCCGTGCCGTACTCGAAGGTCAAGGTGCGGGTCTACAACGCCGCCGACGGCAGCGAGCCGCTCGCGGGCGCGAACGAGGACGTCCTCAGCGAGCGCGGGTTCAAGATCGTCGACACCGGCAACTGGGTGGAGAAGCTGGGCCAGTCGGAGGTGCGGTTCGGCACCAAGGGCATCACCCGCGCCTACACCCTCGCGGCCCAGTACCCCGACGTCCGCCTCGTGCTCGACGACCGCAAGGGCGACACCGTCGACCTGCTGGTCGGCGAGGAGTACAGCCCGCCGCTCAGCGAGGACAGCGTGCTGCTGAACGCCGAGACCCCGATGGAGGACGTCGAGGGGTGCGTGCCCGCCGACGAGATCACGCCGATCCCCCAGGTGACCCTGTCCAAGAAGTAGGACCGGGCCACCCGGGCTGGCGTCAGTCCGTCGTCCCGGCCGCCGCGGGAGCCGACGCCGGCGATGCGGGCTCCTGGCCGGTGCCGCGCCACCGCGCGATCGCCCGCATGCCGTGGTAGATCACCAGCGCGGACGCGGTGCCGATCGCGATGCCCTCGAAGGTGAGGTCGCCGGCGGAGAACGTGAAGTTCGCGATGCCGATGATCAGCGGGACGGCGGCGGTGGTGAGATTCACCGGGTTGCCGAAGTCCACCTTGCCCTGCACCCAGATGCGGGCGCCCAGGATGCCGATCATGCCGTAGAGCATCGTCGTCGCCCCGCCGAGCACGCCCGCCGGGATGGTGGCGATGAGCTCGCCGAACTTCGGCGACATCGACAGCAGCAGGGCCGTCGCGGCGGCCACCCAGTACGCGGCCGTCGAGTAGACGCGGGTCGCGGCCATGACGCCGATGTTCTCCGCGTACGTCGTGGTGCCGGAGCCGCCGCCGACGCCCGCGAGCGTCGTCGCGAGGCCGTCGCTGAACAGGGCCTTGCCGGCGACGTCGTCGAGGTTCTTGCCCGTCATCGCCGCGACCGACTTCACGTGGCCGACGTTCTCCGCGACCAGCACGAGCACCACGGGGACGAACAGGCCCAGCACCGCCGGCTCGAACGACGGGGTGACGAAGTGCGGGAAGCCGAACCAGTCGGCCGCCTCGACCTTGGCGAAGCTCACCTCGCCCAGGAGCAGCGCAGCGATGTAGCCGACCAGCACGCCGACCAGGATCGACAGCCGCCCGAGGATGCCCTTGAACAGCACCGTCGCGAGGATGATCGCGACCAGGGTGACCGTCGCCGTCAGGGGTGCCGCGCGGAACCCGTTGTCGCAGGTCTGGACGATCGCGCCGTCGACGACCTTCTCCTTGCAGGTTCCCCACGCGGCCGGAGCCAGGTTGAGGCCGATGAGCGCGACAATCGTGCCCGTGACGACCGGCGGCATGACGACGTCGATCCACTGGGCGCCGGCGAAGTGCACCAGGACGCCAACCGCGGCCAGCACAATGCCGGTCACGAGGATCCCGCCCACCGCCACGGACTGCCCGTGGGACGCCGTCGCTGCGAGGATCGGGGCGATGAACGCGAAGCTGGACCCCAGGTAGCTGGGCAGCCGGTTGCGCGTGATCAGCAGGAACAGCGCCGTGCCGATCGCCGAGAAGAACAGCGTCGTGGCAGGCGAGAACCCCGTCATCAGCGGCACGATGAACGTGGAGCCGAACATCGCCACCACGTGCTGCATGCCGATGCCGATGGTGCGCGGCCAGCTCAGCCGCTCGTCGGGGGCGACGACGTCGCCGGGTCCGACGTGCCTTCCGTCGCCGTGCTTGGTCCAGCCGAGGCTCATGGTGCTCCGTCCGTCGGGCCCGCGTGCGGGCCGTCGTGCTCACCGCTGCCGCTCGCCCGTGAACGTCCGGTGAAGATTGCCGCCGCACAGCGTACTTGGTGGCTCTCACCCCACCGGTCCCGCCAGCCGGGGCTCCTGGTCGCAACGTGCCGCATCAGGTCGGCCCACCCCGCTCCTGGTCGTTCTTCGATGGCGAGCCGCGATCAGGCGGATCCGGTCGTGGGCAAGGAGCAACGGTTCCGCCTCGTCCAAGACGTCCCGACCGAGATTCGTCACCATCCATCCCGAGGACCCGCGGAAGAGGAGGGAGCCGCCGATGACCGCCTCAAGGGCGTCCAGCTGCCGGCTGACCCCACTAACGGTGTAGCCGAGCGCGGCAGCGGCGCTGGTCAACGATCCATGCTCAGACATCGCGTACAGCGCTCGAAGCTGCGTGATCGTCGGCACCTGAGATCCAACCTCCGCTCGTCCGGCCGGAAGATATCAAGCACCACACCCCACCACGACGGGCTTGACGTTTCCGCAATCTCCCTACACCTGCCGAAGCGGCCGCCTAGCCTCCTCTCGGTCTGCTCTTCGAGGCCGCGGCCATCACACTCACGCGGGAGACAAGTTAATGCGCGCCACAACCGAACATTCGCCCAGCCCAACCCGTACGATGCACGACGCCCCGAGAAGATGGACACGATGGGTCCTCGCTGTCGCGATTGCGACGACATCAGTCGGGGCTCCCGTCGTAGCGGCTCCACACGCTTCCGCGCTCTCCGCTTCCGTGCCTGCAACCATCGTGTCGTCAGGGTGCAGCAGCGCGCTCTCCTGGCGTGCGGGAGTGGGGAACGGCCGTGTCAGCGGGTACTACCCGGGGTACAAGCCCCACGGCGCAGGTGGAACCGTGAAGTACTGCACCTGGAAGTACCGCCTCAAGGACTCGGACAAGTCCGCCGACTACTACATCTCGGAGATCACGTCGACGTGGTCCAAGACGCAGAACGCCAGCAGCGGGTTCTCGGGACGCAGCGGTGGCTGGGCGCAGCGGGTCGCGTCGACGCAGGCCGCCCGCTCCAACGTGTACTCGGCGACACCGACCTTCTCACGCTCACGGACCGGGTGCGGAACAGCATTCAGCGTCGGCTACTCGTTCGCGGGCTTCTCTATCTCCCTGCCGCAGAAGATCGGCTGCTCGACGACTGTGAAGCGCACGTCCCTCTCCACCACCGCAGCGCGATGGGCGCACGGTGACGCTGCAATCATCAAGAAGACGGATCTCTCGTACTCGCAAAAGGTCACCAACGGAAAGGTGCCGAAGTACACCTTCAGCACCTCACGGCCTGGGTATACCTATTCGTGGACGAAGGTGAAGCAGACGGCGCACGGCAGCACCTACACCGGCTACAAGCCGAAGGCGACACGCACCAGTCTGAGCTGGACCTCGACCCGTTGAGCTCGCACGCACGCGCCCTGGCCGGACTCACGGTCGTCACGACGCTCCTCGTGTCGGGGTGCAGCACAACGGCAGGAGGAGCGACAGGCGGCGAGGAGGCAACCACGCAGTACCTCAACGCTGTACGGTCGAGCGACAGCGGTGCGCTACGGAACGTGATGGCGTACCCCGACCCGCGGGACACCGGAACCGTCATTCTCGGATCCGCGGTGCCTGACACCTGTGTCCAGGCCGAGCTGGGTGCACTGAGGTCCATGGTCGCTCTTCCGGATCCGTCGACACGCTTCGAGACCGTCTCACACCCTGGTCAGGACGACGACACTGTCACGGCAGCCCCGTTCGAACTCCAGGTCGTGTTCTTCGGTACGACCTCAGGCGAAGAGGAAGGTCGTCAGCTCATCGAGTCCGACGGTTCGTGGTTCGTCCTGGCGGCCGTTTCACCAGAGTGCGAGGCCGAATTGTCCGGGTAGTCGTGCGATCACGGAATGCGCCCCGCTCTTGCTGGGCGGGGCGCACTTCGGCCCTAGACCCGGCCGCATCGATGGCCGATGAGCGCGAGGTTCTGGATCGTCGCGAGGCTGCACTGGGCGGCGTCGTTGGTGGACAGCGTCCGCGCCTCGTCGATCCGCACCAGGGTCTCGGGCGGCAGCACCGGCACGGGGTGGAAGGCCTCCTCGCCCATGAACTCCCCGCCGCGGAAGTACGCGCGCCACGCGACGTCGGCCAGGCCGTCGTCGCCGAGCCGTGCCGCGGCGTACGCGGCGAGGCGGGAGTGCGCCTGCTCGAGGTTCGTGCCGGACGGCGCGACGCCGAGCTCGGCCTCCTGCTCCGCCGGCGTCGCGAGGTAGAGGCGGCAGTACTGCAGCCACGCCTCCGTGAAGCCGGGTGCGTCGACGAGGCCCGCGTCGACCAGCGACACCAGCTCCGAGCAGATCTCCACCAGCCCGAAGACGGCGGACAGGTGCGAGACGGTGACGCGGTCGCGGTCGGTGGCGAACCGGCCGGTGCCCAGGTCGTACAGCGCCTCGCCGGTGAAGAAGCCGTGCTTCAGCGCGCCGATGTCGGTCATGGTGCCGACCAGCCGGTCGCGCGACCGCTCGTTCCCCGTCGCCTCCCAGTCCGCGAGCCACGTGGCGGCCAGGGCGCTCCAGTCCGTGCCGAGCCCGACCGCCAGCGCCTCGGGCCGCGGGCGGTACGTGGCGGCGTCGGGCCGCACCTTGCGGGTCGGGTCGAGCCCGAGGAAGTTCCGGTCGGAGTCCCGCAGCTCGAGCATGAGGTCCCGGGTGTGCTCGTCGCCGGTGAGGAAGTAGTGCGGCCGCCGGTACGCCGGCGTCGAGATGCGCACCTGCTTCGCGCTGCACCCCCAGTGCTGCACGTTGTGCCGGCTGCCCAGCCCCTGCCAGGGGCCGGCGTGGTAGACGTCCACGTCACCCGTGTGGCGGGTCATGCGCTCGGCGAGCCGGAAGACGTCGGCCCGGCCGGTGCGCAGGAACGACGTCCACAGCCACAGGTCCGGGGAGAGCTCGGAGTTGTCCCAGGCGTAGCCGCCGACGTCGTAGCGCCACACGTGCCGGTCGGGGTCGTAGGCGTGCATGACGTCGCCGTAGCTCCAGAACCCGTACCAGGAGCGCTGGTCCACCTGACCGACGTAGAAGTCGAGCATCGTGGCGAGCCGGTCCTCCAGCGCCGCCCGCTCGGGGGTGCTGCGGTCGACGAGGTCCCAGTCGCCGAGCACGCGCGCCGCGTGCAGCGCCTCGGGGACGGGCACGAGCTGGGGCCGGACGGCGGTGCCCGCGGCGAGGCGCGCGAGCGCGTCGGCGTCGGGCGTGCCGGCGAACGCGGTGACGGTGAGCTCGTGCGTGCGGCCGATGCCGTGCGCGTTCCCGAACCCCGGCTCGTAGTCCTCGTACGTGATCTCGAGGGCGTCGAGTTGGTCGTCGTACGTGTCCTGGCCGAGGCCGTCGTGGTAGAAGCGCAGGTCCATCGGCGCGGCGTCGGGCGACCAGAGCCAGGTCGTGAGCGACCCGACGTCGGACGTCGCGCGCTCGACGTCGATCCCGGTCGGGTGCGACTGCCAGAACCCGGTCAGCCCGACGGCGAGGCCGCCGCCCGTGTCCCCCAGGTAGCCCAGACCCTCGGACCGCGTGCCCTGCGCCACGTCGATCCACGGCCGGTCGGGGGCCGTCCGCTTGTGCACGGTGAAACCGTTCGCGCTCAGCTGCCGCAGCGACCAGGCCTCCCAGGTCGGCACCCACCGCAGCCGGCCGGAGACCCGCTCGTCCCACTCCACCAGCGGCGGCGTCGCGCGGCCCGCCACCTGGGCCGCGCGCACCCCCGCGCCGGGGTCCCGGCGCAGCCCGGTGACGCCCTGCACCGCCTCGCGCACGAGGCCGCCGTCCGCCCCCGCGAGGCGCACGTGCCGGTCGTGGTGCGCGGCGCGCAGCGGGACGTCGAATCGCAGGCCGAGCGACGAGAGGAAGTCGCGCTCGGGGTCGCCGTCCCACACGAACGAGTGCACGAGCCGGAACGTGGGCGCCCCGGCCGCGAGCACCAGGCGCAGCGTGAACGGCAGCCAGGCGGGCGCGCCGTCCTCGTGGGCCCGGTCGACGTCGCGGTGCGCGCCCGTCACCCGCACGACGGCGCGCACCGGTCCGGCCTGCTCCACGACGACGTCGCGCACCACGCCCACCGACTCGCGCCGCGCCCGGTGGTCGGGCTCCGGGCGGTCCTGCCGGCTGGACACCAGCCGCCCCGCGCGCGCCACCTCCACGCCGCGCACCCGCACGGACCGCACGACGTCCGGGCCGGAACGCCCCACGACCACCGTGCACGCGCCCGTGTCCACGACCACCTCGTCCGCGTGCTCGACGACCGTCACCCCGTCGGTCGAGCCCGTCGGGACGACGTCCTGGGTCCCGACCGGCTCGACCAGCGGGGCGGCGACCACGCGGTACGACGCGCTGGGCGGCGTCGCCGCGCCGAGCGCGACGCCGGACCACTTCACGCTGCCGTCGGGCCATGTCGCGAGCGGCCACGTCTGCGCGGGGACGGCGCGGCCCCAGGCGTCCACGACGGCGAGCGCCGCGGCGTCGCGCACCACGCCCGGGCGGAACGGGACGCCGCAGGTGACGCCGCCGACCGTGAGGTCGGGCGCGACGTCGTCGAGCCAGCGCAGCGGGACGTCGACCCCGTCCGGGGTCTCGACGGACTCGGTCAGCGGGGATGCGGCGGGGGCGGTGGTCATGACAGCGGGGTCACCTCGAGGTTGCGGTAGTGGGCGACGAGCGGGGCCATCTGCCGGAAGCCGATCCGGCCGGCGCCCAGCGGCGCGTCGTCGTGGAACGTGAAGAGGGTGAGGTCGTCGATCGCGAAGGAGACGTCGGCGCCGCGCTTGGTGACGCGCACGCGGTAGTGGCCGTCGGCGTCGTCGGGCCCGGGCAGCGGGTCGGCCCCCTGCGCGACGAGGCGGAAGCCGGGGCTCTTGCGCAGGTTGCAGGTGCGGAACCGCTTCTCGGCCGCCCACTTGCGGCGCAGGTAGGACACGTGGAGCGTCGACACGTCCCCCGAGTGGTACTGCGGGTAGAACCCGGTGCGCTCGGCCAGCGACGGGTCGAAGAGGTCGCGGCCGTCGGTGCCCGTGGCGGCGAAGAACAGCATCGCCAGGCCGTCGCCGGCCAGCGGGCGGAAGTCCCACGCGACCTCGACGTCCGCCGGGAAGACGTCCGGGCACCAGTAGGTGAAGTGCGCGTGGTCCCCGCGGCCGTCGGCGTCGAGCGCTGCCTCGTCGGCCGTGCTGCGCAGCACCAGGCCGTCGTCGCGGTGCTCGACGCCGACCGGGCCTTCCGCGACCCACCCGGCGAGGTCGCCGGGACCGGCCAGGGCGTTGCGGTAGGTCCCCGCCACCACGGGCGTTGTCACGGCTGCATCACCCACGCCCCGAGCGGCTCCTCGGCGTCGTGCACGCCGTCGAGCGACGCCAGGGCCTCGCCGACGTAGCGGGCGACGGCGCGCGCCCCCGCCGTCGTGAAGTGGGTGTTGTCCGTGGCCAGCTTCTCGTCGACGGGCAGGCCCGCCGCCGCGGCGGCGCCGTGCGGGAAGAGGGCGGCCGAGGCGTCGCGGCCCAGCCACCCGTACAGCCAGCGCGTGAACGCGGTGAGGTCGAGCACCGGCACGTCGAGCTCGTGGCCGAGCGTGCGCACCGCCGCCGGGTAGGGGCCGTGCGACCAGCGCAGCGGAGCGTCGGGGCCGTCGCCGTCGAACAGGCGGCGCTCGACGCTCGTGGCCAGCACGGGCCGCGCCCCGTTCGCGCGCGCTTCCGCGACGAACTGCGCGAGCCGGTCCGTGTACCCGCCCTCGGCGGCGAGCTCGTCGGGCTCCTTCTGGTCGTTGTGCCCGAACTGGATCACCACCGTGTCGCCGGGCCGCAGCTCCGCGAGCAGCTTCTCCCAGCGTCCCTCGGCCCGGAACGACGCCGTGGTGGCGCCGCCGATCGCGTGGTTGCGCACGACGTCGCCGGTGAACGTCGCGAGCTCGTCGCCCCAGCCCAGCAGCGGGATCTCCGGGTACCCCGAGGTGCGGCCGTGGTCGGTGGGGGCGACGGTCGAGTCGCCCGCGAGGTGGATGGTCATGTCAGCCCTTCACGCTCCCGATGAGCATTCCCTTGGCGAAGTGCTTCTGGAGGAACGGGTAGGCCAGGAGCACGGGGATGGTGGCCACGATGACCACCGCGAACTTGATGCCCTGCGCGGGCGGGGGCAGCTCGGCGCCCATGTCCTGCGCGGACAGCGACGCCGACGCGGTGACCTGCCGCAGGAACATCTGCAGGGTCCACATGTCCTGGTCGTTCAGGTACAGCAGCGGGGACATGTAGTCGTTCCAGATGCCGACGGCGTAGAACAGCGCGAACGTCGCGAGCACCGGCTTGGACAGCGGGATCACGACGTGCCGCAGGATCTGCAGCTCGTGGGCGCCGTCGATCTTGGCGGACTCCTCCAGCTCCTGGGGCAGCTGCTGGAAGAAGTTCTTGATGATGATCAGGCTGAACGGGTTGATCGCCATCGGCAGGATCAGCGCCCAATAGGTGTCGAGCAGGCCGAGCTGCTTGACCACCAGGAACGTGGGGATCATGCCCGCGGAGAACACCATCGTGAACACGACGACGGTCATGATGGCGCGCCGCCCGGGCAGGTCGACCTTCGACAGCGGGTAGGCCATCAGCGCCGTCAGCGCGAGCTGGACGAGCGTGCCGACCAGGGTCACGACGACGGTCGTGACGAACGCGCGCACGAACGCCGACGACGACAGGATCGAGGCATAGGAGTCGGTCGTGAAGTCCCGCGGCCACAGGAAGAACGGTCGCGTGGTGATCTCCAGCTCCGTGGCGAACGAGCCCGCGAGCACGTACAGGAACGGCAGCAGCGCCAGCAGGCCGACCGCGACGAGCAGCACGACGTTGACGACGTCGAACGCCCGGCCCGCACGGGTGTTGAACCGCTGGTGCTGCGTGGAGGGCCGGGACGCGCGCCGGGACGCGCGGCCGGGCGCCACGGTGGGCGTGGTGGGCACGGTGGTGAGCGGTGCGGCCATCAGAAGATCCCCTGCTGGTTGAAGCGCTTGGCGAGCCAGTTGGTGCCGAAGATCAGCACCAGCCCGACGATCGCCTTCGACAGGCCCACCGCGGTGGAGTAGGAGTACGCGCCCTGCTGGATGCCGGTGAAGTACACGTACGTGTCGAAGACGTCCGCGACGGTGCGGTTGAGCGCGTTGGACATGAGGTAGATCTGCTCGAACCCGGTGTTGAGGATCTCCCCGGTCTGCAGGATGAGCATCACGATGATCGTGGGCCGGATGGCGGGCAGCGTGATGTGCCAGGTGCGCTGCCAGCGGCCCGCGCCGTCGATGACGGCGGCCTCGTACTGCTCCTGGTCCACGCTGGCCAGGGCGGCGAGGAAGATGATCGTGCCCCAGCCGGTGGACTTCCAGATCGTCTGCAGCAGGATCAGCGGACGGAACCAGTCCGGGTCGGCCAGGTAGTTAGTCTCCGTGCCGGTGAGCCCGTCCAGGAAGGACGACAGCGGGCCCGTGCCGATCGCGAACAGCAGCGCGGTCAGCGACACCACGACCGTCCAGGACAGGAAGTGCGGGATGTAGACCAGCGTCTGCACCGTGCGCTTGAGCACCGACAGGCGGACCTCGTTGAGCAGCAGCGCCAGCACGATCGTCAGCGGGAACGCCACGAACAGGCTCAGCGCGGCCAGGATCAGCGTGTTGCCCAGCAGCCGCGGGAAGTCGGGGTTGGAGAAGAACTCCTGGAAGTGGTGCCAGCCCACCCACTCCGAGCCCTGGATCCCCAGGAACGGCACGTAGTTCTTGAACGCGATCTGCGCGCCCCACATCGGCCAGATGCGGAACAGCAGGAAGTACAGGATGCCCGGCAGCATCATCACCAGCAGCCACCGGTAGCGCACCACCCGGGCCCAGCCGCGGTGCGGCCGGCGGGGCGCGGGAGGGGCGGCGGGCGCGGGCGTGCCGGCCTGCTCGACGTCGACGACGGCGGTCATCGCAGCCTCCTTCTCGGACGGGGTGCGGGGCCGGGCACCGAGGCCCGGCCCCGCACCGGAGGGGATCAGCCGAGCTGTGCGTAGAGCTCGTTCATCTCGGCCGTGACCGCGTCACCGCCGCTGGACTTCCACTGCGCGATCGCCGCGTCGAGCCCCGCCTCGTCGATCTGCCCGCTGATGTACTGGATGCGGGCGTCGGCGATGACCTGGTCGAGCTGGACGCCGTTGGTCATGTAGGTCTCGGAGACGAGCGCCGCCCCGGGGTTGAAGACCGCCTTCTCGAGGTCCGTGGCCTGCAGGTCCACGCGCTCCTGCTCGAGCTCGGCGTCGTACTCCGTCTCCGGCTTCGGCTTGTAGGCCTCGTAGCCGGCCACGTTGGTGCCGATCTGGGCCCACGAGCCGCTGACCAGGTCCGTGTAGTCCTGCTTCGACTCGTCGTTGACCGCGAAGCCGTCCTCGACCGTGAAGTTGTCGCCCTCGATGCCGTTGTTCTCCAGCACCTGGCCCTCGGTGCTGCTCAGCTCGTTCAGCGCGGTGAGCACCTGCTTGAGCTGCTCCTCCGTCTGCACCGACGCCTTCGGCACGGCGAGGAAGCCGCTGTAGCCCGGCGTCGGGAGCGCGAAGTCACCGTTCGGCCCGGCGATGTTGCCCTGGAGCGCGACGAACTGGTCGTACGTCTTGGGGTCCTTCTCCTTGAACAGGCCCGCCAGCTGCGACGCGCGCGACTGGACGTCGATGATGATGCCGCCCTTGCCGTTGAGGAACGGCTCGTTCCACTGGGTGGAGCCGTCCATCGTGGCGTAGTCCTTGTTGACGTAGCCGTTCTCGATGAGCTGCTTCTCGTAGTCGAGCGCCTGCTTCCACTCCGGGGTCGTGAACGACGGGATCAGCTGGCCGCCCTCGTCCTTCCACACGTTGCCCGCGCCGAACCAGGTCTCGATGGCGTCGTAGGGGCTGCCCGTGCCGATCGACGCACCCCAGGCGGGGATGATCATCCCGTAGGTGTCGTCCTTGCCGTTGCCGTCGGGGTCGTCCTCGGTGAACGCCTTGGCGAGCGCCATGAGCTCGTCCGTGTTCGTGGGCTCCTCGAGGCCGAGGTTCTTCAGCCAGTCCTTGCGGATGGTGATGGACGTGCGCACGACGTCGCGGGCCCGGTACACGCCGTAGACCTTGCCGTTGACGCTCGAGGCCTGCTGGACGTCGGGGTTCTCCGTGACGAGGTTCGGGTAGTCGCCCGAGGCCAGGTACTCGGTGAGGTCCCAGAAGCCGCCGGCCTCCGCCGTCTGCACGAAGCCCTGGCTCTTCTGCTGGATGACCATGACGTCGGGGATCTCGTCGCCGGCCAGCACCACGTTGGTCCGGTCGCCGTACTCCGCGTTGGGCACCCACTGCATGTCGAGGTCCAGCCCCGCCAGCTCGGACAGCTTCGCGCCCACCGGGTCGTCGTCCTCCGGCGGCGTCGCGGAGAAGTACGGCGCCATGATCGAGAGCGAGTCGAGCGCCTCGCCACCGCCACCGCCGTCGCCGCCGTCGCCACCGCCGCTGCCGCAGGCCGCGAGCGCGAGGCTCCCGACCGCGAGGAGGGCCAGGGGGGCCAGCCGTCGTGTGCGCATGCTGTTCCTTTCGTCGGAGTGCACGTCGTCGTTCACTCGTCGAGGGGGTCGGTCGCCGCCCGGTCGCCGAGCCGGCGGTCGTTGGCGGCGTAGAAGGACAGGCAGAGGGCCGTGCACAGGTACGCCCACGCGCCGATCGAGACGACGGGCAGGAGTCCGGGCACGAACGCGGTGACGACGCCGACCAGCGCCGTCGTCGCCGCGAGCAGGAGGGGCGCCCCGGGGGCGCGCAGCAGGAACGTCCAGGCCAGGCGCGGCACGTCGCCGCGACGCAGGTCGTAGTGGGCGTCCATCGTCAGGGCGAGCAGCAGGTGCACGACGCCGAGGCCCGCGATGACGGCGAGCGCGACGCGGAGCACCGCGGGCGCGTCGTCGAGCAGGAGCAGGCTCGTCCCGGTGAGGGCGAGGGCCAGCAGGCCCGGCGCGGCGAGGAGGTTGGCGCGGGCGAATCCGGAGGCCCAGGCGCGGACGAAGACGCGCACGGCGCGCTGGGTGTCGCCCCGCAGCCGCGTGCGGCTGACGACGGTCGCCGCGGCGAGCGCGGGCGCGACGCCGAGCACCACTCCCCCGGCCAGCGTGCCCGCGAGGACGAGGAGGTTGAGCAGGCCCAGGAACGCCAGCGTGTCGACCCAGCCGAACCATCGCTCGAGCCGGGCGCCGCCGTCGGCGGGGGCCGCCGTGCGTGCCGCCGCCACCTCCGCGCGCGCGCCCTCGTGTGCCATGGCCCGGTCCCATCTCCGTCGATGCCCGGGCCGTCGTCGGCCCGGTCAGCCTCCGGGACGGCGACGTCGCCGACCCGCTGCAGGAAAGCGATTCCCCGCGTTGAATGGATTCACCGTAGGGGCCGGGACTTCACCCGTCAACATGCGTCTGCAACGTTGAGGTCACGATCGCGCCGAGGTAGCCCAGAACTCGCCGAGGGAGCAAGAGGCCTCGAGGCCGTCTCGGCCGGAACTCCCTCGCGAAGGATCCGACCACCTCGCGGGCCCCAGGACGACCTCGCGGAGGTTCGCACTACCTCGGCGGTCGGGACGCGTGCTCCAGGAGCCAGGCCAGGAGGTATGCGCGGGTGTTCCCGTCGTCGATGCGCTCCTCGGGCAGGTCGCGGGCGACGCCGAGCGCCGCGGCGGCGTCCTCCGGCCCGGCCAGCGCGGCGTACATGAGCAGCTGGTCGCCGAACATCACGTCCCACGACGCGGGGTCGTCGCGCGGTCCGGAGAGCGCCTCGTCGAGGTTGGCACGGATGCGGTCCGGGTCCCCGCCGAGGTACGTCGCGACCGGCTGTGCCGGCAGCACGAGGATCCCGAGCATCGCGCTCGGCTCGGCGCTGAACCACGTGGCCCAGTCCCGCTTGCCGCCCCACACGAGCGACGTCACCTGGTGGCCGAAGCCCTCCACCGCGGGGTCGTCCCGGTCGACGTCGGTCCAGTAGGCGCGCGCCGACGCGGCCTCCGCGCCGAGCATCCAGCGCGCCTGCTCCTCGAGCTCGGCGTCCCCCGTCGCCTGCGCCCACAGGGCCAGCCCGTTCCAGGCCGAGACGGCCTCGGACGCCGACTCCTGGTTGTTGCCGTCGGCGAACGGCGCGTACCCGGACGCCCACGAGTGCCCGGCGTAGACGTCGAACACGCGCAGCGCGGGCATGCCGCCCACCCCCGTGCCCGAGGCGACGTCCGCGGCGAGCAGGTCCAGCACGGGCGCGAGGTCGGCGGCGAGCGCCGGGTCGTCGGCCGCCACGACGCCCGCCGCGTACAAGAAGTACCCGTAGTGGAAGTGGTGGTCGTTGGCCTCCTCCGAACCGAAGCCCGGCACCTTCCCGACCACGGTCGCCAGCACCGGGTCGTGCACGAAACAGCGCTCCGCGCGGTGCTCGCAGCCGTCGGGCTCGGCCCACTCCCGAAGTCGTTCCTCGAGTCCCGACCGCAGCGGCTCGGCCACACCGTCCAGCCCGAGCCCCTCCGCCAGGCCGAGCAGGTTGGCGTCCCGGGCCAGGGCCTTGCCCCCGAAGTACGTGTCGGACGGCGCTTCCAGGGCCCCCGTCCCCACAGCGGCGGCGTCGGCACGCACCTGGTCGGCGAGCTCCGCGCGCGCATCGTCGTCCAGGCCCGACAGGTCGAGCCCGCCGGCCGGCTCCACCGCGGGGCTCGACCACCCCAGGGTCGACGCCGTGCAGACGTCGACCGTCCCGTGCACGGTCGCGTACGAGCCGAGGCCGCAGGTGGCCCCCGTGGAGTCCGCCTGGTGGGGCATGCGCACGACGGCCGTGGGGCCCCCGTCCGCGGTCGCGTAGGTCAGCGCGGTGCTCACGCCGTCGTCGCCGGCGCCGTACGACGCGGTCACCGCGGCCACCGGGCGCGAGGCAGCCTCGACGAGGGTGTCGACCGACGCGCCCGACGCCCCGTCCGGCACCGGGAACCAGGCGACGGACTCGCCCGCGGCGAGCGTGAGCACCCGCCCGTCGTCGGAGAGCCCGGCACCGGGGTCGTCGGTGCCGCCCGGACCCACGAGGACGTGCTCACGGTCGAGCACCTCGGTCGACGCTCGGCCGTCGGCGACGGTGAACGCCGAGGTCATCGCCACGTCCTGGTCGGTCGCCGCGACGTACCGCAGCACGGGAGACCCCTCCACGATCCGCAGGTGCCCGAGCGCCGCCCCGGCGCCGTCGCGCAGCTCGACCGTCACGGACGCGACGTCGTACTGCGACACCACCGCCGACGCGGCGCCGACGTCCGCGCCCACCTGCGGGTCGAACGGACCCAGGATCGAGGTCGCGGTCACCTGCACCTGCGGCAGCCCGTAGGCGAACCCGCCCCCGGTCAGCGCGACCGCGAGCGGCACCGGGAACACGGGCTGCGGCGCGTCGCCGAGCGCCAGGCTGGAGAACCACCGGTTCGTGGGCGGCGCCAGGCCGTCGGCGAGTCGCGTCGTCGGCGTGGCCGCGACCTGCTCCCGGGGCAGCAGCGACACGTCGACGTCGGGCGCCGCGAGGCTCTCCTCCGGCGCCGGGGCGTCGACGGCGCCCGGAGCGTCCTCCTCGGCGGGTGCCGTCCCGCCGAGGACGCCGCAGCCCGACGACGCCAGGACCACGGCCAGGACCGCCGCCAGCGCACCGGCGACCGGCGGCGGCACGCTCCTCGTCCGCGCCCCGGCTCCGCACCGCGCGGGCGTCGTCACAGGCCCACCCGGCGCAGGAACTGGCTGAACGCGGCGTCCACGCCGGCGAGCGGGCCGTCGTCGTGCAGGTCGATCACCGCGGTGACCGGGGTTCCGGCCATGACGAGCCCGTGCTCGGCGCCGCGCACCAGGCCTGCGCTGGAGACGCGCACCGTCGCCTCCGCCTGGTTCTTCGTGTTCTGCACGGCCACCGCGTCCACGACGCCGTCCACCTCGGCCTGGTTGGGCAGCACCACCGTGACCGTGGCGCCGTCGCGGATGCGGGCGAAGTCCGCCGGGTCGAGCACGAGCCTCGCGTCGACGAACAGCGAGCCCTGGCGCTCGACGGTGGCGAGCACCTCCCCCGACCGGGCGAACGCCCCCTGGTCCACGGCCACGTCCGTGACGACGCCGTCGGCGGGGGCGACCACGGTCATCGTGCCGTCCTCGGCCACCTCGTAGGCGCCGCCCTCCCGGCTGACGAGGCCGACAGCGAGGTCGTGCTGCAGCGTGAGGCTGCGCAGCACCAGCAGGGGGTCGCCGGCGCGCACCTCGTCGCCCTCCTCGACGAGCGCCTCGGCGACCGTCCCGGCGTAGTCGGTGCCGACGTCGAGCGTCTCGGCGGAGATGGTCGCGGCCGACGACGTGGCCTGCGACTCGCGACGGTTCATGACCAGGGTGAGCGCGACGCACAGCAGCACCACGCCGAGCAGGCCTCCCACGAGGCGCAGGCGGTTGGTCCAGGTCATGCGGCACCTCCGGCGGACGGGACGGCGGCGCGGGCGCGGCGCGACTCGCGCAGCGCGGTGACGACGAACGCGCCGAGGATGAACGTGTTGGTGAGGTTCCAGGCCAGCGCCAGGCTCGGCAGCGGGTCGTCGCCCCACTCCTTCCAGACGCCGACGGCCGACGTCAGCAGCAGGAAGGCGAAGCAGAGCACCTGCGGCAGCATGAAGTTGAACGGCGACTCGGCCCGGCCGGCACGACCCGTGACGTGCCAGGCCTGCTCCTTGCCGGTGAGGGCGTTCCACAGTGCCTTCGTGTAGATCGGGAACGACACCGACGCGAGCATCAGCACCTCCCACCGGAACGACCCGAGGGTGAAGAACGCGATCGCGATCTGCATCCCGTAGAAGCCCAGGTAGTACAGCAACCAGGTGCTCGGCGAGATCGTCAGGTCCATCGGCGTGAGGTCCAGGTAGATCTGCAGCGGCGGGACCAGGAGCAGCACGAGGGGCGCGATGCCCGAGAGGTAGTGCGTGGCCGTGACCGTGTACTGCAGGCGCTGGTCGAGGGTGAGCCGTCGCCTGGGGCTCAGCGGGTTGTGCTGGAGCATGATCTCGAAGCCGCCGGTGGCCCAGCGCAGCTGCTGCTTGGTGTACGCCTCGACGGTCTCGGGGGTGTCGCCCACCGCGAGGACGGTCGGGATGTAGACGGTGCGCCAGCCGCGCTCGTGCAGCAGGAGCGACGTCCACACGTCCTCCGACTTGGAGTCCGTGTACATGCCGCCGATGTCGTCGACCGCCGCCCGGCGGAAGATCACGTTGGTGCCGACGCAGAACGCCGCGTTGAAACGGTTCCGGCCGGGCTGCACGAAGCGGTAGAACACGGCCTGCATGTAGCCGGCGCCGCGGGAGATGAGGGTGTCGAGGTTGCCGTACGTCTGCGGGGTCTGCACGAAGGCGACGTCGTCGGACACGAAGAACGGGACCGTCTCGACCAGGAGCTCCGGCCGGGCGACGAAGTCCGCGTCGAGGATGACGAAGTAGTCCCCCTTCGCGATCGTCAGCGCGTGGTTGACGTTGCCGGCCTTGGCGCCGTGGCTCGACAGCCGGCGCACGTAGCGGGCGCCGAGCGTGGCGGCGAGGTCGCGCACGTCGTCCGAGCGGCCGTCGTCGAGCACCCAGGTCCGGTGGCGGCCGCGCAGGGCGACGGCGGCGCGCACCGTGCGCGCGATCGTGTCGAGGCTCTCGCCGTACGTCGTGATGAAGACGTCGACGGTCACGGGTCTGTCGTGCAGGTACAGGGTCCAGCGCGTGGGGTCGTCCTCGGCCTCGTCCCGCACGATCTCGGGCAGGTCGAACAGACGGTCCTGCGCGTGGTGGAAGGAGAAGCCGCGCGGGTCGTAGCCGCTGGAGAGCACGGTCCACATCGCGAGGAGCGCCTGCACGACGAGGATGGTCTCGGCCGTGATCACCATGACGTACGGCAGCGCGTCCCCGCGGTTGGCGGGGTTGAGCAGGAAGACGGCGTAGGCCACGACGCCGAGCGTCGCGAGCAGCATGATCAGGGCGAGGGACGGCGACCGCGAGGCGGCGTTCTCGTCCCTCGGCGGGGCGGTGGGGCGCGGCGGCTCCGCGCTGAGCGGGCCGTGGGGGCGCGACCGGACGTGCTCGGTGCGGCGCGGGGTGACGACAAGACGGTCGAACTCGGAGACGGACATGGCGTGTCCTCCGGGCATGGGCGCGGTCGTGCGGCGGGGAGCGTGGACCACGTCGTCCGGGCGACGGCAGCGTCGTGACGGTGCTGCGGGCCTGCGGCGGGCGCGACCTCCGCCCTGAACGGGTCGAGGTGACCCGCTCCGGAGAGCGGGCCACCTCGTCGTCTGTCGCGAACTTAGCCCCGCCGTGCCCCCGTGTCACGAGTTCGGCGGGGTGAGTTCAGCAGGCGAGACCGTCGCCCTGGCCGACTGTCGCCGCAGGTCACAGGCCTGCGGCTCGCCTCAGAGCTGCGTCGCGACCTCGCGCGCCACCAGGTCCAGGTGGTCGAGGTCGTGCAGGTCGAGCGCCTGCAGGTACACGCGCTGGATCCCCTGGTCGCGCAACGAGCCGAGCAGGTCGACGGCCTCGGAGACGGTGCCCGCGACGCCGTGCTCGCGCAGCTCGGCCGGCTCGCGGCCGATCGCCGCCGCGCGCCGGGTGAACTCCGCCTCGTCCTTGCCGACCGCGAGCACCAGGGCGACGGACTGCACGATGGAGTCCGGCGTGCGCCCCGCCGCCTCCAGCGCCTCGTTGATCACGCCGATGCGCGGCGCGACCGTGTCCAGCTCGGGGAACGCCTGGTTGTACTCGTCGCCGAACCGGGCGGCCAGCGCCGGCGTGCGCTTCGGCCCGCCTCCGCCCACGATGACGGGGATCTTCGCCTGGGCAGGCTTGGGCAGGGCCGGGGAGTCGACGAGCGTGTAGTGCTCGCCGTCGAACGAGTACGACCCGCCGACGGGCGTGCCCCACAGCCCGGTGAGGATCTCCAGCTGCTCCTCGAGGAGCCCGAACCGCTTGGCCGGGAACGGGATCCCGTACGCCTCGTGCTCGCGCGCGAACCAGCCGGCGCCGAGCCCGATCTCGACACGGCCGCCGGACATCTGGTCCACCTGCGCCACCTGGATCGCCAGCACGCCGGGGTGGCGGAACGTGGCCGACGTGACGAGGGTGCCGAGGCGCACGGTGGAGGTGTCGCGGGCCAGGCCGGCCAGCGTCGTCCAGGCGTCGGTGGGGCCCGGCAGGCCGTCGCCGCCCATCGTCAGGTAGTGGTCGGAGCGGAAGAACGCGCTGTAGCCGAGGTCCTCGGTCGCCTTCGCGACGGCGAGCAGGTCGTCGTACGACGCACCCTGCTGGGGCTCGGTGAAGACACGCAGGTCGAGGGTCATGGTTCGCCTCTCGGGGTGCGGGGGGTGTGGTGCGGGGGTGTGGTGCGGGGGTGTGGTGCGGGGGTGTGGTGCGGGGGTGTGGTGCGGGGATCAGTCGAAGGACGGCGAGCTGGTGCGCGACCGCTTGAGCTCGAAGAAGTCCGGGAACGACGCGAGCGCGACGGCGCCGTCGAAGATCCGCACCGCGTCCTCGCCGCGCGGGATGCGCGTGAGGACCGGACCGAAGAACGCGACGCCGTCGACGTGGATCGTCGGCGTGCCGACGTCCTCGCCCACCGGCTTCATGCCCTCCTCGTGCGAGACGGCGAGGGCGGCGTCGTAGGCGTCCGACGACGCGGCGGAGGCCAGCGACGCGGGCAGGCCGGCCTCGGCCAGGGCCTCCACGGCGACGGCGTCGAGGTCGTCCCGGCGGCCGCCCGGGTGGATGCGCGTGCCGGCCGCGGTGTAGAAGGCGCTGAACGCCTCGGGGCCGTGCTCGGTCTGCACCGCCGCGGCGACGCGGCCGATGCCGCGCGACGCCTCGATCTTCGCCCGGTAGTCCGCCGGGATGTCCCGGTCCTTGTTCAGCAGGTACAGGCTCATCAGCCGGAACGTGAGCTCCACGTCCCGGTGCTCCGCCACCTCGAGGGCCCAGCGGGACGTGATCCACGCGAACGGACACAGCGGGTCGACGTAGACGTCCACGACGGGGACGGTGGTGGTGGGGGCGGTGGTGGTCTCAGGCGCGGTCGTGGTCCCGGAAGTCACGACCGCCACCCTACCCATGCCGGGGGCACGTGTTCCGCGGGAGGCGCAGCGGTAGCCTCGGCCCGTGCGCAAGGTGCGGTGGGCGAGCGTGTGGACCGTGGTCGGGGCGTGCGCCGTCGCGCTCGCGATGCTGTGGGTCGTGCTGCGCGGCAGGGTCTGGGCGTGGATCCCGTTCTTCCTCGCCGCAGGGGTCGCGGTGCGGGAGATCCGGTACCTGCAGCGCGCCCGGCGCCCCGCCGAGGCGGGCTTCGACGAGCGTCGTCGCGGGGAGCCGGACGACGACCGCAGGCGCCGTCGCGGCTGACGCGGATCACCCGCCCGGGCGGTCGACGCGCCGGACTCCCGCGAGCTAGCGTCGAGACGGGCGCCGCCTCCCGACGACGCCGCGGGGTCCGCACGTCCGGGCCACGGCACGGAGGTGCCGCCATGACCGACCCGACCGACACCGCCGACGCGTTCGCCGACCGGCTGTTCGCCGCCACGCTCGGCGCCATCGACGTCCTGGCCGTGCACGTGGGCGACCGGCTCGGCTGGTACCAGGCGCTCGCGTCGTCCGGCCCCCTGACGTCCACGGGGCTCGCGGAGGCCACCGGCACGGCCGAGCGGTACGCGCGCGAGTGGCTGGAGCAGCAGGCGGCCTCCGGTGTCCTCGTCGCGGAGGACGCCGGCGCGGCACCCGCGCTCGACGCGGACCCGCAGGCCGTCGCCCGGACCCGCCTCTACGCGCTGCCCGCGGCGCACGCGGAGGTGCTGACCGACACGTCCTCGCTGTCGTACCTGGCGCCCCTGGCCCGGTTCGTCGGCGCGATCGGGCCGCAGCTGCCCCGTCTGCTCGAGTCGTACCGGGACGGCGGCGGGGTGTCGTGGGACCAGCTCGGCGACGACGCCCGCCAGGCGCAGTCCGACGTCAACCGCCCGTGGTTCGAGCGCCGCCTGGCACCGACGCTCGCGGCGCTGCCCGCCGTCCACGAGGCGCTCTCCCGGCCCGGGGCCCGCGTCGTCGACGTCGGCTGCGGCTTCGGCTGGTCGACGCTCGCGCTCGCCGAGGCGTACCCGCTCGCCGAGGTCCACGGCATCGACGTCGACCGTCCGTCCGTGGCCGCCGCACGGGCGGCCGCCGCGGAGGCGGGCCTCGAACGGCGAGCCTTCTTCCACCTCGCAGACGCCGCAGAGCTCGCCGTCGCCCAGCCCTACGACGCGGCGTTCGCCTTCGAGTGCGTGCACGACATGCCGCGCCCGGTCGCCGTGCTCGAGGGCGTGCGCCGCGCGATGCGGCCGGACGGCGTCGTGGTGGTCATGGACGAGGCCGTCGCCGACGAGTTCCGCGCCCCGGCCGATGACGTCGACCGGATCATGTACGGCTACAGCCTGTTCGTGTGCCTGCCGGACGGCCTGTCCACGACCCCGTCGGCCGGCACGGGCACCGTGATGCGCCCGGCCACGCTGCGGCGCTACGCGCGTGCGGCGGGCTACGCCGGCGTCGAGGTGCTGCCGGTCGACGACTTCGGCTTCTTCCGGTTCTACCGGCTGCAGCTGGGGTCCACGGACGAGCGGACGCCGGAAGGACGACCGGCGGTGCCGGAGTAATCTCCCAGGCATGACCGCCGTCCGGACGCACACCCACGCCCAGGCCGTCGACGCCGCGATCGACCTCTTCTCCCGGCAGGGCTACGAGCAGACCACCGTCGAGGAGATCGCCGACGCCGCCCGCGTCAGCCGTGCGACGTTCTTCCGCCGCTTCCGCTCCAAGGAGGACGTGGTCTTCGCGGACCACGAGCTGCTCCTGGAGGAGGTCGTCGTCATGCTCGCGGAGACCCGGCCCGAGGCGCGGGCCAGCGAGGAGTCGGGCCGCGCGCCCGAGCGGGCGTGGGACCCGACCACCGACCCGTACCTCGAGGTCTGCCGCGCGGCACGGCTCGTCTTCGACCACCACGTGGGCCAGCGCGAGACGTCGATCGCCCGGCACCAGCTGCTGCAGCAGGTGCCCGCGCTGCGCGACCGCGAGCTGGTCACGACGCACCGCTACGAGCGCGCGTTCACCGCCTACCTGCGCGACACGCTGCCGCCCGACCGGTCCACCACGACGATGTCGATCGCGTTCGCGGCGTCCGTCGTCGCGGTGCACAACGCGATCCTGCGGCGCTGGCTGCGCAACCCCCACCTCGACCTGCGGCCGGAGCTGGAGGAAGCGTTCGCCGACCTGCGGCGCGCCGCCGTCTCCCCGTTCCCGCACGGCGACGACGACTCCGCGCCGTCGTCCGCCCCTGCCGGCGACACCGACGTCGCCTCCGCCGGCGAGGCCCGGACGGTCGCGACGGGCGGCGACGGGAAGCGCGTCGTGGTCACGGTGCTGGAGCCCGGGGCGGGGCCGGACGACGTCGCGCGCGCCGTCCGCGACGCGCTGGCCTGACCGTCGGTCGAGACGGCCGGACACGATGCTGCCGCCGGGAATGCCGCTGTGGCATCCTGAGTTGTGCAGGACGCCGCCGGGACCTCCGGCGGTGGAAAGACACGCACGTACGTGCTCCGGGGTCGGTGAAATTCCGAGCCGGCGGTGACAGCCCGCGACCCGGCCTCCACCCGCAGACGCGGGGAGAGGCCGGCTGACCTGGTGAGATTCCAGGGCCGACGGTCAAAGTCCGGATGGGAGGAAGCACGTGCGGCACGCACCCGTCAGGGTGGGTGCCGCCGGGTGTCGTGCCGCCGACGACGGCCCTACGGGGCCCGACGCGGCGAGCGCCGACCCCTCACCCCGGACGCCGCACCTCGGACCGGGAGAGTGAACGATGGACGCGATCGACGCGTTCTTCAACGCCACGCTGACCATCGGCGACCAGCACATGTCGTGGCGCGAGATCGTCGGCAACCTGTTCGGCCTCGCCTCCGCGCTCGGCGGCATGCGCCGCAAGGTGTGGGCGTGGCCCGTCGGCATCGTCGGCAACCTGGTGCTGTTCACGGTCTTCATGGGCTCGTGGTTCGGCGACTCGAGCCGCGCCGACATGCTCGGCCAGGCGGGCCGGCAGGTGATGTTCCTGATCGTGTCGATCTACGGCTGGGTGCAGTGGCGGCGCACCGAGCGTGCCGCCCTGGAGGTCCGCGCCGACGGCAGGATCCCCGCCGACGGCGGCGCCGCGGTGCACCCCCACTGGGCGACCTGGCGGGAGCGCGTCGGCATCGTCGTCGTGATGGTCGGCGGCACCCTGCTGCTCACCCCGCTGTTCCGCGCCCTCGGCTCCTACGAGCCGGTGTGGTCGGACGCGTGGATCTTCATGGGCTCGCTGGTCGCCACGTACGGCATGGCGAAGGGCTGGGTCGAGTTCTGGCTGGTCTGGGTGGCAGTGGACGTCGTGGGAGTGCCCCTGCTCTGGTCGGCGGGCTACTACGCCACGGCGCTGATGTACGTGTTCTACGGCGTCTTCACCCTGACCGGGTTCTTCGTGTGGTGGCGCGTGCACCGGCGTGAGCAGGCCCAGGCGGGGGCGACGACGCCCGCGGTCGCGCCCTGACGGCGCTCACCGCGGCAGTTCGGGCTCGGCGCGGCAGCTCGAGCTGCCGTCGGCCATCCCTGGACTCAAGGTCGTCGGTCCGCGAGGCGCGGGCAGACTGGCCCCGTGCGCGTCACCGTCGTCCGTCATGCAGCCCCGCACGTGACCGATGACGTCCCTCCGCACGTCTGGCCGCTGTCCCGTGCAGGCCGTGTCGCGGCCCGCGGGCTCCGCCTCCCGGAGGGCGCACGTGCCGTCGCGAGCGACGAGCGCAAGGCGGTGGAGACGCTCTCCCTCGCGCTCGGCGTCGCCGACGTCCCCACGGACCCGCGGTTCGGGGAGATCCGGCGACCGCCCGAGCCCGTCTCCCCGGAGTTCCGGGAGGCGCGGCGCGCCTGGGTCGAGGGCGCGCCCGACACGCGGCACGACGGGTGGGAGTCCGCGGAGGGCGCGGCCCGCCGGTTCGACGACGCCGTGCGCGACCACGCCGGCCGAGGCGACCTGGTGGTCGGGACGCACGGCATGGTGCTCACGGCATGGCTGGTCGCGACCGGCCGCGTCGCCCCTGGTCCATCGGCAGGGGCGTTCTGGCTCGGGCTGCGCCTCCCCGACGTCGTCACCGTGGACCTGGCCGGGGACGACGACGGGGACCCGCGCGGCTGCGCGGGTCCCCGTCGTGCGAAGGCTGCAGGGCTCAGGCGAAGGCCGAGACCCCGGTGATGTCACGACCGACGATGAGCGCCTGCATCGACTCGGTGCCCTCGTAGGTGTGCAGGGCCTCGAGGTCGGCGAAGTGCCGCGCGACGCGGTTGCCGAGGAGGATGCCGTTGCCGCCGAGCATGTCGCGGGCGATGGAGGCGACCTCGCGGGCCTGCCGCGTCGTCGTGTACTTCGCGAGCGAGGCCTGCTCGCCGGTGAGCGTGCCGGCGTCCGCCAGGCGCGTGATCTGCGCGACGAGCAGCTGCATCTGCGTGACGAGCGAGAGCATGCGGGTGAGCCGCTCCTGCACCATCTGGTTCTTGGCCAGCGGTCGGCCGAACTGGATGCGCTGGGTCGAGTACGCGGCGGCCGCCTCGTAGCAGGCGACGGCGTGCCCCACGGCGGACCAGGCGACGGCCAGGCGGGTGGCGAAGAGGACGGCGGCGGTCGCCTTGAACGACGTCGCGCCGGGCAGCGCCGCGCTCGCGGGGACGAAGACGTCGTCGAGCACGATGTGCGCCTGCCAGATGGCGCGCAGCGAGACCTTGCCCTCGATCGTGGTGGCGGTGTAGCCGGGCGCGTCCTGCGGGACGATGAAGCCGTGCACCTGGTTGTCGCCGTCGTCGCCGACGAGGCGGGCCCAGACGACGGTGATGTCGCCGCACGAGCCGAAGCCGATCCACTTCTTCTCGCCGTCCAGGACGTATCCCTCGACGCCGTCGCGGGTCTCCCTGCGGGCGGTGGTCTCGAGCGAGACGGAGTCCGAGCCGTGCGTGGGCTCGGTGAGCGCGAACGCGCCGAGGATCTCCCCGCGCGCCATCGGCTCGGCGTACTGCTCGATCTGCTCGGGCGAGCCGTGCATGACGATCGACCGCAGCGCGAGGCCGCCCTGGACGCCGCAGATCGTGGCGACGGAGCCGTCGCCGCGCGACATCTCCATGCTGGCCAGGCCCTCGGCCATGAACGAGACCGACGGGCGGCCGGGGACGTCGACGCCGTCGCGCAGGAAGTCGCGCTCGGCGAGCTTCTTCACCAGGTCGAACGGCACCTCGGCGCGCTCCCAGTAGCCGTCGATGACGGGCAGCACGTCCTCCTGCACGAACTCGCGGACGGCGAGCTGGTGGGCGCGCTCCTCGGGCGTCACGTCGGCGAAGGCGCCCACGTAGTCGAGGTCCAGCGGCTGCGAGACGTCGTAGTCGGGGGCGGTCACGCCGGGCATGACGGGGGCGTTGCGGGTCATCGACGACCTCTCTCTGCGCGGGGGTCCGTTCCGGGCCCGGTGAGGAGTGCGGACCGGCGCCGTCCGAGGCTGGTGGTGGCCGGCGCCGGTCCTCCTCCATCGTCACCCGCGACCGGGTCTCACGTCAAGCGATACTCCGTCTCACCGCCTTTGCCGAGGTAGTACAGCCCCCGGCGGGGTAGTCAGTGACCTGGCGAGGTAGTACCGGACCCGGCGAGGTAGTCCACTGCTCCGCGAGGGAACCGCCCGGGTCACACTGTGACCATGGCGACGACCAGCGCAGGCCTTCTGCTCTATCGCACCTCGGACGACGGCGGCCTCGAGGTGCTGCTCGGGCACATGGGCGGCCCGTTCTGGGCGCGCAAGGACGAGGGCGCGTGGACGGTGCTCAAGGGCGAGCTCGAGCCGGACGAGGAGCCGCACGCCGCCGCGCTGCGCGAGGCGGCGGAGGAGCTCGGGCTGCCGCTCCCCGCGCCGTCGTCCCCCGACGTCGACCTCGGCGAGGTACGGCAGCGGTCCGGCAAGCGCGTCCTCGCCTGGGCGCGCGAGTGGCCCCCGCCGGGGCCGGACCTGGACCAGGTCCGCAGCAACACCGTCGAGATCGAGTGGCCCCCGCGGTCGGGGAAGCGGATCGAGGTGCCGGAGATCGACCGGGTCGCCTGGCTCTCCCCCGACGACGCCCGCCGCCTCGTCGTCAGCGCGCAGGCCGCGCTCGTCGACCGGCTGGAGTCCGCGCTCGGCCGCTGACCCGTACTACCTCGCCGGGCCCGGTACTACCTCGCGGGATCCGGTACTACCTCGCGAGATCCGGTACTACCTCGCCGGTTCCGTTCTGTCGCGACGGTCAGCCGGTGAACGTCAGCCAGAGCAGCGCGACGTTCAGCGCCACGATGACCGCGGCCACGGCCCACGCCGCGACCTGGGTGGCGAGGCCGTTGCGGAACCCGCCGAGCAGGCCGGCGTCGCGCGTGATCCGCACCAGCGGGATCATCGCGAACGGGATGCCGAAGCTGAGCACCACCTGGCTCACGACCAGCAGCCACGTGGGCGACACCCCCGTCGCGAGCAGCACGATCGCGGGCACGAGGGTGACCAGCCGCCGGGCGAGCAGCGAGACGCGCACATGCAGGAGTCCGGACATGATCTCGGCGCCGGCGTAGGCGCCCACCGACGTGGACGCCAGCCCCGACGCGAGCAGCCCCACCCCGAACAGCACCGCGACCGCGGGGCCCAGCGACGACTCGATGGCGGCGTGCGCGCCCTCGATCGAGTCGGTCCCCGTGCGGCCGGGCAGGTTGGCCGCCGCGAGGAGGAGCATCGCGATGTTCACGCTGCCGGCGAGCACCAGCGCGGCGACGACGTCCCAGCGCGTGGCGGTGAGCAGGCGGCGGACCGCCGACGGCGACGGCGGGCGGGGCACGGTGACGTCGCCGTCCCCGACCCCGCCGTCCCCCAGGTCGTCGCGTCCCTCGGCCCCGGCGGCGAGGGCGTGCCGCCGCTGCACCCGGGCGTCGTGCCGCACCCGGTCGCGGGCGAGGGAGGAGTGCAGGTAGATCGCGTGCGGCATCACGGTGGCGCCGAGCATCGACGCGGCGAGCAGCACCGACTCCGGGCCGTCGAGGCGCGGCACCAGCCCGCCGAGCACCGCGCCCAGGTCCGGCGGCGAGAAGAACAGGCCCGCGCAGAACCCGACGGTGAGGACCGCGAGCATCGACGTCACGACCGTCTCGAAGACGCGCTGGCCGCGGCGCTGCTGCACGGTGAGCACCAGCATCGACACGACCCCGGTGATGATCCCGCCCAGCACCAGCGGTACGCCGAAGAGCAGGTGCAGGGCGATGGCGCCGCCGATCACCTCGGCGACGTCGGTGGCCATCGCGACCACCTCCGCCTGCGCCCAGTAGGCGATCCGGCCGCGCCGGGAGAGGCGCTCGCCCAGCACCTCGGGCAGCGAGCGCCCGGTGACCACGCCGAGCTTGGCCGACAGGTACTGCACCAGCACCGCCATGACGTTGGCGACGACCAGCACCCACACCAGCAGGTACCCGAACCGCGCCCCCGCCGTGAGGTTCGCCGCGACGTTCCCCGGGTCGACGTACGCGATCGCCGCGACGAACGCCGGCCCGAGCAGGGTCACCAGGCGCGCGGGACGCACCCCCTGGGCGGGTCGGTCGAGGGTCGGTCGGCTCATGCGGTCCTCCGTGGGCCAGGCGTCGAAGTTTTCGGGTATCCGAAACCTTAGACGTCCGGAGCCGCATCACGCATCCCCCAGGCGGCTCCGGGCGGCGACGAGCCCGGTCTGCCACCATGTCGGGCGTGCCATCCACGCAGACCGCTGCCGCGCGGAACACCCCCGGTCCCCTCGGCGCCGTGCTGAGGTCCCGGTGGCTGCTGGCGCTCGGCTTCGTGGCCGTGCACGCCTGGGTGATCGGGCAGGCCATCACCTGGGGCTACACGATCTACGGCGACGTCACGCTGTACGAGTGGTGGGCCCGCCACGGGCTCGACGCCGGGCAGTGGCCGGTCCTCGACTACGACTGGGTGTACCCCGCGGGGGCGCTCGTGCCGGTCACGCTGCCCGCGCTCGTGACCGACGGCCTGCTGGGCTACGAGATCGTCTGGACGGCGATGGTCGTGGCGCTGAACGCCGTCGCCACGGTGGTGCTGGTGCGCTGCGCGCCGCGCGGGGTGCTGGGCGCCTGGTGGTGGCTCGCGTTCCTGCTCGCCCTCGGCCCGATCTTCCTGGGCCGGCTGGACGGCGTCGTCGCGCCGCTCATCCTGATCTCCCTGGCGGTCGCGGCACGCCGCCCGACGCTCGCGACGGCGGTCGCCACGGTGGGCGCGTGGATCAAGATCGCCCCGGGGGCCGTGGTCGTGGCGCTGGCCGCGACCCGCGCCCGCTGGAGCGACCTGCTGCGGCAGGTGGTGGTGCCGGGCGCCGCGGTGAGCCTCGTCGTCGTCGGGCTCGCCCTCGCGGGCGGGGCCGGGGAGCGCGCGTTCAGCGTGTTCGGCCAGCAGGAGGCGCGCACGCTCCAGGCGGAGTCGGTCTTCGCCACCTGGTTCAGCGTGGCGCGGCTGTGGGACCCGTCGGTGCGGATCGACTACAACGACGTGATCTTCACCTACGAGGTGCAGGGCGACGCCGCCCGCCAGGTCGCGTCCCTGCTCGACTGGCTGCTGCCCGTCGCGGTGCTGCTGATCGCCGCGCTCACGTGGTGGACGGCGCGTCGCCGCCCCGACCACGCGGCCGACGTCCTGCTGCTCAGCACCGCCGCCCTGCTCCTGTCGCTCATCGTGTTCAACAAGGTGGGCTCGCCCCAGTTCGTGGCGTGGATCGGGCCGCCGCTGGCCGCCGCGATCGCCCTGGCCGGGCCCGGCACGCGGCGGCTGTGGGGGCCGCCCGCCGTCGGGGTGCTCCTGGCCGCGCTGGGCACGCAGATCGTCTACCCGGTGGCGTACGGCGAGTTCCTCGGCGGGCAGCCCGCGATGGTCGTCGTCGAAGGGCTGCGGAACCTCGCGCTCGTCGTGCTGCTCGTCGGCGCGGTGTGGCGGATCGTGCAGCTCGGGCTCGACGGCGTGCGGGACGGCGTGCAGAGCGGCGCCGACCACGACGCGCCCGCCTGAGGGAGGCGTTCACCGGCGTGCCGGCACCCGTTCACCCCCGGCTCCCCCGACGGCCATCCGTCCTCCCTACGGTCACCCCGACGGCGCGCTCCGCGCGCCCCCGGCCCCGGAGGACCCCTTGCGCACACCGCTCCCCCGCACCCCGCGACTCGCACCCGCCCCGCGTCGCGCCGTCGTCGCCGGCTGCGCCACCGCCCTCGCCTGCGCGCTGGCCGCGCCCGTCGCGCTCACCGCGTCGGCACTGGGCGGCACGGGAAGCGGCGGCACAGGGAGCGGCGACGCGACGCCGGGCGCCGGCGTCGTCGCCGACCCTGCTGTGCTGTCGGCCGACGACGCCCGCCTCGCCCTGTCCCCCCTCGGCTCCTACGGCACGGGCGTGTTCGACGAGTCGGCGGCGGAGATCGTCGCGTACCACGCCCGCTCGGAGCGCCTCTTCTCGGTGAACGCGCAGGCGGGCGAGGTGACCGTGCTCGACGTCGCGCGCCCGTCGTCGCCCCGCAAGCTCTTCGCGCTCGAGACGACGGATGTGCGCGCTGCGGACGGCTCGACCGTGCCGGACGGCGCGGTCGCGAACTCGGTCGCCGTGCGCCCGGACGGGCTCGGCGTCGTCGCGGTCGAGTCGCCCGACAAGGTCTCCGACGGCTGGCTGGTGCTGTTCGACGCCGCCGGCGACCGCGAAGCGCTCGGCGCGTGGCGCGTGGGCGCGCTGCCCGACATGGTGACGATCACGCCCGACGGCCGCAGCGCCGTCGTCGCGAACGAGGGCGAGCCCGACGACGACTTCAGCGTGGACCCCGAGGGCTCGGTGTCCGTCGTCGACCTCCCCCGCCGATTCACCGGCAAGCACGCGGGCCCCGTCGCGCAGTCCGCCGTGCGCACGGCGACGTTCCACGCCTTCGAGGGCGACGCGCTGCCGGACGGCGTGCGCGTCTTCGGGCCCGACGTCGCCGGCCCCGACGGGTCGCTCGCCCACCGCGTCTCGCGCAACCTCGAGCCGGAGTACGTGACCGTGTCGAAGGATTCCCGCACCGCGTACGTCGCGCTGCAGGAGGCGAACGCCGTCGCGGAGGTCGACCTGCGCAGCGCCCGCACCACCGACCTGTGGTCGCTCGGCAGCAAGGACCACTCGCTGCCCGGCCAGGGCATCGACCCGTCGGACAAGGACGGTGTCGCCGCCGCGCGCGAGGTCCCCGTCCGAGGGCTGTACATGCCCGACGGGATCGCGTCGTACACCTCGCGCGGCCAGACGTACCTCGTCACCGCGAACGAGGGCGACGCCCGCGAGTGGGGCGACTACGTCGAGCCCGCGCGGGTCAAGGACCTGGGCGACGACGGCCTCGCCCCGGTGTGCGAGGACGCCCCCGCCGCCGGCATGCTCGGCGACGCCGACCTCGGGCGCCTCAACGTCACCACGGCCTCCGGCCTGCGCGCCGACGGCTCCTGCTACGAGGAGCTGTACGCCTTCGGCGGCCGGTCGTTCTCGGTCTGGAGCACCGACGGCGAGCTGGTCTTCGACTCCGGCGACGAGTTCGAGCGGGTCACCGCCGAGGCACTCGGCGACGCGTTCAACACCAACCACACCGAGACGAAGGGCGACGGCCGCAGCGACGACAAGGGCCCCGAGCCGGAGAACCTCGCCATCGGCGAGGTGGCGGGCCGCACGTACGCCTTCGTCGGCCTGGAGCGCGCGGGCGGCGTCATGGTCTACGACATCACGCGCCCCGAGCGGACCGCGTTCGTCACCTACGTCTCGAACCGCGACTACGCAGTGTCCGTCGAGGCCGAGGTCGACGACGGCGCCGACCCGGCCGCCGCGCTCGCCGGCGCCGGCGACCTCGGCCCCGAGGGGCTCACGTTCGTCCCGGCGTCCGACTCCCCCACGCACCGGCCGCTGCTCGCCGTGGCGAATGAGGTGTCCGGCACGACGACGCTCTTCCAGGTGGACCGGCTCGTCGGCCGCCGCTGAGGGTGTCGCCGGGGAGACCGCGGGACGGGGTCCGGGAGCGCGGGTACCGTGACGCCATGACCCTGTCCCGCTACCTCGACGAGTGCGCGATCCGCGCCGCGGCCGTGCTCGGCCACGGCGTCGAGGCGAGCATCAGCCTGCGCGAGCACGGCATCTCTCTGCGCGCCGGAAGCAGCACCCCCGGCGCGGGCCGCTGCGACCAGGCCGAGGCGCGCGCCGACACCGGGCCCTGCATCGACGCGATGCGGCGGGGCACGGTGCTGACCACGAGGCTCGCCGACATGGTGCCCGGCTGGGAGGCCTGGCAGGCGGCCGCTGACGCCGAGGGCTTCGTCCAGGCGCTCGCCGTCCCGGCCGAGGTGGGGCCCGGCGTCCGGGTGGCGATCAACGTGTACAGCCGCACGCCCGGGGACTGGCCCGCCGGCCTGGTCGACGCCGCCGTGGGGCATGCCGCGCTCGCGGCCGACGCCGTGCGCCTCCAGCTCCAGTTCGCCGACCTCGGCGACGCCGTCGCGGGCCTGTACCGCACCCTGTCCGACCGGGCGACGGTCGAGCAGGCGGTAGGCGCGATCATGGCGTCGAACGACTGCCCCGAGGACGAGGCACGCATCACGCTGCGGGCGGCGGCGGACCGCCGCAGGCTCAGCGAACGGGAGGTCGCCGAGGCGATCGTGCGGACCCTGGTCCTCGGCGGCGAGGGCGACACCATCGGCGGCCTCGACCGCTGAGCCGGGCGTCGCGCTCCGTGTGCATCGGCAATCGGTGCCACACTGGCCGGGAGGCGACAGGACGGAGCGATCGGTGAACACCTCCGAGCTGCTGGGTCTGCTCGCGCGGACCCTGGCCGGCCTCGACCCCGAATCCACGGTCGCGGCGCGGATGTGCCAGGCGTGCACCACGATCCTCGGCGCGCAGGGCGGCAGCCTCACGCTCGCCACCCTCGCCGGCGAACAGGTCACGGTGACCACCACGGACGCCGTCGCGGCGCGGGTCGAGAGCATCCAGGAGGTGCTCGGCGAGGGGCCCGGGCGGCGAGCCTTCGAGGACGACGCGATCGTCTCGGCCTCCCTCGGCGGTGCGCCGGACGACGGCTCGTTCCCCGTGTTCTCGCAGCTCGCCGGCGAGGCGTCCGTCGACGGCACGTGGTTCGGCATCCCCATGCGGGTCGGCGGACAGCCGGTCGGCGTGCTGGGGCTCGTCGTCGGGCCGGGCCACGCGCTGGCCCGGGACACCGAGGACGCGCAGTTCCTCGCGGACGCCATCGGCACGGCCGTGCTCGGCGAGATCGACCAGGTCGGCTGGGCCGCGCGCGCGAGGGTCGACCAGGCCACGGGCATGGTGTCCGCGCAGCTCCGCGTCCAGCCGCACGACGCCCTCGCCGTCCTGCGGGCGCACGCGTTCGGGCGGGGCAGCACGCTCGAGGACGTCGCGGAGGACGTCGTGGCGCGGCGGCTCAGCTTCGCCGACGAGGCCGGGCCCGTCGAGACGCGCCGCACCGACGACTGAGCCGGCCCGAGAGCCGACCGGCGCGGGAGGTCAGTCGCGGCGCAGCACGCGGTCGAGCGCCGCGCGGCGGTCGACGTCGCGGCGGTGGGCGACGTCGACGACGGCCCGCGCCAGGTCCCGCACCGCCACGTTGTGGTCGTTGGAGGCCCTGCGCATCAGGTCGAAGGCGCGGTCGATCTCGACGTCGTAGACGACGGCGAGCACGCCCTTCGCCTGCTCGATGACGCCGCGGGTCGTCGCGGCCGCCCGGATGTCCTCGGAGGCCCGCGCGCCGGCCCGCTCCGCGACGTCGGAGGTCAGGTCGAGGAAGTAGCCCGCCGCCTCGTCGCGGCGCTCGTCGTCCTCCGCGCTGCCCACGACGGCGACCGTGAGCTCGCGGCGCCGGGCCGTCACGATCCGGTGGACGCTCGAGAACGCCCCCGTCGCGCGCGCCGTCCCGAGGGCGGCGCGGACGTCGTCGCGGTCCTCCGGGTGGGTGTGGGCGAGGACGAGGCCGGTGGTGGGCACCACCTCGTGCGGCTCGAAGCCGTGCAGGCGGAAGACCGCCTCCGACCAGGTCCAACGGTCGGAGGACAGGTCGAGACGGAAGGAGCCCACCAGGCGTGGGGCACGGAGGCCCGAGGGCTCACCGGTCACGGTGGTGTCTACGGGCACAGTCGCCTCCGACACTGCTCAGAGCGGACCGGCCACGGCTTGACCGGCGGCACGACTGTAGCAAGTGGACCACCCCCCGCTCACGGCGTGAGCGCGTCGTGCTCCCGCGCGTAGCGGCGGAACCAGTCGCGCGCGAACCGGCCCGAGGCGAGGCCGTAGTCGAGGGTGGCGCGCTGGAACGCGAACACGTCGGCGAGCTCGTCGGGGACCTCCTGCCCGGCGAGCTGCTCCTCGAGCGCCTCCAGCCGCGCGACGTCCTGCTCGACCCGCGCCGTGAGCCGAGGCAGCACGGCGGCTCGCTCGTCCGGCTCGAGCAGGCCGAGGAAGAACAGGCGCGGCAGGACGGCGGCCTCCGTGTCGGGCCCGCTCACCGGGCCGGTCAGCCAGGCGCGGAAGTCCGCGCTGCCGGCGTCCGTGACGCGGTAGGTCTTGCGGCCCCGCGCCCCCGGAGCGACGTCGGCGACCTCGATGAGACCCCCGGTCAGCAGCGTCTCCAGGGCGCGCCGGATGCTGCCTGAGCTGGCGCTGTAGAACAGCGAGACCGACGCCTCGAAGTGCTTCACCAGGTCGTACAGGCTGGCCGGCCGCAGCAGGAGCAGCCCGAGGATCACGTGCGCCATGGTCCGACCCTAGACCGTTGACCCTCATAGACCTGTCTAGTAGACATGTCTATGAGACTTATCGACGGAGGAGAGGCCATGAGCACGTCACGCGAGATCGACCGCCTGAGGGCGAGGCTGGACCGGATCGCCCGACGGCGCCCGTCGATGCCGGCGCCCCAGGTGCTGGTCGTCGCGCCGGGGCTCGAGCTCGAGTCGGGCGGGTCGCAGCCGTTCCACGCGGCCAGCATCGGCAAGGTCATGACCGCCACGCTCGTCGCGCTGCTCGTCGAGCAGGGCCGGCTCGGGTTCGACACCCCGGTGGGGAAGGTGCTCCCGGGGAGCGACCTCGACGACCTCCCTGCCGCCCCCGGCGTCGACGTCGGCGCCGACGTCACCGTGGAGCACCTGCTCACCCACACCAGCGGGCTGCCCGACATCTTCGAGCCGTCAGGCGTCCGCGAGACGGCGTACTCCCTCGAGGTCACGGCGGGGCGTCCCGACCGGCGATGGACCCCCACGACTCTGCTCGACGAGGTCCGCGGCCACGCCGCCGTCGGGCGTCCGGGCGAGCGGTTCCGCTACGGCGACCCGGGCTTCGTCCTGCTCGGCCGGATCGTCGAGGAGGTCACCGGGGGCCGGTTCAACGACGTCCTGCGCGAGCGGGTCCTCGCCCCCGCCGGGATGGAGCGCAGCTCCACCCCGTACACCGACGCGCGCACACCCGACGACCTTGCAGGCCTCGACGTCGCGCCGTTCTGGATCGGCGACCACGAGCTCAGCCGCGCCCTGAGCATGAGCCTCGACTGGGCCGGGGGCGGCATCGTCTCCCCGCCGTCGGACCTCGTCGCCTTCCAGCGCGCCCTGCACGGCGGCCGCCTCGTCTCCCCCGCGACCCTGGCCTGGATGAACCGGCCGCGGCACCGCCTGCGCCGCGGGATCCACTACGGGGCGGGCACCGTCACCATCCGGTTCGGCGAGTTCACACCGCCGTTCCTCCGGGGGCTGCCCGAGCCCGTCGGCGGCCTCGGGCACTTCGCCACCCACCTGTTCTTCTACCCGCGGCAGGACGCCCACGTGGTGCTGAACTTCCACGCCTACCGGCGCATGAACCAGTCGTTCATGACGCACGCCCGGATCGCCAGACTCCTCGCCCGTCGCTGAGCGCGGTCAGCCGCGCCGGGCGCGCACCCACCGCACCGCGCGCGGCACCTGCAGCGCGACCAGCGCCGCGAGCGCTCCGCCGCTGACGGCGTACAGGACCGACGGGACGGCGGAGTGGTCGCCGCCGGTGATCATGAAGGTGTCGGCGAGGTCCATGCCCATGCCGAAGCCGCCCCAGAAGTACGCCGGCGCGCCCAGCGCGAGCACGGCGAGCTGCCACGCCACAGCGGTGTCGGGGGCCACCCGCCGCCGGAGCGCGACGGCGCACCCCGCGACCGACAGCCCGACCCCGAACGCGGCCCACGCCACCAGGAACGGCACGCTGCCGGCCACCGTCCACCCCGCCGCCGCCAAGGCCCCGTAGATCTCCGCCTGAGTCATGCCGGGCATCGCCGCCAACGGCTCCAGCACCAGGATCGTCATCACCATCACCGTCGCGTAGCACGCCACCACTGCCGGGCCGAGCGGGAGCCACCACATGCCCCACCGTGTCCAGGCGGCGTCGTCCGACCGCGGTGCAGGGACGAGGACCGGCGACGGTCGTGGGCTCATCGGTCTCCTTCGTCCTGTCCGCGCCTCTCGCGTGCTCGCAGCCTAGATCCGCGGCGGGCATGCCGGCCGACGCCGCCGCGACCGGTGCTAGGTTTCCGCGATGCGCAGGGTGTCGGTGGTCGGGGCGGCCGGGTCGGGGAAGTCCACGGTCGGGAAGCGCCTGGCGGCCGGGCTCGGGGTGCGGCACGTCGAGCTGGACGCCCTGTTCTGGGGTCCCGACTGGACGCCGCGTCCCCGCGACGACTTCGAGGCCGACGCACGTGCCGAGATCGCCGCGGACAGCTGGGTGATCGATGGGAACTACTCCCACCTGCAGGCAGAGGTCTGGGCGCGCGCCGACGCCGTCGTCTGGCTCGACCCGCCGCGGTCGGTCGTCATGGCACAGGTGTATCGGCGCACGCTGTTGCGTGCCCTCGACCGGACGGAGCTGTGGACGGGCACCGGAAATCGGCAGCGCTGGCGCGACGTCCTCGCGCCGTGGCGCAAGAGCTCCATCGTCCGCTGGTCGTGGGAGCAGCTGGACCGGTACCCCGAACGGTACGGCGCAGCGATGGCCGACCCCGCGCACTCGCACGTGGAGTTTCACCGGTTGCGGTCGCGCGACGAGGTCGACGCGTTCGTCGCCGCCGTCCGCTGACGTCGCGGGCGATGACTCCTCGCCGCCGCGACGGTCCACCACCCATGACCAGAGTGGTGGGCGACATCTCGATCTCGTTGGACGGGTTCGTCACCGGACCGAACCCGGGACCCGAGAACGGCCTCGGCGACGGCGGCGAGGCCCTGCACACGTGGGCGTTCAGCGACGACCCGGTGGACCGGGAGCAGCTGCGCTCCGCCACGGCGAGCAGCGGCGCCGTCGTGCTGGGGCGCAACCTGTTCGACGTCGTCGACGGGCCGCAGGGCTGGAACGACGAGGTGGGATACGGCGCCCGCGAGGTCGGCCGGCCGCCGTTCTTCGTCGTCACGAGCGACCCGCCCGTACGCACGCGGCTCGCGTTCTGGACGTTCGTCACCACCGGCCTGCGCGACGCCGTCGCGCAGGCCCGTGAGGCGGCGGAGGCTGGCGACGGGGACCGGGACGTCGTCCTCATGGGCGGGGGCGCGACCGTCGGCTCCGCGCTGGACGCCGGGCTGCTCGACGTGCTCGTCCTGCACCTCTCCCCCGTCGTCCTCGGCGACGGGACGCCGCTCTTCGTGGGCGGCCACGGCCACACCCTGGTGCAGCGCAGTGCGACGCCGTCGACGACGGCGGTGCACGTGGTCTACGACGTCGTGCGCTGATCGTCTCCCAGCGTCAGCCCTTCCAGGGCGCGGCGCAGCGCGTCCGTGTCCGGTCCGGGCACGAAGGCGGGGGTGTGAAGGAAGTCCTCGAGGTCCGCGCGGGAGAAGTCGGAGAGGAGGTCCTCGATCGGGCGGCGCAGGGAGACGACGTCGGGGTGGCGGAGCGGGATGACGTCGTCCACCCGCACCAGGGACGGGTTCGGCGGCCCGGCGAGGCACGCGTCCGCGAACCTCCGGAAGGCCGGGTCGAACGGCGTGACGCGCGCGGCGAGCGTGCCCTCCTGGTGTTCCCGCCGCGTCCTATGATCTCGCCGTGGACGACCGAGTCGACATGGCCCGCACGACGGCGCGCACCGGCCGTCCCTTTCCTCGCCATCGCCTGCCGATCGCCGTCGCGGTCGTCGTCGCCCTCGCCTGCGGGGTCGGCGGGTGGGCGTACTACCGGGCCGTCGGTTCCTCGCTGGTCTACGGCGACGAACTGCGCGCGCCCGGCGCCGGCAGCTGCGTGCCGTGGGACGGCCCGCTCCAGGTGAACGAAGCCCCCACGCTGTCGAACACGACCGGCGCCACCGTGCACGTGAGCAAGGTCGAGCCCGCCGCGACACCCGGCCTCCGCGTGCACGAGGTGCGCGTCGTGCCACCCTCGCCGGACGTCGTCTTCGGCACCGCGTACGACCCGGAGGACCCCGGCTGGGAGGAGACCTCCGTGGTCGGGCCTGAGGGGATCACGCTGAAGCCCGGCGAGACGGTGCGGCTCGCGTACGTGCTGGAGGTCGACAGGGACGGCGGCTCGTTCCCGTACAGCACGGTCGCCTACGAGGTCGGCCCGTACTCCTACCGCGCGACCTACCCGCAGGCGGTCATGGTGCTCCCCACGACGACGGCGGAGTGCTCCGAGGCGGCGATGAACCAGCTCGCCGCGGAACTCATCCCCTGACCGGGTCCGGTCAGCGGGGCGCGAGGACCTCGAGCAGGAGCACCCCGACGGTCGCGACCGCCGCGACCGCCACCACCAGCAGCGGCGACCGGCGGCCCCGCAGCAGCCCGCGGACCTCCGCCGCGACGACCCACACGAACAGCACCGCCGACAGCAGCCGGAACAGCACCGGCACGACCTCCGGCGACTCGACGAGCGTCTGGACGTGCCGCCACCACGTCGTCACGAACAGCCCGGCGAGCCCCGCCTGGATGAGCGCGACACCGACCACCGCGGCAGCGCGGAGCGGGCTGGGGCCCTGCTCGTCCGGGTATCCGTCGTGGTGCGTCGTCATGCGGTGGTGGTCTCCTGGTGAGGGGCCGATCGGTGCGGGCCGGCCGGTGCCCGGCCGCCGCAGGCCAAGGTACAGCGACCGCCGGTCAGGCCAGCTTCCGCCAGGTCCCCTCGGACACGACCTCGACGGCGCCGTCGTCGACCACGAACGCCGTCTCGTCGTCGACGGCGTAGGCCGGGCCGCCGAGCGCCGCCGCCCAGCGCTCGGCCGCGGCCACCGTGTTGTCGGGCAGGTCGGGGTGGCCAAGGTGGGGGAACATCGAGAAGTCGACGACGCCGAGCGTGGCGGCGTCCTCGCCGTCCGGCGGCAGCCAGCCGACGAACTCCCCCCCGATGGCCGGCGTCATCACCATGCTCCCGCCGCTCATCCCGACCCACACGGCGTCGTCGAGCTCGGGCAGCAGGTCGGCCAGGCCGGAACGTCGCATCCAGTAGGCGAGGTAGCCGGCGTCGCCGCCCGCGGCCAGCAGGACGTCGGTCTCCCGCACCAGCGGCACCCAGCGCTCCTCGGGGATGCTCGGCAGCGCGGTCAGTTCGAGCACGCCGACCGACTTCCAGCCGAGGCCGGTCATGTGGTCCGTGGTGCCGGTGATGAAGTTCCAGGCGTTCCGCCCCGGGCCCACCCACGGGTGCCCGTACAGCGCGGTGGGGATGGCGAGGGCGGTGCAGTCCGCGACCGGTCGCGGGAGCAGGTCCTCCAGCGCGGCGCGGATCGCCGCGTTCCGCACGCCTGCGGATGTCAGCAGCAGCTTCATCGTGTGTCCCTCGGGTCGACGGTCGTTCTGCAGACGGCGCGACGGCGGCGGACTCATCGGCTCGACGCCGCACGGTGGGCGGGTATTTGCCGTGACGGCAGCACGGCGAACGCCCACGATGGGCGCGTGCCGCTGCCCACCCCGACGCTGACCACCGACCGTCTGCGGCTGCGGCCGGTCGCCGACGACGACGCCGACGCCCTGTTCGCGATGCACAGCGACGCCCACGTGCTGCGCTACTGGGACTCCCCGCCGTGGACCGACCGGGCGCGCGCCGACCGCTTCGTCGCCATGTCCCGGACGATCGAGGAGGAAGGGACCGGCGCCCGGGTGGCCATCGACCGCGCCTCCGACGGCGCCTTCGTCGGCTGGTGCGGCCTGTTCGAGTGGAACCCCGACTTCCGCAGCGCGACGCTGGGCTACTGCCTCGGCGAGCAGATGTGGGGCAACGGCTACGCGACCGAGGCAGCCCGCGCCCTGCTGGGGTGGGCCTTCGACACGCTGCCCCTCAATCGCGTCCAGTCCGAGACGGACACCCGTAACGCGGCGTCCGCCCGCATCCTGGAGAAGCTGGGGTTCGTGCACGAGGGAACCCTGCGCGAAGACTGCGTCGTCAACGGCGACGTCTCCGACTCGTGGGTCTTCGGGCTGCTCCGGAGGGACTGGGACGCGCTCGACCAGGCGTAGTCCCGGGTGAAGTTCTTGTCCGGCGCCGAGTCCGAGGCCCGCCGTTCCCTACTCTCGCCGGATGAGGACTCGTGCGTCGACTTTCATGCTTGTCGGCGGCATTTTGCTGGCCGTACTGGGTGCCGTCGTGTCCGTCGTCTTCTTCATGCAGCCGTGGCGCACCTGCCCCGACGACGACGTGCCTGCCGCTTGCCCGATGCTTCCCCTCGATGCGTCCATCATGACGACGGCGACGGTCGTGACCCTGTTCGCGACGGCGGTCGCCATCGCCGGGGCCGCGGGTAAGAGACGCATCATGCACTGAGTGCGAGTCCATGCGCCGTGGCGAGGTGCGAGGAACGACGAAGGGCCCCACCGCGGCAGACTCATGCAGGTGGGGCCCTTCGGGTGGCGGTAGCGGTGGGCTTGAAAACTGCGCGTTGGCCCGCCCTGCTCGCCTGGCTTGTTCTGGCACCTGACCTGGCCTTTTACGACTTCGCCCGTTGGATCGGTTTGCACCCTCCGGCACCGATCCGCCGACCAAAACGGAGGCAATCCGGCGGCCTCTCGACACCTCGGCCGGTGGGGACACTCGGAGGCGCCGTACCGATAGCGGAGCACAAGAGGTCGGCGGAGGTCCGGGTCCAGGGGTGGCCGCAGGCCATCGCGCAGCGACGCCGCAGGCGCCCTTGACGCGGGCCGGAGCCGGCCGGATGCTCGGCGGTCGGTGCGGTGCCGGACAGTAACCGGTCCACCGTGCGACACCATGGCCGCTGCGGGAGGACGATTGCCGACATGACGACCGATGACCTCGCGGCCGAGCCTGCCGCTGATCCTGACCAGCAGGAATCTGACGAGTACCTTCCAGTGGGCGACGTCCTGGAAGGACTCCAGCTACTCCCGCTTCCCGAGGGCACGACCCCGTCCGGTGTGCTCGCGTTCGTCAAGCTCGACGAGCCTGACGGCGGAGTCGGCTGGTCGGTGCGCGTGACCGATGGCATGAACGACGAGGAGAACTTGGGGCTGCTCGTTGGCTACGTCGAAAAGCTGAAGCAAGCGGCCGCCGCCTCGTGGGACGACACCGACCCCACGTGACCTGAGCGGCGAATCAACTGGAGGTCGTGCCGGAGGGTGCGCGGTGGGGTGCGCGGAGCGAGCTTGCGAGCGCAGCGCGGGGCCCCGACGCGCACCCTCCGGCACGTCCGTGGGGGG